>CAJCIN010000144.1 GCA_903970385.1 Rhodospirillales bacterium | reverse complement strand
CGAGTCACTCACGCGGCGCGTTTTCCTTTGCTTTGACGAGGCGCAGGAGCGCGTCGTTGTAGGGCGTCGGGATGCCGAGCCGTCTGCCCGCCGCGACGATCGCGCCGTTGACCTGATCGATCTCCGTCTTCATCCGCGCGCCGAGATCGATCGTCATCGAGTTGCGATCTTCCGCGCTCGAGGCGACGACGTCGCGCACGTATTCCCACGCGTCGCTGAACGGCAGATTGACGCGCAAGCCGCGCGCGACGGCGGCCGCTTCGAGCGCGACGGCGCGTGCGAGTTCGGCCGCGTCGGGGTCGCTCGCGACGATGCCGTTCTTCGCGTCCGCGAGCGCGGAAATCGGATTGATCGCGGCGTTCGCGAGCAGTTTACCCCACAGATGCGGCCGGATGTCGTACGCGACGTGGCAGGCGAGGCCGGCCTGCTCGACCAGCTCTCCGACCGCACGCACCGTCGCCGTCGACGCGCCCGCGGAACCGACGACCGTCACGCCGACACCCTGTCGCCGCGAGCGTCCGTGACCGACGGCGAGGCCCGCTTCGTTCGTGATGCCGATGACGAGCGGCACGGTCCCCCCGAGCGCGGTCTTGATCGCCTCCTCGTTGCCGAGGCCGTTCTGCAGCGAGACGATCGGCGTCGCCGGATTGAGTTTGCCGGCGAAGGGCCGGATGGCGGCGAGCGTGTTCGGCGCCTTCACGAACACGAACAGAAAGTTCGTCGCGAAGGCGCGGGCCGGATCTTGCGTCGCGACGACGCGCCGCGGCTCTTCGTCGTCCACCTGGACGCCCGTCTCGTTGATCGTCTCGACGACATCGCCCCGCACGTCGATCAGCGTGACGTCCGAACGTTCGGCGAGCCGGTACGCGAACAGCGTGCCCATCGCGCCCGCGCCGAGAATCGCGACCCGCGGTCGCACGTCGTTGTTCATACCTTCACCGCCTGATGAATCCGATCGAGAAGACGCCGGTGAGAAATCCGCCGATGTGCGCGAAATAGGCGGTCGTACCGCCCCGTTCGGAGAGCACGTTCGTCGCGAGCGCGCCGAAGCCGTGCTCGAATTGGAACACCGCCCAGAGCCCGATCACGACGAACGCGGGGATGCGCAAGAACACGTGCGCGGCCGGGAAGCGGAGCACGTACGCTCCGAGGATCCCCGCGATCGCCCCCGACGCGCCGATCTCCGGAACGTGACTGCCCGGATCGAACGAGATCTGCGCGACGTTGCCGAGTACGCCGCACAGGAGGTAGAGCGCGACGAACCGCGCGGGGCCGAGAAGACGCTCGATCGCCGGTCCGAAGACCGCGAGGAAGAGCATGTTCGCGACGACGTGCGGGACGCTCGCATGTAGGAATTGCGCAGTCACCAGCGTCGCGAGCGTCGGCGGGGCGTCCGCGAGTTGCACGCCGTGCGTCACGTCGTACGGGATGACGGCGAAGGCGTCGACGAACGCGGCGCGCGCGTCGGGCCCGAGCGACGCCTCGTAGCAGAACGCGGCGACGTTGGCGGCGACGACCGCGGGAACCGCGAACGGCGCTAGAACTCGAATTGAAGTCCGAACACCGAACGGCGATCGACGTGGTTGAGATCGCGCTCGCCGCCGAAGACCTGAAACTTCGGGGTGGCGAACACGTTGAGGTACGAGTCGAGCGTCGGATGCCGGAGATCGTACGCGCGCGCTTCGAATCCGAAGCGCCCGCGCGCCACGCTCGTCGTGAGCCCGAGCCGCGAATACTCGATGCCGCCGCCGTACGTCAGGCCGCCGCTCCGATTCAAGAGCAGCAGGTTCGCCGTCGACGTTCCGTTGCTCCCGACGTCGTTGACGCCCGCTTCTAGACCCGTGCGCGCGCGCGGTAAGATCAACAGGTTGAAGTCGGATTCGGGGCCGCGATCCTTCGTGAGCAGCGGCGACGTGTTCGTCGTCAAGCTGCCGGGCCGCGCCACGGAGAGTTGCCCGACGCGCACTTGCAACTGCACGAGATCTTTCGTAAAACCGTTCAGCCGGTTTCGCAAATTCGCGAGCGCGGTCGAACTCGACGGCGCGCCCGGCGATCCGCGATCGCGCGACGTTCCGGCCGGCGCTCCGTACGCGGGTGACGATTCGCCAGGAGCCGGTGCGGACGATGAGACCGCCGCCGGCGGCAGCACCGGCTGCGACGTCGGGACGAATCCCGGCGGCACGGGCGTCGCGCTCGCGGGCGGCGACGCGTTCGGATCGACACCGTACACCTTCGACGTCCCGCCGAGCTGGCCAACGAGCGAATCCACTTTCTGCGACGTGGCGTCGAGCTGCGCGACGGTATCGCGCAGTTGCGCTTGCGTCTGCGGGTTCCCGGTGACGTTGCGCAGATCGTTCGTGAGTTCGGCGAACGCCTTCGCCGTCGCGGCGAAGTCGCGCGTCGTGTCGATCAGGTTCGCCTTCACGTGCGGGTTCGTCGCGACGTCGTGCAGCGAATCCACCGTCTCGCCGAACGATTTCGAGGTGTGCGACAGTTGTGCGAGCAGCGCGTCGACCTGCACCGAATCGCGTTGTACGACGCTATTGAGGCCGCCCGTGAGGCTGACGACGTTGTCGCTCGCCACCGTCAGGTTGCGCTGCAGCGAATCCGTCAGCGCCTCGACCTTCGTCGTGACGCGTGAGAGCGAGACGTTCGCGTTCGTCGTCAGCGCGTTCGCGTTGTGCAGCGTCGATTGCAGCTCGGCGAGAAGGACGGGCTCCGACTTCTGGAACTCGGCGAGCAGGTCGTCGAGCCGGCGGACTTCGCCCTGCCCCTGTTCGAGGAGGTCCGCGAACGACGTGGGATTCGTGCCGCGCGGCTGCTGCTCGATCGGCAACACCTCGTGCGGAAGCGTGGCGACGCTCCGGTCGACGTCGACGGGCGGCTCGATCAACACCGACGGATCGCCCGTGATCGGCGCTTGGATCAGGAAACGTGCGTTCACCGGAATCTCGAAACTCGGCTTGATCGCGAGATGGACTTCCGTCGAATAATCGGGCAAGAGCGAGATATCGTCGACCGCACCGATCGGCACGCCGCTGAGATAGACGATCGCGCCGTTACGCAAGCCGGAGGCCGCGCGAAAATGGACGCCGATCTTGTAACCGGCGGCACGCGTCCCGAAATCCGCGAGTACGAAAAACACGGCGAAGACTGCGACGAGACCGAGGATCGTGAAGAGTCCGACCTGAGCTTGTTTGTTCATTTCGTTCGGGTCGCGTACCGTCTCAAAGCGGTATCGGACCGACCTCGCTTCCCTGGAGAAATTGCTGGACGATCGGATTCGGCGAGCGCTTGAGTTCGTCGACCGTTCCGTAGGCGATGATCGCCCCTTCGAAGAGCATGGCGACGTAGTCCGCCATGGCGTAGATGCTCCCGAGATCGTGCGACACGACGACCGCCGTGGAATTCAGCTGCTTGCGCAGCCGTTTGATCGTGTCGGTGAGCACGTGCGTGATGATCGGATCGAGGCCCGTCGTCGGCTCGTCGTAGAGCACGCACTCCGGGTTCGTGACGATCGCCCGGGCGAACCCGGCCCGCTTGAGCATGCCGCCGGACAGTTGCGACGGCATCCGGTCGCGCGCGCCCGAGAGCCCGACCGAGTCGAGCGTCTGCACGACGATCTCGTCGATCTCGCGCTTCGACATGCGCGTGTGCTCGCGCAGCGGCATCGCGACGTTGTCGCCGATCGTCAGACTGTCGAAGAGCGCCGCGAATTGAAACGAGAAGCCGATCTTCTGACGCAGTTCGATCAGGTCGCGATACGAGAGATCGCGCAGATCGCGGCCCCGCACGGTCACGCGACCCGCGTCCGGCATGCGCAGACCGTTGAGGAGGCGCAGGATCGTCGACTTGCCCGCACCCGAGAGACCGATCAAGCACGTGATCGCGCGCTCCTTGATCTCGAGCGTGCAATTCTGCAATACGACCTTCTCGCCGAACCGGAGCGTCACGCTCTCGATCTGCGCGTACGCGGCCACTACCTCGTCCCCGATCCGAAGAAGATCAGCGACATGATGAAGTTCGAGACGAACACGAGAATGATCGACGATACGACGGCCGCCGTCGTCGCCTTGCCGACGCCCGCCGCACCGCCGCGCACGCGCAATCCCTGGTAGCAGCAGATCACGGCGATCAACGCTCCGAACACCGCCGCTTTGAGCATGCCCTTGACGTAGTCGTCGAAGGCGCTGAACTCGCGCGCGGATTGGATGAATTCGCCGTAGCTGATCTGCGCCGTGTTGTGCGCGAGGTACATGCCGCCGAGGATGGCGATGATGTCCGCGAAGATCGTGAGCAGCGGCAGCATGAGGACGAGCGCGAGCAGCCGCGGCACGACGAGCATCTGCACGGGCGAGAGCCCGAGGGCTTCGAGCGCTTCGATCTGTTCCGTCACGACCATCGAACCGATCTCGGCCGCGATCGCGGCGCCCGCCCGGCCCGCGACGACGACGGCCGTGAGCATCGGGCCGAGTTCGCGCGAACACACGTAGGCGACGGCGCCGCCGACGAGACTCGAGGCGCCGTAGCTCTTCGCTTGATTGGCCGATTCGAGCGAGATCACCATGCCCGTGAACAGCGACGTGAGCAGGACGATCGCGGACGACTGAACGCCGAGAAAGTAGGCTTGCGCGAACGTCTCCGCGACGCGGATGCGCAGGCGACCGATGAACGAACCCGCCTCCGCCGACAGCGTCGCGACGCCGCCGGCGTAATCGAGCAGGCCGATCGTGCCGCGACCGACGTCGTCGAGCATCCTCATGCGCCGTACCGCGGCGCGACTTCCGCGAGGTGCGACAGGACGCCCTGCGTCGCCTCGACGCGGCGCGCGGCGACGCCGCGCTCGGCCGTCAAGTTGAACTGCAATTGACTCGCGCGCGCGAGACGGCGCTCGAGGTCGGCGAGATGCCCGCGCGCTTCGCGTTCGAAGCCGGTGAAGTACGTCGTCACGGCGCGCAGATAGCCGCGCACGGCCGCGTCGTCGAGTTCCACGTCGCTCGCGAGGAGCGTCCGGATGGCTTCCTGCGCGCGACGCATCGTGCGCTCGCGCACGTAGAAGCGCCCCACCTCGTCGGCGAGCGCGCGGATTTGGTTGCGATCAACCGGCACGATCGAGCGCCGAACGCTGGAGGGCGAAGAGCGACGCGATACCGCCTTCGGCGAGCGCGAGCATCTCGTCGAGCTGCCCCCGATCGAACGGTCTCGTTTCGGCGGTGCCCTGCACCTCGACGAACGCGCCGGCATCCGTCATCGCGACGTTCATATCCACCTCGGCTCGACTGTCTTCGGAATACTGCAGGTCGAGATGGGCCGCACCGTCCACGTAACCGACGCTGACCGCGGCGATGTGACGCACGAGCGGCCACTTGGGACCCGGCGTGAAGTCGCGCCGCAGCGCGAGCGCGAGCGCCACGTAGGCGCCCGTGATCGCGGCCGTACGCGTTCCGCCGTCGGCTTGCAAGACGTCGCAATCCACGATGACGCTGCGCTCGCCGAGCAATTTGAGATCGGTTACCGCGCGCAGCGCCCGGCCGATCAAGCGCTGGATCTCGTGCGTCCGACCGCCGATCTTGCCGCGAGCGGCTTCGCGCGCGTTCCGCTCCTGCGTCGCGCGCGGTAACATCGCATATTCCGCCGTGACCCAGCCGCGGCCCTGATTGCGAAGCCACGGCGGCACCTTCTCCTCGATCGTCGCCGCGCACAGGACGCGCGTGTTGCCGACCGAGATGAGCGCGCTACCTTCCGCGAAATCGAGCGGATTCGGTTCGATCGAGACGGGACGCAACGCGTCCAAAGCGCGCCCGTCGACACGGGCGACTGCGGATGGGGCCATCGATTCTTCGTATGTCGCGCGTCCGGCGAAATCCCGTCAGAGCGGGCGCGGGCGCGGGGATTATTCGACCGTAACCGTCTTCGCGAGGTTACGCGGCTGATCGACGTCCTTGCCGTCGATGTCGGCGATGTGGTACGCGAGCAACTGCAGCGGCACGATGTTGACGATCGGCGAGAGCAACTCGTCGACCTTCGGCACCCAAAAGATGTGGTCGGCGAGCGCCTCGGCTTCGTGGTCGCCATGGTTCGCGATCACGACGGTGATCGCTTCGCGCGCCTTGGCCTCCGCGAGATTCGAGAGCATCTTCTCCCGCACGCGGCCGTCGGTGACGATCGCGACGACCGGAACCTTCGCATCGAGCAGCGCGATCGGGCCGTGCTTCATTTCGCCCGCCGCGAAGCCCTCGGCGTGGATGTACGAGATCTCCTTGAGTTTGAGCGCGCCCTCGAGCGCGGTCGGAAAATTCACGTAGCGTCCGATGAAGAGCACGCTACGCGCCGAGCGCAGCGTGCGTGCGGCACGGCGCACGTCGTCGGATGCGTTGAGGCAGAGGTCGATCGCCGCGGGCAGCGTCTTCGTGTTCTCCGCGATCTCGCGCAGATGCTCGATCGGCTCGCTGCGACGGATGCGCGCGAGGTAGAGCGAGAGCAACACCATCGCGATCGTCTGCGACACGTACGTCTTCGTTGCGGCGACGCCGATCTCGGGACCGCCGCGCGTGTACAGCACGCCGTCGGCGAGCCGCGTGAGGTGCGAGCCGAGCACGTTGCAGATGCCGAGCACGGGCGCGCCCGCGGCCTTCGCGATCTTTACGGCCTCGATCGTATCCGCCGTCTCGCCGGACTGCGACATCGCGATCGTGAGCGTCCGCGGGTCGAGCGCGCGATCGCCGTAGCGGAACTCGCTCGCGAGCTCCATTTCGACCGGCAGCTTGCAGAGCGCGCGCAGCAAATACATACCGACCATGCCCGCGTGGAACGCGGTGCCGCAGCCCGTGATCGAAATCTTCGTCATCGCGCGCAGGAGCGCTTCGTCGATCTTGAGCTCGGCCGCGAGCTGCGAGTCGCCGACCTCGTCGATGCGGCCCGCGAGCGTTTCCTTGACGACGCTCGGCTGGACGAACATCTCCTTGAGCATGAAGTGCTTGAAGCCGTCCTTCTAGGCGGAGCTCGCGTCCCACATCACCTGCGTGACCTCGCGCTCGATCGGCACGCCGTCGAAGTCCGTGAGCGCGTAGCCGTCCCGTTCCACGACGGCCATCTCGCCTTCGCGCAAGATGATCTGCTTGCGCGTGTACTGCAGGATCGCGGGCGTGTCCGACGCGACGAACATCTCGCCCTCGCCGATGCCGACGACGAGCGGGCTCGCCCCGCTCCGGGCGAACACGAGCTGGTCCGGCGCATCCTGGGAGATCACGCCGAGCGCGAACGCGCCGCGCACCTCGCGCAGCGTCTTGCGGACGGCGGCGACGAGGTCGCCCTCGTCGTTCTCCTCGACGAGATGCGCGATGACTTCGGTATCGGTCTCGCTGCGAAACGTGTGGCCGGACGCGATCAGGCGCTCGCGCAGGCGCGCATAGTTCTCGATGATGCCGTTGTGAATCACCGCGATCTTCGCCGAGCAGTCCATGTGCGGATGGGCGTTGACGTCCGACGGACGGCCGTGCGTCGCCCAGCGCGTGTGGCCGACGCCCGTCTTCCCGTGCAGGGGCTCCGTCGTCAGACGCTCGGCGAGACGCCCGAGCTTGCCTTCCGCTTTCGACCCGACGAGCGACCCGCTCGCATCGATGACCGCGACGCCGGCGCTGTCGTACCCGCGATACTCGAGGCGCCGGAGCGCATCGAGGATGACCGGAACGCTATCGCGCTCTCCGACGTAACCGACGATCCCGCACATCGAACGTTACTTGATGCCTTCCTTGACGCGATGGTACGGAATCTTGCCGTGCGAGACTTCGTTGAACGCGGTGGAGACGGGCTTGTTCGGGTTCGAATTCTCGGTGAGCGGCGGCGCGCCGTTGTTGAGCTGCTTCGCGCGCTTCGTGACGACGTTGACGAGGGTGAACTTGGAGTCGACGTGCTCGAGAAGCCCGTCGAGATCTCCGAATACGGATTCGCTCATGCGTTTTCCACGTTTCTGAAAATGGCGTCGTTGTAGTGATGGATTCGGAAGCGCTCGGCCCGCACGATCGCTTCCAGATCGTCGACCGCCGGCAGCGACTTCTGTCGTTCCGGCGGGGCCTGTTCGTTGATGATGACGTAGTCGAAGTTCCGGATCTGCTGCAATTCTTGGTGGGCGATCGCGAGGCGGGCGGCCATGTCGTCGTTCGATTCCGTGCGTCGGGCCGCGAGGCGCAAACGGAGGTTGGAGAATTTGTCCGGGAGCAAGAAGATCAGCACGGCGAGCGGGAAGGCGGCTTTGACCGCGAGCGCCCCGTGCACTTCGGGCTTCATGATCACGTCGTAGCCGTCCGCGAGGGTGCCCTCGACGAACGAACGCGGCGTACCGTAGAGGTGGTCGTTGTAGGAATTGGTTTCGAGGAATGCGCCTTCGGAGAGTTTCCGTTCGAACAGTTCGCGGTCGAAAAAGAAATACGCTTCGCCTTCACGCTCCCCGTCGCGCGGCGCCCGCGTCGTCGCCGAGACGGAGTAGCGCAACCGCGGCATCCGCGTCCGGAGCGCGTCGACCACGGTATCCTTGCCGGCCCCGGACGGGCCCGACACCACGAACAGTAAACCCGGGCCCGGCTTTATCGAAATCGGGGCGGCGTGCTCCCCGATGGCCCCCGGCGCCGGACTCCCTGCGCCTTTGACGATCTTCTCTTGCATATTGACCGAGCTTGGTCGCGTCGGGGCGGCATGCCCCACGTGCGCCCCGGCACCTGAACTCCTAGCGCGTCCGACGAACGACCACCATCGACTTCGTCGCTTCGATATCGTAGCGACCGTTCGCCGCAGTGTGACGGCGGACACGATTCCCGTCGTCGAACTTCCAAGCTTCGTAGCGTCGTTCGAGGCGGCCTGCCCGCGAGCGTACGACGCGTTCGAGGCGTTCGAGGCGTTCGCTTAACCGTAGAGGCCACGGGGTATGGCACAACCGATGCACAGCGGTCTCGCTACGATGCCGGTGGTCCTTTGAAGGGTCGGCGCCGCGCCGTCCTCATCGGGGCCGGAGTTCTCGTTCTCATCGTTCTCGGCGTTATTCTCTTCCTCGGGCCGCTCGCACGAACGGGCATCTCGCTCGGCGGCCGGCTCGCCGGCTACGTCGTGACGTACGGCGACCTGACGAACCGCGGCGGCCACCTCACGATCACGCGGCCCGACGTGAGCGCCACCGGCCGCGAACCGCTGTTCACGGCAGAACGCATCGACGTCGCGTATTCGCTCCACGACGTCTTCGGCGGTCCGTACCTCTACGGCATCTCGGCGATCGAGATCGACCGCCCGAAGATCACGATCGTCCATCACAAGGACGGAACCTACAACTTCAACCTGCCGTCCTCGAACAACACGCAGCAGAGCGCGCCGCCGTCCATCCCGAAGATCCACCTCGTCATCGAAGACGGGTCCGTCGGCGTCATCGACGAGACGCGCATCTTCGCCCACAGCCGGAAACTCGCGATCGGCAACCTGCAAGCCGATGCGAACGTCGATCCGAAGCGTCTGTCGCACGTGAGCGTCGATCTCGCGATCACCGAGGAGGGCGGCACGTTTCCGATCGCCGTTCGCGGGACGCTCGATGAGAAACGCGGCTACGAGTTCACGCGCGTGAGCGCGAAGACGCTCGCGCTCGCGCCGCTGATCGATTACGCGCTGAACTCGACGTCGCTGCACGTCGCGGACGGCGTCCTGAACGACATCGACGCGCGCATCTACGGTCTGCCGGATCGTGCCGGTGCGATGCAACGTCACGTATCGGTGACGGCGAACCTCGATCACTTCCAGCCTTACCTCAACGGCATCGCGAAGCCCCTGCGCGACGGTCGCGGATCGCTGCGTGTCTACGACGACGGGCTCGCGATTCCGAAGGTCGACGGTTCGATCGCGGGCATCCCCGTGCGCATCGCGGGCGCCATCTACGATCTGCAAAAGCCGGTTCTGCGACTCGGCATCGTCGGGAACGGCGACCTGCGAAACCTGCTCACGTTGAACGACGCGGCGAAGAAGCTTCCGGTGTCCGGGCCGATCCGGTTCGCGCTGTTCGTCGAAGGCGACGCGACGGAGCCGACGACGCTCGCGAGTTTCGCCTCGCCGCGCGTCATGTATCAGCGCATTCCGATCGATGGACCGAAGGGTCTCGTCGTGCTGCACGGGCCCGATACGTCGATCCTGCGCACGGCGCTCGCGTACGACGGTGCGGACGTGAGCGCGCGCGGCAACTTGAACGTGCACGACAAGCATACGTCGGTCGACATCGTCGCGAACGTCGAGGCGCCGATGCAGCGTTTTCCGTATGCGGCGTCGCTGCTCGGCGCGATGCCGTTGCATGCGAACGCGGTGCTCGCCGGCGTCGATTCGCAACTCGCCGCGTCGGGCGTGGTCGACGGCGCGTCTCCGCGCGATCGCCTCTCCGGCGTCTTTTCGGTCGCGGCGGACGGTACGGGAACGATCGGACCCTTCGTGCTCGACGGGCCCGGCGCACGGCAGCTGTACGCTCGCGTCGCGCTCGACGGCGCGAGGGCGTCGTCCGGCGGAGCGTTCGTCTCCGCGCGGCGCTTCGCGTTCGATACCGGCGGCCGTCAGCCCGCGTTACCCGGCATCGACCTGGCCGCGGTGCCCGCGATCTCCGGCACGTTCGACGGCGACGTGGCGGGAACGTTTGCCGGCAAACGCTTCGCACTCGGCGGGAACGCGCATGCGTACGGCATTCGCGCGCTCGGCTATCCGATCGACGACGTGACGGCACGCGCGGCGGTCGTCGACGGCACGCACGTGGCGCTCGACGCGCGCTATCGCGGTGCGCTCGCGCCGATCGCTCGCGCCGCCGGCGCCCGCATCGTCGCGACGGGAGACGTCGACATCCCGGTCTCCGTCGTCGCGAGCGGCACGGACGACATCCTCGCCCAGATCCACGACGCGCGGTTCCACGATGCGACCGTCGCCGGCATCGCGCTCGACGGGCTCGAAGCGACGGCGCGCGTTCGCGGCAGGACGGTCGACGTGTACGGCGCCCGCGCGACGATCGACGGTCACGACGTGGTTGCGGACGGCAGTTTCGGCAACGGCGGAACGCTCGACGTCTCCGCGAGCGGAATCGATCTCGCGTCGCTCCGCGCCGCCGGCTTGCCGGTGCGCGCCGGCGACGTCTCCGCGGTCGCGGCCATCAGCGGTACCGCGACTTCGCCCCACGTCGAAGCCGGCGTCGCCGCGAGCGGCGTGCATCTCGCCGCGGCGGCCGCCGCCGCGTTACCCGTGGACGCGAGCACGGGTCTGACGTACGACACGGGACGGCTCGACGTCCACGACGCGCTCGTCCGCGCCGGACCCGCCGTCGGCGAACTCGACGGCGACGTCGCCGGGTTGCGCGGCAATCCAGCGCGTGCGACCTACGCGTTCGACGCACACGTCCGTCAAGCGGACGTCGCGACGCTCGCGCACATCGCGCGTGCCGACGCACTCTATCCCGAAGGCACGCTCGACGCCGACCTCGACGTGCGCGGCAGCGGCGCCGACCCTCGCATCGTCGGCAGCGTCGCGCTCCCCGAAGGCTCGATCAACGGCCTGCGTTTTCGCGACGCGTCGGTCGCCCTCGCGGGTGGGGCCGCGGGCGTCGCGGCGCGCAACGGAGCGGTGACCGTCGGTTCGACCGTGCTCGGTTTCGCGGCCGACGTCTCGCAGCACGCGCAAGCCGCGTCGTTGCGCGCGCCGCGCGTCGAGCTCGCGGACTTCAACGACTTCTTCAACGCGGGCGACACGCTCGGCGGCTCGGGCAGCCTCGCGGCGTCCGTCCGAAACGAGCCGAATCGCATCGTCACGAGCGGCCGCGTCCGTCTCGAACACACGCGCTTCCGCCGCTTCGACGTCGGCACGACGCGCGCGGATTGGTCGACGCGCGGGCGTGACGTTCGCACGGACGTCGCCGTCGGCGGCACGACCGGCCGCATTCTCGCGGACGGCGACATCGTGCTCCCCGCCGCGGCGCCGCTCCGCGACGCGTTGCATCGCACCGCGCTCGCGCTCGACGTCCGCGCGTCGAACGTCGATCTGGACACGTGGCTTCCCGCCGCCAACGTTCAAGCACCCGTTTCCGGTTTCGCCGACGCGAACGCCACGATCCGCGGCACGTACCCCGCGATCGCCCTGTCCGCGCACGCCGACGTCACGCACGGCATGGCGGGGCGCGTCGCGATCCGCACGGCGACGCTCGACGCGCGGGCGGCTTCGGGACGCGTCACGATCACGAACGCCGTGCTCGCGATCGACAACCTGACGACGACGGCATCCGGAAGCGCGGGGCTCGATCCGAAGGCGCCGTTCGCGTTGACGATCGTCGCGAAGACGCCCGACGTCGGCGCGCTCGGCAAGACGGTCACGGGCACGGCGTACGACGTCTCGGGCTCGGTGTCGACGACGGCGCGCATCACGGGGACTCTCGCCCGGCCGGCGCTCGCCGACACGATCGATGCCGAGTCGATCCGCTACGGCAAGTACACGGTTCCGAGCGCTCGCGCCGACATCGCGGTGACGCGCACGCGCGCGCAGCTGAACTCGGCCGAGGTCGATTTGCAGAGAGGCCGCGTGCTCGCGAACGGATACGCGCCGCTCGAGATGACGCCGCCCGGTATCGGACCCCCGCGCGCGCCGCTCGCGCTCCAACTCACCGCGGATCGCGTCGACTTCGCGCAGTTCGCGCCGCTGCTCCCGAAGGGCACGCAGCTCGCAGGCCTGCTCGACGGCAAGGTCGGAATCGTCGGGTCGCTCGCACGACCCGGCTTGCGCGGAACGCTCGCCGTGACGAGCGGCTCGTTCGTCGGACCGCAAGAGAAATCGAAGATCACCGACTTCGTGTCGCAGGTGACGTTCAACGGCCGCACGGCGACGCTGCACGACACGAGCGCGAAGGTCGGCGGCGGCACGATCTCGGCGAGCGGGAACGTCTCCGTGCCCGATTTGGAATCGCCCGCGCAGTCGGCATCGGGGTCGCTCGCGCTCGTCTCGAACAACGCGGTGTTCGACCTGCCGTCACTGTTCAAGGGTCGCATCGACGGAACGGTGACGATCGCGCGCGCCGCGCGCTCGAACGCGCTCGTGAGCGGTTCGCTCGCGGTCACGTCGGCACGCATCCCGACGACGGCGCTGCTTCCGAAGGCGGCGGGACCCGCATCGAGCGCGACGCCGCTTCCCGTGTCGTTGCAACTCGCGGTCGGCGTCGGGAACGACGTGCGCGTGCAGGGCGGCCCGGTCGACATCGGCGCCAAAGGCGATCTGACCGTGGGCGGCACGATCGGGAGCCCGACGGTGCTCGGCGAGCTCGACTCGACGGGCGGCACGCTCAGCTTCTATCGCACGTTCAACATTCAATATCCGACGACGGTGTCGTTCGACGGCACGGGCGTCATCCCGAACATCGACGCGCTCGCGACGACGACGGTCGACAATCCCCAAACCGACGTGACGCTGCACGTGACGGGCCCCGCCACGCAACTCAACATCGCGTTCGATTCGAATCCGAGCTACTCGCGCGAACAGATCGTCGGCATCCTCGTCGGCGCGCAGGCGCTCGGCGCGGTGAGCGGCATTCCGAACACGCCGGGCTCGCAGACGGCGCAGCAGAATCCGTTTCAGGCGGCGGCAGAAGGGCAGCTCGGCTCGCTCCTGACGCAGAACATTCTCGAGCCGTTCTCGTCGCAGCTCGGCGGCGCCGTCGGACTCAGCAACCTCGCGATCAACTATTCGCCGGGCGGCGGCGCGAGCGTCGGCGCGCAGAAGAAAATCTTCAAGAACGTGAGCGCCGTGTTCGCCGATTCGTTCAGCTATCCGCAGCGGCAGAGCATCGGTCTGCTCGCGAGCCCGAACAAATCGACGGCGGCGCAGCTGACCTTCTTCAGCCAGCCCGCGAGCAATCGCTTCAACACGTTCGAGGGCGCGCAGTCGCTCAATTCGACGAACAATTCCGTGACCGATACGGAGCCCGCGAACGGCGCGAGCGGCTTCTCGTTTTCGCTGCAAAGAAAGTTCTGACCGAACGCCAAGCGTAGTCCCGTGCTCACCGATTGGTTGATCGTTCGCCGCGTCGCGGCCGAACTCGATCGCGCGCTGCGCGGCGCCCGGATCCGCGATGCCGGCCGCCTCGCCGACGGCCGGTTCGGCTTGCGCGTACCCCAAGGCACCGTCGCGATCGACGCGTTCGGACCGACGCCGATCGTCGCGCTCGAAGGCCCGTACGAACTCGAGCGAACGGCGGGCTGGATCCGCGCCGCTGCGGCGACGCTCGACGGCCTGCGCATCGACCGCGTCCGCGCGCGGCGCGGCGACCGGCTCATCGCGATCGAGTGTTCGACGCGTTCGCGGTTCGGCGTCGCGAGCGCGTACCGGCTCGTCGCGGAACTCGTCCCGCGCTTCGGCAACGTGCTGCTGCTCAAGGACGGCACGATCGTCAGCGCCGCGAAAGAATTCGGCGCGGGCCGTAACGCGCTGCGGTCGATCGTCGTGGGCGATCCGTACGAGCCGCCGCCGCTGCCGGACCCGCCGCGCGCGGACCGAACGCTCGACGACGCCGTCGCGGCACTCGCGTCGAGCGACCCCGACCCCGCGAGCGCGATCCGCGCGCTGCGCGGCGAGTTTCCGTTGCTGCCGCGCCTCGTCGCCGAGTCGCTCGTCGCGGAAACGATCCGCGCGCTCGGGGCGTCACCGGTCGCGCTCGCGGAGCGTTGCCGCTCGCGCGCGCGCGCCGTGATCGACGCGACCGAGGGCGAGCCGGACGGCCTCGGCGACGTGTTCGCCTATCGCGACGACGCCGGCACGCTCGTGCAAGCGCACGTGCTTCCGCTCGCGCAATTCGCCGCGTTCGCGGAGCGTCGCGAACCGTCGCTCGGTGCGTTACTCGCGGATCTCGTCGTACGCGCGACGCACGATCGCGCGCGCGAAGCGTTCGAGCAGCGGCGCGAGCGGTTGCGCGCGCGCATCGAGAAACGCCGCGCGGCGATCGATGCCGAGCGAACCGCGCTCGAGTCCGAGCGCGACGACGACGGTGCGCGCGACGTCCTCCGCCGCGCGGGCGAGTTGCTCTACGCGCACCTGACCGACGTGCCACCGCACGCGGCGGCGTTCGTGCCGCCGAGCGCGCCCGACGTCACGATCGTCCTCGACCCGGCGCTCGACGCGAAAGCGAACGCGGCGGCGATCTTCAAACGCTACCGGAAAGCGGTCGCGAAGCTCGATCACGTAGGACGGCGGCTCGACGAAGCGCGGGCCGATCTCGCGTTCGCGCGCGAGATCGCGTGGGAGCTCGAGCGCGCCGAACCCGAAACGCTCGACGACGTCGCCGACGCCGCGAAACGGCTCGAGCGCCGGCCCGTCGCCCCGCCGAAAGCCGCGCCGGCGAAACAGCGCCCGCTCGACGAACGCGTCGCGCCCGACGCGCGCATCTACGTCGGACGGTCGCCGAAGGGCAACGCCGATCTCACGTTCCGCCTCGCGCGCCCGGACGATCTCTGGTTCCACGCGCGCGAGACGCCGGGGGCGCACGTGGTGCTCCACATCGACACGGCGCGCGCGGCGCACGATGCCGAGCTCGAGCGGGCCGCCGAACTCGCCGCCTATCACTCGAAGGCGCGCGAATCGGACAACGTCGCGGTCGATTACACGGAACGCAAATACGTGCGCCGCGCGCACAACGCGCCGCCCGGTCTCGTGTGGTACACGAACGCGCGCACGCGCGTCGTCACGCCGCGCGCGACGCCTGCGGTAGGCGCATGACGCCCGGCCCCGCGGCGCCCGCACGGCGCACGTCGATCGCGCTCAGCGACGCGCGTCCGATCTGGCAGTCGCTCGCGATCTTCCTGTTGCCGCTCACGCTCAGCAATCTCTTGCAGTCGCTCGGCCAGACGGCGAACAGCATCTACCTCGGCCGGCTCGTCGGCGTCGACGCGCTCGCGGCCGTGTCCGCGATCTTTCCGATCGTCTTCTTCCTCATCTCGTTCTTGATCGGGCTCGGCGCCGGCAGCAGCGTGTTGATCGGCCAAGCGTTCGGCGCGCGCGACGAAGAGAACGTGAAACGGATCGCGGGAACGACGATCGCGCTGACGGTCGTGCTCGGCATCGCGGTCGGCGCGATCGGCGGCGCGTTCGCGGAGCCGCTCTTGCGCGCGCTCGGAACGCCCGAGAACGTGCTCACGGCGTCGGCGTCGTACGCGCGGATCACGTTCTTCTCGATTCCGCTGCTCTTCACGTACCTCACCTACACGACGTTCCTGCGCGGGACGGGCGACACGCGCACGCCGTTCTTCGCATTGATCCTGAGCACGGCGCTCACGTTTGCGCTGACCCCGGCATTCATCGTCGGCTTCGCCGGGATTCCCGCGTTCGGCACGAACGGCGCGGCGGTCGGCAACATCGTCTCGAACGCACTCTCGCTCGCCGCGCTCCTCGGCTATCTCGCCGTCCGCCGTCATCCGCTCGCGTTCGACGGCCGGATGATCGCGAATCTGCGCCCGCGGCCGAAACTCGTCGCGACGATCGCGCGCATCGGCGTGCCGACGAGCATCAACCTCGTGATGGTCTCGCTGTCGGAGATCGCCGTGCTCGCGTTCGTCAACCGGTTCGGATCGACCGCGCTCGCGGCGTACGGCGCCGTCAATCAGATCGTGAGTTACGTGCAGTTTCCAGCGATCTCGATCGGCATCGCCGCGTCGATCTTCAGCGCGCAATCGATCGGCGCCGGCCGCACCGATCGCATTCCGACGATCGTCCGCTCGGCCGTCGCCCTCAACTACGCGATCGAGGGCGTGCTGATCGTCGTCGTGTACGCCTGTAGCCGTGCCGCGATCTCGCTCTTCATCACGTCGCCGCAGAGGGTGGAGATCGCGCATTCGCTGCTGACGATCACGCTCTGGAGCTACGTGCTCTTCGGGAATTCACGCATCATCTCCGCGATCATGATCTCGAGCGGCACCGTCATCTGGCCGACGTTGATCTCGATCTTCTCGATCTGGGCGGTCGAAGTTCCGGTCGCGTACGTCCTCTCGCAGCACACGCCGCTCGGCCTGCGCGGCGTCTGGTACGGGTACCCGGCGGCGTTCGTCGCCGGTCTCGCGATGCAGCTCCTCTACTATCGGTTCGTCTGGAAGAAAAAGCCGTTCAAGCGGCTGGTCTGACGAAGCCGCGTCATCGCTAGGCGTCGACGACGTCCGTCGCGATGAACGTCCCGTGATCGTCGAAGCGCGCATGAGCCCGGACGCCGGCCGCGAAGTCGGCCAACCAGTGTCTACGCTCTTCGATACGGATCCGAAGGCCGCGCTCAAGCACCACTTCGGATTCGATGCGTTCCGTCCGCTGCAAGCGGACATCGTCGACGACGTGCTCGCCGGCCGCGACGTCTTCGCTCTCCTTCCCACCGGCGGCGGCAAGTCGCTGTGCTTCCAACTTCCGGCCGTGATGCGCCCCGGCCTTACCGTCGTCGTGTCGCCGCTCATCGCGCTCATGAAGGATCAGGTCGACGCCCTCACGGCCGCCGGCATCCCTGCGACGTTCCTGAATTCGACGCTCGACGCGAACGAGGCGCGACGCCGGCTGCGCACGCTGCACGAGGGCGGTTATCGGCTGTTGTACCTCGCGCCCGAGCGGCTCGCGTTACCGCACGTGTATCGCGATCTCGAGGCCTGGAACGTCACGCGGTTCGCGATCGACGAAGCCCACTGCATCAGCGAGTGGGGTCACGACTTCCGGCCGGACTACCGGCGCCTCGCCGAGTTGCGACGCGCCTTTCCGAGCGTGCCCGTCCTCGCGCTGACCGCGACCGCGACCACGCGCGTGCGCGAGGACATCGTGGAGTCGCTGCAATTGCGCGATCCGCGCCGCTACGTCGCGAGCTTCAACCGGCCGAACCTGAGCTACCGCGTCGTCGAGAAGCAGAACGCGCTCAAGCAGCTTCTCGCGTTCGGGCGCACGCGGCGCAAGGAGAGCGGCATCATCTACGCGGCGAGCCGGCGTCAGGTCGAGACGCTCGCGGAGAAGTTGCGCGAGGCCGGCATCGCGGCGTTGCCGTACCATGCCGGGCTCGATCCGTCCGAGCGCAGCTACAATCAGGAGCGCTTCGTGCGCGACGACGTGCCCGTCATCTGCGCGACCGTCGCGTTCGGGATGGGCATCAACAAGTCGAACGTGCGCTACGTCGTGCACTTCGATCTGCCGAAGAATCTCGAGAGCTACTATCAGGAGACGGGCCGCGCCGGCCGCGACGGCCTGCCGGCCGAGTGCGTTCTCTTCTACGGCTCGAACGACACGGCGAAGCTGCTCGGCTTCATCGAGGAGAAAGAGGCGGACGAACGCGAGCGCGCGCGCGACGCGCTGCGCGTGATGCAGCACTACGCGGAAGGTACCGAGTGCCGCCGCGCGATGCTCCTCGAATATTTCGGCGAACGGCTCGCGCCCGGCGATTGCACGGGGTGCGACAACTGCTTCGCGCCGCGCGCGCGCTTCGACGGCACCGTCGCCGCGCAGAAGTTTCTCTCGAACGTCGTGCGCGTGCGCCAAGCGAGCGGGTTCAGCGTGGGGCTCAACCATCTCGTCGACGTCCTGACCGGTCGCGAAACGGAGAAGGTGCGCGGCTGGAATCACGACGCGCTCACGACGTACGGCATCGGCAAGGGCACGGCGCGTCCCGAATGGATCGCGATCGGCCGCGAGCTCACGCGGCTCGGATTGTTGCGCCAGACGCCGGGTTTGCGGAGCGTCGTCGAACTCACCGAGAGCGGCCGCAAGACGCTCTTGGAACGGCGGACGGTCGAGTTGACGGCGGCGGCCGTCGTCGAACGCGATCGGACGTCCGGCGCGGACGACGGCGGGTCCGGGGACGGCGGCCCCGGAGACGAGGAACTCTTCGACGACTTGCGTGCGCTGCGCAAACGCATCGCGGATCAGCGCGACGTGCCGGCCTACGTGATCTTTCCGGATACGACGCTGCGCGCGATGGCGCGCGACGTGCCGGCGTCGCTCGCCGAGCTGCGTAGCATCCCGGGCGTGGGCGACAAGAAGCTCGCCGATTACGGCGAGGCGTTTCTGAGCGCGATCGCGAGCCGCGCGACCCGGGAGAACGCCGAGGAGAACGCGTAGGCCGCAGCGATGCCGACCTTCGTGACCGGCGACGGCGCCGAATTGAGCTACTTCGAACGCGGACCGCGCGGGGCGCTCGCCATCCTCTTTCTCCACGGCTGGCAAGGAGCCGGCGCCGTGTGGTTGCCGATCGTGGAGCGGCTCGCCGCGCGCTATCGCACGATCGCCCTCGACATCCGCGGATTCGGTGCGTCGAACGCGGCGCCCGGGCCGTTCCGCGTCGAAACGTTCGCGGACGACGTGAGCGCGCTCGTCGCGGCGCTCGATCTCGACCCGATGGTCGTCGTCGGACATTCGATGGGCGCCGCGATCGCGCAGCGGTTCGCGATCGATCGGCCCGACGCCGTCGAAGGGCTCGTGCTCGTCGCACCGGTGCCCGCGAGCGGCGTGCCGTTCTCGCCGAAGATCGATGCCATGTTTCGTGCGACCGCGGGCAATCCCGAGAACGCGAACGCGTGGTTGTCCGCGCTGACGTATTCGGAACCCACGCCCGAGGCTCGCACGATCATGCGCGCCGCCGCGGCCGCGACGCCGGGCGACGTCGCGCTCGAAAGTTTCGACTCGTGGACGCACGTCGACTTCGCGGACGAAGCCGCGACGATCGAAACGCCGACGCTCGTGCTCGCTCCCGCGGCGGACCGGCCGATGACGCCCGAGTTCACGCGCGAACGCGTCGCCGACGTGATCCCCGAGAGCCGGCTCGTCGTCGTCGAAGAAGCCGGACATTATCTACCGCTCGAGCGGCCCGATCGCGTCGCCGAACTCATCGACGGATTCGTCGCGGCGCTCTAGTGAACGACGTCGCGATCTCGGTCGTGATCGGTCTGCTCGTCGTCGGGCGCTTTCTGCAGCGCGAACTCCGAGAGCGGCGGTTCGTCGTCGCGCGCATCTACCTGCTGCCGGCGATCGCGGGCGCCGTCGCGATCGGGCTCGCGGCGTACGCCGTGATCAAGCGCCCGGAGACCGCGGGCGTGCTCGCGGCCGCGAGCGTGGTCGCGATCGTGCTCGGCGCCGCGATCGGGTACGCCGTCGCGCATCGCACGACCGTGCGCGTGACGGCCGACGCATCCGTGCTCTACGCGCGTGGCTCGCTGACGACGGTCGCGATCTGGGTCGGCGCGGTCGCGTGCCGGCTCCTCGCGCGCGTCGCGTTCGTCTCCGATCCGGCGCGTGCGGTGCACTTCGGCGACGCGCTCAACGCCGCGTTGCTGGTGTTGCTCGCGAGCGCGCTCTTCTTCGTGCGGTACCGGATGCTCGTCGCGTCGCGTCTCGAACGTACGCGCGGCGTGACGTCCGCGTCGCCCGCGATCTGACGCCGCGGCGCGTGCTCGTCGCCCAGTTGACCGACACGCACGTCGTGCGCCCGGGCTCCACGTACTTCGGCGTCGACACGGCCGCGTATCTCCGCGATGCGATCGATGCGTTGCACGCGCTCGATCCGGCGCCGGACGTCGTCGTCGTCACGGGCGATCTGACGAACTTCGGCGAGCCGGCCGAGTACGAGCGTTTCGCCGAACTCATGGCCGCGTCGCGCGTGCCGTATTTCGTCGTGCCCGGCAACCACGACGATCGCGACGCCATGCGCGCCTGCCTTCCGCCGCGGACGTACGGCGGCTCGAACGACGCGCGCGTCCGCTTCGCGATCGACGAGTACGACGTGCGCGTGATCGGTCTCGATGCGAACGGCGCGCGGCCGTGGCCGGGCGCGCGGCTCGACGACGCGTCGCTGCGTTGGCTCGACCGCACGCTCGCGCTTCGCGACGCGACGCCCGCCCTCGTTTGCGTGCACCAGCCGCCGTTCCGCACCGGGCTGCACTATCTCGACGCCTTCGGATTCGGCGGCGCGCGGCGCCTGCGCGCGCTGCTCGCGCCGCGCGCGCGGCACGTGCGCGTGATCTCGGGACACATCCACTGCGTGCGAGTCGGCGACGTCGGCGGGGCGCGCGCCTCGACCGCGCCGAGCACGGCGCCGCAGGTCGTTCCCGAGCTCTTCGAACGGCGGCCCTTCGCGCTGCGACGCGAGCGGCCGGGCTTCGCCACGCATGCGTGGGACGCGGCTCGCGGCTTCGTGACGACCGTGTTCCGTCGCGCGGACGACGGACGCTACGTCCCGGTCGCGGAGTCCGCCGCGGCCGCAGAGAACGCTCCCGCATGACCGAAGGCCAGCTCCTCTGGACGCCCGATCCCGCCGCCGCCGGCACGACGCAACTCCTCCGATTCATGGGGTGGCTCGAGCGCGAACGCGGGCTCCACTTCGCAGATTACGAAGCGCTGCGCGCGTGGTCGGTCGACGACCTGACGGGATTCTGGAGCGCGGTGTGGTCGTTCTACGACGTGCATTCGGAACGGCCGTACGACGCCGTGCTCGATACGCGGACGATGCCGGGAACGCGTTGGTTCGCCGGATCGCGCGTCAACTTTGCCGAGCACATGCTGCGTCACGAGCGGCGCGCGGCCGCGGACGAAGCGGTGTTCCTCCATTCGTCCGAAACGCGCCCGCTCGCGCGCATGACGTGGCACGAGCTCGGCGACGCCGTGCGACGCTTCGCGACGTCGCTGCGCGATCTCGGCGTCGGGCCGGGCGACCGCGTCGTCGCCTACATGCCGAACATTCCGGAGACGGCGATCGCGATGCTCGCGGTGACGGCGATCGGCGCCGTATGGTCGTCGGCGGCGCCCGAGTTCGGCGCGCGCACGGTCGTCGACCGGTTCGCGCAGATCGAGCCCGCCGTCGCGATCGTCGCGGACGGCTACCGATTCGCCGGCAAAGATTTCGATCGCGAGCCCGTCATCCGCGAGATCCTCGCGGAATTGCCCACGGTCCGGCACGTCGTGTGGTTCCCGTACCTCGACGCCGCGCGTCCCGCGCCGATCGCGGGCGCGATCCCGTGGTCCCGGTTGGCCGACGGCGCCCGCATCGCCCCGGACGATTTCGCCTACGCGTACGTCGCCGAAGATCATCCGCTGTGGATCCTCTTCTCCTCCGGCACCACGGGCTTGCCGAAGGCGATCGTGCACGGCCACGTCGGCGTGCTCGTCGAGCTTCTCAAATCGACCGGCCTCGGTCAGGATCTCGGTCCCGACAAGCGCATGTTCTTCTACTCGACCACGGGCTGGATGATGTGGAACGCGTTGCTCTCCGCATTGTTGCAGGGCGCGAGCGTCGTGCTCTACGACGGGCACCCCGCGCACCCGACGCCGGCGTTGCTCTGGCATCTCGCGGCCGACGCGCAGGCGACGACGTTCGGGGCGAGTCCCACGTTCGTGCAGATGATGGTGAAGGCCGGCATCGTCCCGCGCGAGATCGTCGACGTCTCCCGGCTCGACAACGTGCTGCTGACGGGTTCGCCCGTGTCGCCCGAGACGACGGCGTGGTTCTACAAGAACGTCAAATCGGATCTCTGGGTCAACTCGCCGTCAGGCGGAACGGAAGTCGTGGCCGCGTGGGTCGGCGGCTCGCCGATCCTGCCCGTGTACGCGGGTGAGATCCAGACGCGCACGCTCGGCATGGACGTACGCGCGTGGGACGAGGCCGGGAACGACGTGTTCGACGAGGTCGGCGAGCTCGTCGTCACGAGTCCCGCGCCGTCGATGCCGCTGCGCTTCTGGAACGATCCGGGCGACGCGCGCTATCGCGAGACGTATTTCGAACAGTTTCCGGGCGTCTGGCGGCACGGCGATTTCATCCGCATCAACGCACGCGGCGGCGCGTACATCTACGGCCGCTCCGACTCGACGCTCAACCGCTACGGTGTGCGCATCGGCTCGGCCGAAATCTATCGCGCCGTCGACGCACTCGACGACGTCGCGGACAGTCTCGTCGTCTGTCTCGAACTTCCGGGCGGCGGCTTCTACATGCCGCTCTTCGTGAAGACGGTACCGGGCGTCGCGCTCGACGACGCGCTGCGCGCGCGCATCGCCGCAAAACTGCGGACCGATTGCAGCCCGCGACACGTACCGGACGAGATGCACGCGGTCGATGCGATTCCGTATACGTTGACCGGGAAAAAAATGGAGGTGCCGATCCGGCGTATCCTCGCGGGCGCCGTCCCGATGAAGGTCGCGAGTCGAGACGCGATGATGGATCCGAACGCGCTCGATTGGTACGTGTCGTTCGCGGAGCGGTACCGCGCGAAGGCTACGGTGTAACGACCAGTTGCGTCGCGGCGGTGCGCCCGAATTGTTCGGGTTCGTACTGCAGTTGCACGACGGCGCCGGGCCACGCGAACGTTCCGGGCGTCACCGATCGCACGAGGTAGTGGATCGCGTACGCGCCCGGATCGAGATGGTGCACGAACGAGACGACGCGCGTGCGGTAGATCGATTGATAATCGAGCGCGAGCGTGTCGTTCGATTCGCCGATCCCGGGTGCGGACGTCCGGAACGTCTGGTCGACGGCTTCGAAGCCGGCCGGTAGCGGATCCGTCACGAGGACGTTCTCGACGGGATGATCCGTGACGATGCGGTCCTCGACATCGTACACGTGCGCGCCGGGGACGCTCGTCGGCGCGGTCGGCAGCGCGAGACCGAACGTCGCCGCGATCGCGGAATCGCCCGGCGTGCGCACGACGCGGTCGATCCGCAGACCCGCGTAGATGCCCGGCGACTCGTCCGGCACGCGATAACGCAGCGCGACGGCGTAGTGCAGCGTCCCGCGACCCGTCTTCTGCAGGTCGACGTCGCCGCGACCGCGCGCGAGGTCGTCGATCGGCACGGTGTCGGTTACGCTCGTCGTCGCGTAGCCCGCGAACGTACGACGTTCCGTGCGCGGCGCGCGCGCGGGGAGCGTCGCGACGGCCGTGAAGTCCGGCGGCAACGTGTCTTGCGCCGCATACAGCACGAGCCCGTTCATCGCTTCCGCGTCGTCGCACGCACAACCCCAACGACCGTCGTGCCGCAGCGCGAGCAGCGACTCGAGGAGCCGATCGACGTCCTCTTTCGGCGTTCCGCCGGCGATGGCGAGCTGCAGCATCTGCGCCTGTCCCGCGGGCTCGCTCTCGCCGAATTCGCCACGCACGTCGACCGTCGCGTGACGCGCGCCGAGGTTGACCTGCTGCAACAGTTCGTCGCGCAGCGCGATCCCGCGCGCGTGCCACGCGGGCAGCCGCAACAGGAAGCGCGCGAGCTCGACGCGTTCGTAAAACTCGAAGTGCGTCTGCTGCGCCCAGACGCTCGTCAAGAAGTCGGTGCGCGCGTCGCCGGCGGAACCGAGCGTCTCGAGCGCCTCGAGGCGGACTTCGGCCGCGGTGAGGTCGTCCGTCTTCGAAATGTCTTCGAGACCGTACGGATCCGCGAGCACCTTCCGGACGTACGCGAGCGCGTGCGAGAGATCGCCGTCGACCGCGAATCCCGCATCCCTCGCCTGCAGCAATTGCACCGCGACGAACGCCGTCGAGAAGATCTCGCTCTGCTTGGCACCGGGCCACGGCGCGAAACCGCCGTCCGGTAAGGCGAGGCGGCGCAGCGACGCGAGGTCGCGCCCGGCCGTCTCGCGCAGCGGGGGGATCGCCGCGGGCCGGCCATAGCGGCGGTCGAGGACGATCGCATCGGAGGCGATCGCGATGCGGCTGCCGAGTTCGGTCGCAAAGCCGAACGGGGTGCCGTCGAGCGCGCGCGTCGGCTCGAGCGCTTCGGCGAGGAGCGTGCTCGCGAGCGTGACCTCGAGGCCGCCGAGCGGACCGCGCAGCGCGGGCGCGACGTCGAGCGGAACGCGCGCGGCATCCTCCGTCGTCCCCGTCGTGATCGCGCTTTCGAGCACGTCGTCGGCAACGATCGGAACGCCGAACGTGAACGCATCGGCGTTCGGCCCGAGCGACGACCGGAACGTGAACGCCGCGTCGCGCGCGGCGTGCGCCACGACGTCGAAGCGATAGACGCGCGAGAGCGCCGCGCCCGCATCCGCGGCGGGCGCCGACGTCTGCGCCGTCGCCGGCGCTCCGGTCGCGAACGCCGCGCCGCCGGAAAGCGCCGCGCGGACGTCGGTCGCCCCGCTCGCGCGCGCCACGTTCGTGACCGACACGCCGGCGGCGAAACGGTCGCCCGGTCGCGCGAATTGCGGCAAGATCGGATCCGTGACGAGCGGCTTCGTCGCGACGAACGTCGTCTCGCCGTTTCCGAAGCGCGCGTCGCGCGTGAGCGCGAGCGCCATCACGCGCCACGTCGTGAGGTCGTCCGGCAACGGAACGTCGATCGTCGCACGACCCGTCGCATCGGTCCGCACCGCGGCATTCCAATACGCGAGCGGCAGGAATTTCGTGCGCACGCGCGTGCCGGCCGGCCCCGCCATGACGCCGCCGCCGTACCCGAAGCCCTTGTCGAGCGACGCGCGTTCGGTGCGGAGTTCGACGTCGCCGTAATTGTCCGCGAGCCGCGTCGAGATCGGTTCCGTCGCGTACACGCTCTTCACGAGATCCGGGAAACGATACCCGCTGAGCTGCAAGATCGCGTCGTTGACGACCGCGACGGCGAGCTCGCCGCGGACCGGCGCGCCGTCGCTCGCCGTGACGCGCACGTCGATGCGCTCGCGACCGCCGGGCGCGACCGACGCGGCGTGCGGATGCAGATCGACGTGCAGATACTTCGCATCGAGCGCGACGTCGAAAGGCGCGAAGCCCGTGCGCGCGAGTTTGGTGACGCCCGCGGGAACGCCGTGCGCGAGCGGAGCGCCGCGACGCACGAGGACGACCTGCACCGCGGCGTTCGGCAGCATGTCGGGCGTCACCACGAACGTCGCTTCCGGCGCGGCGCCGTGCACGAGCGTCGTCCTTCGCAAGAACGCGCCGTGGCGCACCACGGCGAGCGACATCTCCGCGTCGGCATACGGCGATTGCACGAGCACGCGGGCGACGTCGCCCGGCCGGTACGTCGTCTTGTCGAGCTTGACGACGAGTGCGTCCGAGTCGGCACCGAACCACGCCGCGCCGCCCGCACCCGTGATCCACAGCGGGGCGTCCGTCGCCGTCAGGTCGCCCTGCGCGCCCGCGACGTTCGCGCGGACGCGATACTCGCCCGCCTTCGGCGCCGTGAACGGCACGTCGACGGGCTGCGCGCCGGAGGTCACCGTGGACGTCGCGACGTCGACGTAGCGCACCGCGTCGTGCGAGGTCTCGCTGCCTTCGACGATCTGCGGCGCGCTCGCATCGACGCGTTGCTGCAGCACGAGCCGGAGCGCGACCCCGTCGCGCGGCTTGCCGGACGGATCGACGACGACGGTGCGGACGGAGAACGCGCGACCCGCTTCGCCGACGAACGGCGTCGCGAGACCGATCTCGTCCTTCGATGGTAAAGCGACGAACGATTTCGTGTCCGCGACGGCGAGATTCGAGGCGTCCGTCGTCTCGCTCGTCACCGTATAGGCCATCGGAAACGGCAGATCGTTGCCGACCGGAACCGCAAACGCCGTCTCGCCCGTGGCATCGAGCGGGAAGGCGCGTTGCAACACGTCGCTCGTGACGGACGGTTCTTCTTCGGGATACGACCACTGCCGTCCGAACGAGAATTCGTCGTACCCCGCCGGCGAGAACGTCGTGCGCGCTCGCGTCACCGAGACGCGGGCGGTGCCGGCGCCGACCGCCGCGCCGAAGAGATAGCTGCTCCGCGCGCGGGCGCCGACCGTCGCGCCGGCGACGACCGGACCCTCGTCGAGCGTCAGATCGACCTTGAAGTTCGGCGGCTTGAACTCCGCCACGGTGAACGCTCCCGCGAGCGTCTCGCCGTCGGTGCCGGTCGCCGCGATCTGCCACGCGCCGACGGGCGCCGATGCCGGCAGCGCGAACGACACGGAGAACGTTCCGAACGCATCGGGCGTCGCGGAGCCGAGATTTCGCGTCGCTCCGCTCGGCGAGGTCGCGACGAGTGCGAACGACGTCGAGCGCCCGCGCGCGATCGTGCCGTCGCGCTCGAAATACGAGACGCCGACGAACTTCGCGGTCTCGCCCGGCTGATACAGCGTCCGGTCGGAAACGAGCGAGCCGCGAGCGTTCGGCGTGCCGGCGGACCAGCCTTCGCCGCTCAGCCCCGCTCCGTAGCCGTTCTCGTACGAGGTGCTGCGCGCGTACGCCCAGTCGTCGCCGCTGCGCACGACGGTCAAGAGCGCCGGCGCGGCGGTCGCGTTCTTCGCCGTACTCGCGCACGCGGCCCAGGCGGCGAGCGGAAGCGACCAACGTCCGTCGGCGCCGGTCGTTCCCGACGCGCAGGGCTGCGCCGGCGTCGACGGAGCGCTCACGCCGTATTCGGTGAACGACTCGTAGACGGCGACCGCCGCGCCCGCGACGGCGGTTCCGTCGCTCAGGCGCCGCACGCGTACCTCGCCGGCACCCGGAAACCACTGCGTCCACACGCCGAGGTCCGTCAATTGTACGGCACCGTCGTATTCGGGCTCGACCCAACCCTGTTTGCCGTTCGCGTCGGTCGTCCGGACCGTCTTCGCGCGAACGCCGTACGCGACCATACCGTGCGTTCCGCCCGCGAGCGACCGCAGCGGTAGCGCCGTGTCGAGTTGGACGTTGCGCACTTGCGCGAGCGGGTGCGCGTGCCAGTCCGTCGCGGCCGGCAGCAGCGCCGCGACGCCGTCGCTCTGCGCGACGTCGTGAGCGACGAGGTCTTCCGGACGCACGCGGACGTACGCCGCGCGAAACGCGCGCTCCGGAAGATTCACGGAGCCCACGTTCAGCGCGAGGTCGAGTCCGGCCGGAAAGATGTGCGCGCCGCTCGGCGCGCCGAGATTCGGCTGCAGCGACGTCGTCCGGAACGTCTCGGACACGGCCATTCCGAGCGTCTGGCCGAACCGGTCGCGCAGCGAACGAGCGATGCGCACGACGTACGTCGTGTCCGGTTCGAGCAGATCCGGATCGAGCGCGATCGCGCCGTCGTCGTCGACGCTCGCGAGATCGCCGCGCGCCGCCGGCGGCGAGATCGTCACGGCGGCGGCGAGGCTCGCCGGATCGAGCGGGTTCGAAAACTCGAGCGTCGGAACGCTCTCGACGAACCGTTCGGGCGTCGTCGCGCGCGTTTGCGGCCCGCGATAGACGAACGGACCGTAGCTGCGCACGAAACGATCGTACTCGCCCTGCGTCGGGAGATTGCCGCCTTGCGAGAGCACGCCCGCGCCGATCGAAAACGTGTACGTGCGATCGTACGCGAGCGGGTGCTTCGGCACGACCTCGTAGCGCACGGTGGTCGGCCCGCTGTCCGAACCGTTCGCGTCGCTCGCCGGCGTCGGCGACGCCGACGGATCCGGCGACGGCGTCGGCGCGATCGCGACCCCGATCACGGAACGGTCTTTCGTATCGGTGAGCGTCGCGTGCGCGAGCAACGACGGCACGTCGACGGCATCGCTCGCGTCGAACGCGATGCGCGGAACGAACGGGCCGGGTGCGGGCGAGGCTCCGCCGTCGAAGTCCGGAAAGTCGAGCGGCTGCGTCGTGAACGACCACGCGAGGTCGTGCGTCAAGCGATGACCGGCGAGATCCGCGAGGCCCGCGGTCAGCGTCACGCGCACGCGCGTGCCGTGCGGAACGCGACGATCGGATTCGAACCCGATCATCCGCGGCGTCAGGAAGATGAAACGCCCGGGAAGCGCCGGTTCGACGAGGACGTGCGACAGTGCCGCCGACCGGTCGGGCGATTCGAGCGCTTCCACCGGCACGACGTCGTTCGCGAAGCGCACGCGGATCTGCGCGCCGTCCTTTGCCTCGCCCGTCGGCGAGAGCGAGACGATCCATGCGGGCAACGCCGATTTCGGCGCCGGCGACACCGCCGGTAACGGCGTCGGCTGCGTCGTCGCGCTCCGGGGCGCGCAGCCGCTCGCGGCGAACGTCACCGCGCAAAACGCGATGACACGACGAACCGAAACGCGAGGAAGCAATCGCATGTACCCCGTCCTTTCGAGCGCCGCGAGACGACTCTTTGTGACGTGCGCGCTCGCGGTCGTGCTCGCGGCCGCGGCGTTCGTCTCGCGACCGCTGCGCGCGAGCGACCTGCCGCGCGACGCCCGCGCGCTGACGTTCGTCGACCGCAGCGGTCTCGCTCTCGGAACGATTCTCGGCCGCGACGATCGCCACACGATCGCGGTGCCGCTCGCGCGGGTGGCACCCGTCTTTCTCGCGGCGCTCGAAGCGACCGAGGATCGCCGTTTCGCGCGCCACGGCGCTCTCGACCCGCTCGCGACGCTGCGCTCGTTCGGCGAGGCGCTCCGCGCTCGCACCGTGCCGCACGGCGCGTCGACGCTCTCGATGCAACTCGCCCGCGCGCTCGTGCCGGTCGCCGCGGACGCACGCGGAAAACTTTCCGAGACGATCGTCGCCGTGCGCCTCGAGAACGGTCTCTCGAAAGCGCAGATCCTCGAAGCGTACGTCAACCGCGCACCGATGGGTTCGAACGTGTACGGCGTCGAGGCGGCCGCGCGCACGTACTTCGGAATCGCGGCCGAGCATCTCGATCTCGCGCAAGCCGCGCTGCTCGCGGGTCTCCCGAGCGACCCGACGCGCCTCGACCCGTACGAGCATCGCGCCGCCGCGCTCGCACGCGAGCGCATCGTCCTCGCGCGCATGGTGGACGCGGGCGTCCTGTCGCGCGCCGAGGCACGTGATGCCGCCGCGGAGCGACTCGCGTTCGCACCGCGCGCGGCCGGGATCGTGGCCGCGCCGCAGGCGCTCTTCTCGCTCGCGCCGAGCATCGCGCCCGAGCGCGAGCGCGTCCGAACGACGCTCGACCGGCCGCTACAACGATTCGTCGAGGCGCAGGTCCGCGACGTCGTGGCCTCGCTCGCCGGCCACGCCGCCTCCCAGGCGGCGGCGATCGTCGTCGACAACGCGAGCGGCGACGTTCTCGCGTACGTCGGTTCGCGCGATTATTTCGACGATGCGGGAGGCGGTCGCAACGACGGCGTCCGCGCGCTCCGTCAGCCGGGCTCGACGCTCAAACCGTTTCTCTACGAGCTCGCGCTCGAGCGCCGCGACGTGCGCCCGGCGACGATCCTCGCCGACGTGCCGGTCGCGTACGCGCTACCGGGAGCGCGGCTGTATCGGCCGACCGACTACGCCGACCGCTTCGAAGGCCCGGTACGCGTGCGCGTCGCGCTCGCGAACTCGCTGAACGTTCCCGCCGTGCGCGTGCTCGAGCGCGTCGGCGTGCCGGCGTTTCTCGATCGGCTCCACGCGCTCGGCTTCACGCATCTCACGAAGTCGCCCGATTACTACGGCCTCGGGTTGACGCTCGGCGCGGGCGAGGTCTCGCTCTACGAACTCGCGCGCGCGTACGCCACGCTCGCACGCGGCGGCGCGCCGACCGCGCTGCGCATGACGTTCGCCGGTGCCACCCCGCTCGTGACGAACGACGGTGCCGCGCCGGGCGATCCGGCGTGGCCGTTCGTGACGAACGTTCTCGCCGACCCGGTCGCGCGCAGCGCCGCGTTCGGACGCGATTCGATTCTGTCGCTGCCCTTCGATGCGGCCGCGAAAACCGGCACGTCGTCCGACTTCCGGGACACCTGGACGGCCGGCTTCACGCGAACGTACACCGTCGCGGTGTGGGTCGGAAATTTCGACGGGCGGCCGATGCGCGGCGTCTCCGGCGTCACCGGCGCGGCACCGCTCTGGAATCGCATCGTCGCTCACCTGCATGCGGGCGAAGATCCGCCGCGCTTCGAGCCGCCGCGCGGATACGCGGCGCGCGCTATCTGCGCGACGACCGGAGCGCGACCGGCGCCGCACTGCCCGGCCGTCGTCATGGAACTGCTCGACGCGCGCGATCGCGCCGAGCTCGCGTCACGACGCGCGCCGCCTGCCTACGACGCGACGTACGACACGTGGCTCGCGGCGTCGCCGGAGCGCGCGCGCATGCCGACGCGCATCCTTTTTCCGCGAGACGGCGATACGTTCGTGCGCGATCCGGAACGCACGCTCAAGCTCGAACTCGCCGGAACGCGCGACGTCGACGTCACCGTGGACGGCGCGCCGCTTCCGCGGACCGACGCCGATTATCTCGTGCCGCTCCGCGCCGGAACGCACGCGATCGCGGCACGCTCGCGCGACGGCAGCTCGACGGTTCGCATCACCGTCGTCGCGCCGCCGCGCCGCGCTTCGAACGGATTTACGGTTGTGCGGGCGGATCGCTCGACGGAAACGAGTCCGCGAGCGTCTTATCGTACTCGGTGAGGCTCGGCTCGTCGGGAGCAGGTTTCTGATCGACGCTGGTGTCGACGTTGAAATCGGGATCGGGATCGAACGAATCGTCGGACGTACTCATGAACGGACCGTACCCCGAAAGCGACGACTCGCGCGCTACCGCAGCGTCGCCGTCACGTGCGCGAGAAAACGCGTCACGGCGTCCCAGTTCTCCTCGGCGCCGCCGGGATCGCGATCGTCGCGCAGCGTCGACGCGCCGTGCACGCCGGCACGCGGCACGAAATCGATCTTGTCGCCACCCGGCACCGCATCGAAGATCGCGCGCGCGCCGCGTTCTTCTTTCGCATCGGCGGCGGAGTCGACGAAGACGGGGCAACGCACGCGCTTCGCCGCGTCGCGAACGTACCGTTTGTCGCCGGGCACGTACTCGTTCGGCGAGAACGCGAGCACGGCGCGCACGTCGCCCGGATGCTTCGCCGCGAACGCGAACACGAGCGCCGCGGAGTAGCTGCTGCCCCACGCGTACACGGGCGCGTGCGGATGGATCTTCTTCACGTACGCGAGCGCGGCGTCCATGTCGGGAAGCGCGGCGCGATAATCGCTCGCGCTCTTGCCGAGATGCTGCACCGTTTCGTTCGGCGGCGCGTAGAGGTCGCCGCCGGAACGCAGATCGACGGCGAGCGCGCCGTAGCCGAGTTGCGTCAGTCGCGGCGCGATCGGCACGTATTCGCTCTTGCTCGAACCGGCCTGATGGAAGAGGAGCACGACGGGCGCGGTCGCCGATGCGACGTCGTACGCCGTCGCGTAGATCTGCGTGCCGTCCGCGGCCGAGAACGTCACGGGCTGCGGCGGCACGAACGCAGGCTTCGGAACGAGGCCGAGACCCGCGATGAACACGAGCGAACGAAGCATGCGCACGCCTTCGCTGCACTGCGAACGCTATCCGTCGAAACGCACGCGGAACAGGTACGAGCCGGGCTCCGCGTGACAGGCGTCGATCGCGGGCGCGTACGTCGACCTGCGCGCCGCATCGAGCGCGGCGTTATCGAGCGCGGGATCCGCGGAGCGCGCGATCGCGACGGCCGTCACGCCGCCCGTCGCGGTGAGATCGACGCGCACGTCGACGTCGCCGGTCGCGCCGCGCTCGCGCGCGAGTTCCGGCGTCTCCGGCTCGACGGCGGTGACGACGCGCGCGTCCCGCTCGGGCACCTCGCACGCGGCCTTCGGCGTCGGTGTCGGCGTCGGCGTCGGCGGCTCGTCCGTCGGGATCCCGGCGCCGGATCCGCCGTCGTCGACCGGCCGTGTCCGGTCGCCGCCGTCGCCCGGCGCGAACGTTCCCGCGGCGACGACGTTCGGCGTGCGCGGCGCGTCGCG
>CAJCIN010000143.1 GCA_903970385.1 Rhodospirillales bacterium | reverse complement strand
AACGGTCGCAAACGCACGCATTGGATGTGGTTCGTCTTCCCGCAACTCCGCGGCCTCGGGTCGTCGGAACGCGCGCACACGTACGGCATCGCTTCGGTCGACGAAGCGCGCGCGTATCTCGCGCACCCCGTGCTCGGTCGCAGGTTGCGTGCGTGTACCGTCCTCGTCCTCGCCGTGCACGATCGTTCGCTGCACGAGATCTTCGGAAGCCCGGACGATGCGAAGTTCCGTTCGTCGATGTCGCTCTTCGCACTCGCTTCGTCCGCGGCCGGCAGCGTGTTTCATACGGCTCTCGAACGGTATTGCGACGGCAAGCTCGACGAGGCGACGGTCGCGCTCTTAAGCTCTCGATAAGGAAGGGACAGGTATCCGGCGCGCGCTATTCCGCACGCACGCTGCTCGTTCGTTTCCGGAGGTCGCTCGTGCAGATTCGTCTCGCCGTTACCGGACCGTTGTTCGCGTTTCTCGTGAGTTGCGGCGGAGGCAACGCGAGTTCGGTCGCACCGCCGTCGACCGCCGGAGCGCTCGCCGTGCGGCACGCGGTGACGCCCGACGCGGCGAGCAACGTCGTTGCGAACCCCGGTTTCGAAAGCGGTTCGCTCGCGTCGTGGACGTCGTGCGGCGCGGTGAACGATCCGGTGGCGAGCAGCGCGCAAGCGCACTCCGGTTCGTACGCCGCACGCATCGGAACGACGAAGGGTCCCGAGATAAACGGGACCGCGGCACTGTGTCAGACGGTGACCGTTCCGTCGGCTGCGACGCTCACGTTCTGGGTGTACGAAGGCACGACCGATACGATCAAGTACGTCGACCAGGAAGCGGACGTGTTGAGCACGAGCGGCTCGCGGCTCGCGCAGATCTATTCCGAAGCGAAAACGACCGGCGGCTGGGTCGAGAAAACGTACGACATGAGCTCGTACGCCGGGCAGACGGTGCAGTTGTACTTCGGCGTCAAGGGCAACGGCTACGCGAGCGATTACGTCTACGAGTACCTCGACGACGTGTCGCTGACGGGTTCGGGCGCGACGGCCGTGCCGACGAGCACGCCGACGTCGGGCCCGACGGCCACGCCGAGCCCGAAGCCGAGCGCCTCCCCGAGCCCGAAGCCGAGCGCCTCCCCGTCGGCCGCGCCGTTCGCGTGCAACGACACGCAGTTCGACACGTACCAGAGCGAATTCGGCGCCGGAACGATCACGGCCGATCAGTTCGTCGACGTGTGCGGCGCGGTCACGCAGGTCCTGGCGGAGAAAACGACGAGCAGCGGCACCCACGGCTATTTCTACGTCGAGCTTCCGTCGGGCTATCAGATCGAGATCGTCTCGAATCTCGACGCGATGGCCGAAGCGTCGACCGATCGACCGCCGTCGACGTGGCCGTGGGTCGCGGTGAACGATTACGTGTACGTGCAGGGCCGTTATTACTACGACAGCTCGAGCAGCCAGGGTATCGACTGGACCGAGGACGACACGAGTAATTCGTGGCCGCACGTCGGCTACGTCGCGGTCTGCACCTCGGCGGGAACGAGCTGCTCGAAGTACTGGTAGCTCGGGTGCATCCCTAGATATCGACGTCCGTCATGTTGTCGAAGATGCTGACGGCGTTCGGATGGTAGTTCTTCAGCTCGCTGCGTTCGGCGAAGAGATCCTCGAGGATGACCTGAACGATCGTCGGCGTTTCTCGCTGGATCTCTTCTTGGAGGACGTCGTCGTCGCGACGCTTGCGCGCCTCGTCGTACGTGCCGATGAAGTCGGTCATCGCGGCATCCGCGCGGTGGTCGCACCACCGCGTGTCGTTCGCACCGGCCGGATTGAATTGGTCGCACGCGAACGTCGTCGAGTAATCGCCGGCGAGCGGCGGAAACGACCCGTAAAGAACGACGTCGAACTTGCCGGTCGCGATGATTCCACCTTGTGAAAACGTGCCGAGAAGCTGTGCCGGAGCGTAATTGTGTCGTGTCAGCGCCACGCCGATCGCCTTCCAATCTTGACGTAGCAATTCGACGCGCGTATCCGTATCCGGGCTGCCGACGTTCGAAGCGAGATCGATGTCGAGACGGAGACCGTGCTTCGCACGAATGCCGTCGGCCCCGCGCGCCCACCCGGCACGATCGAGCAGCGCGTTCGCGGCAGCGACGCTGCGCTCCGTGAACCCGAGCCGCTTGTCGACGTACGGCGACATCGGCGAAAACGGCGAGTCTTGCAAGAGTCCGATGCCGTGCCCCACTTTCTCGCGTTGCACCCGGCGGTCCCACGCGAGGAAGAGCGCGCGTCGCACGACCGGGTCGCTCACGGCCGGCCGCGAGACGTTGAAGTCCATGTGGTTGTAGCCGATGCTCGGTTGGCGCACCACGGTGATGCCGGGGATCGCTTTGAGGCGCGCGTAGTACGCCGGCGCGGCGTACGGCCACAGATCGATGTCGCCCGTCTGTACCTCGGCGAGAATCGTGTCGCGGTTCGGAACGATCTTGAAAACAATACGATCGAGCTTCGGGCGCTTGCCGAAGTACAGGGGGTCGCGAACGAGTTCGATCCGGTCCGCGCGTTCCCACGACGCGATCTTGAACGGCCCGATGCCGACGGGGAGCGCGTTGTACGGGTCCGTGTTGACGTTCTTGCTGTGGACGAGCACGTGTTTCGGCACGAGAGACGGATTGGCACCGCCGCCGCTCGTAAACGTCTGCGCGATGAACGGCGAATAGACCGATTTGAGGTGAAAGACGACGGTGTAGCGGTCGGGCTCGTCGATCTTCACGATCTTGTCCCACCCCGCGCGACCCGCGACGTTCGTCTTCGGATCGTTGATGAGGTTCGTCGAGAACACGACGTCGTCGGCCGTGAACGGCGCGCCGTCGGACCATTTCGCATCGCGGCGCAGGTGATACGTGATCGTCTTGCCGCCGTCGCGCACGCCGCCGTTTTCCGGCGTCGGAACGGCGGTCGCGAGTTCGGGGATCTCCCGGTTCCGTCCGTCGGAGCGCAAGAGCCACGCCATCGCGAGCTGCGCGGGCCAGAACGTGTGCAGATCCGTCGTCAGCATCGGGTTGAGCGTGTCGACGTCGCCCTGCATCGCGACGCGCAATTCGTGCGGATGCACGGCCGAGCGGGCCGCACCGGTCGCATCGCTGCCGGCGTGCGTGCAGCCGCCGAGGACGAGCAGCGCTACGGCGAGCGCCGCGCCTCGCTTGAACATCGAGTCGTACGTCATGAGGCGCTCTTCGCGCACCGTGCGAGCGTTCGCTTCCGGCGGCGGCGAAGGAGCGTCTCATGGACGACGATCGCCTAGCGCGGCTCGAAGCCCGCGTCGCCGAGCTCGAATCGCGGTTCGTGGTCGCTCCGCGCTCCGAGGCGCGCGCTGCGATCGCGGCATCCGTGCCGAGCGAACCTCGCGAGTCGACGCCGCCCGAGCCCCACGTGAGGACCGCCGGGTCGATCGAAGCGCTCGTCGCGGGTCGCGGACTGCAGGCGGCGGGCCTCGTGCTCGTTTTGCTCGGGGTCGCATTCTTTCTCGAGCTCGCGTTCACGCGAGGCTGGATCGGTCCCGCGGAGCGTATCGTGCTCGGTCTCGTTGCGGGGTCCGCACTGATCGCGATCGCGAACCGGCGTACGGCGACCGCGTATCGCGGGCTCGGCGACGCACTGATCGCGCTCGGAGCCGGAATCGTCGATCTCTCGCTCTGGGCATCCGTCGCGCTCTTTCCGGAGCTGAACGTCTCGCGCTACGCGGCACTGTTCGCCATGATCGCCCTGACCGCGTCGATCGGCGCCCTCGCAAACGCGCGTCGTTCCGAGCGGCTCGCGTTTCTCGCCGTCCTCGCCGGATTCGCGACGCCGACGATCCTTTCGGCAACGCTCGAATACGTCACGCTCGGCGCATACCTTATCGTCTTGACGGCGTTTGCGCTCGCGCTCGCGTTGCGCCGCGCGTACCTTCGGCTCGATGTCCTCACGCTGCTCGGTGTCGCGTTCTACGCGTGGGAGTTCGCGCCGAACGCGGCCGCCGGCTGGACGGAGGTCGATGCCGCGGCGTTCGCAACGACGCTGTTTCTCGTCTTCGCGGGAGCCGCGACGTTCGGATGCTCGCGCGCCGGCGCGACGCCTGCGCGGGTCGCATTCCTCGCGATCGACTACGGCGGCTATGCGGTCGCGCTCGCGCTGATTTTCGCGGATCGGCAGCACGTGCTCGGCTCGGCGTATCTCGCGCTCGCGGCCGTCACGATCGGTGTCGCGCAGATCCGGCAGCTTCCCGCTATCGTATCGCGAACGTTCGGCTATCTCGGGCTCGCGGCGATCACGTTCGCCTTGCCCGCCTTCTTCAATCACAGTACGCTTCTCCAGGCGTTCACGGTCGAGGCGCTCGCAATGTTCGTACTCGGCATGCGAGGGAGTGACGTGCGGCTCGCGCGCGCCGGCGCCGTCGCGTTCGCGATCGTCGGCGCGGGAATCGTCGTCGATTCGCTCGTCGAAGAAACCCAGGCGGGCGTCTCGGTGACGCTCGGTTACGCGATCTGGCTCGCGGGCGGCGCGTTCGTATTGCGGCGTTACGACGAACTCACGTCGGGCGAGCATCCCGGCGCGAGTGATTTCGCACGGCTCGCGTTCGACGTCGTCGCGCTCGCGGGACTCTCGCGCGTCTGTCTCGACCTCTTCGGAGGCTCGGATTGGCATCTCGATGTCACGAGCCGCGGCGAGTTCGCCCTCTCGCTCGCGTGGACGGGCTTTGCAACGTGGCTTTTCGCTCGCGGGCTGCGGACGCGCGACGCATTCACTCGCTGGGAGGGTCTCGCGCTCTTCGCCGCGACCATCGTCAAAGTGTTCGCCGTCGATCTCTCCAACGTCGACGTCGAGCTGCGCATCGGGTCGTTCGTCGTCCTCGGGATCGTGCTGTTCGTCGTGTCCGCGATGTACACGCGTGCGATGAAGCGTTCGGGTGATGCGTGATCCTCGCCGCCGCTCTCTCGCTCGCGACGTGGCACAGCATCACGCCGGTCTCCGTCGACCGCAAAAACGCTCGTAGCAGTTTCGTGTGCGTCCGAATTCCGGCGCTCGAAATCGCTCCCGATGCGGAAGGCGCGTATCCCGACGTGCGCGTGGTGGATCCCGCGAACGCGGAAATCCCGTTCGCGCTCGATCCGGCGCATCGCACCGGCGCGGCCACGCGTCCGGTCGCGTTGATCGACACCGGATTCGTGCGCGGACGCGGTAGTCAAGCCGTGCTCGATCTCGGCGCGAATGCGTCGACCGTCGACGGCATCACGCTCGAGATCGACGCCGACCGCGAGCCGACGTACTTCGAGTCGCTCGCGATCGACGCGAGCGACGATCGATCGACGTGGCGCGAAATTCGGACCGGCGCCATCGTCTATCGCGTCGCCCAAGACGGCGGCCGGGGAAATCAGACGATATCGGTCCCGGCGACACGATCGCGTTGGTTACGCGTGCGCGTGCTCGACGCGCACGCGCCGTTTCCGATTGCCGGGGCGACGATCGGCACGGGAGGCGTAGCGCCGCAAGCGCTCGTGCCGTTGGCGCCGCTCGTTCCGGCGTACTCCTACGATGCGACGACGCACGTGCAGACGTGGACGTTCGCACCGCCCGTCGCCGTGCGTGCGTCGGCCCTCACGTTGGTTCCCGCGGCCGGGCTCGGAACGTTCTCGCGTCCCGTGCACGTGGAGACGAGTGACGATGCCGCGTCGTGGGAGGACGCCGGCGACGGAACGATAGCGCGCTTTGCCGACGGAACGGCGCAGACGTCGTTCGGTTTCGACGCACGGACGGCACGAGTCGTCCGCGTCACGATCGCGAACGGCGACGACCAGCCGCTGCCGATGCGCCCGGTACTCCTCGCGGCTCCGCACGTTCTCGTCTTCGCGGTGCGCGGCACGCGACCGTATCGAATTCTCTCCGGCGACCCGGACGCGCACGCTCCGGCGTACGATCTCGGGGAACGTCTCGCGCACGCGTCGTGGTCGGCGACGCCCGCGACCGCGGGGCGGACCGTCGCCAACGCGGCGTACCGTGCGCCCGTATCGCCGGCCGATCGTTCGTGGATCGTGACGGCGGCGTCGATCGCGATCGGGCTCGGCCTCGCTGTCGTTGCGATCCGGACGATCCGGCGCACCGGCGCAGGCGGCGACGAGGGAGCGTGAAGCACGGCCGTGAGATCGCGCTTCGCTGCATGTTCGCTTTCGCGTTCGTCGCGGCGGTACATGCGAGCGCTCGCGCCCAGTCGTC
>CAJCIN010000142.1 GCA_903970385.1 Rhodospirillales bacterium | reverse complement strand
CCACGTCGCGGACCACATTCTCGTCGACGGACGCGTCGATGCGGCGCTCCTCGAACCCGTCGCGCGCATGGGCGGGCCGTTCTACGCGCGACCGGACGTGCTCGCCTTCCGGCGCAGCGACCGGTAACGCGTCAGCGCCAGGCGCGGGAGCGCACGACGAGCGCTCCCGCGAGCGCGACGACGGCGAGGCCCGCGACGACGCTCGTCGCGATCTCGACGGGACGCGGCGCGTGCAGCCGATGCCACGCAAAACGATCGCGCGCCCACGCGTTGCCGTGCGCCGCGAGTTTCGGATGCCGGTCGCGATGCAGACCGACGGTCAACTCCGTCCCGACGCGCGCGAGCTCGTCGACGCGACGGGGATCGCGCAACTCGATGCCGAGTTCCGCGAGCGGTAATACGACCTCCACGCCGTCGCCCGTTCGCATGAACGCGAGACCGAGCGCGTCGTGACGCTCGAAGACGGTCCCGCGATACTCCGTGCCCGGAACGAGCGGCACCGACTCGTCGCCGACGACGAGCGTGATCTGCGCACCCTGCGGCGCCGGATCGTGCGGGAAGAATCGCCGTCGCGCGATCTGCGCGGGCGGCGCCGTGTGACGCGTCGGCAAACCGCGCGCGCGCGCATCGTCCGGTGCGAAGACGATCCGGCCGAGCGCGTCGAGCCGCACCGTCGATCCGTCCGGCAAGCGCGCGGTGCCGTTCGGCGCGCCGCCGATCACGACGAGACGGACCCCCCCGTCCGCGTCGTGATACGCGACCTCGATCGCGCCGTCGGCCAAGCGCGTCGGGGCGCCGAGGTACGCACCGAAGTTCGCGCGATGAACCGGATCCTCGGCTCCGGGATAGCCCGTCCATTCGTAGCGTCTCTCGCGCTCGGGCTTCGGGATCGCCCGCGGGTCGACGCCCGACGCGAGCAAGACGCCGATCGCGTACGAATTCGAATCCCGGCCGACGCGTAAGAACGGTATTTCGATCGCGAGATACCGTTGGTCGCCGTCGTACGCGCGTTGCGCGTCGAGCACGAGCCGCGCGAACGCCGCGGGCGCGAGACCGTTCGGCGGCGGGATGACGATCGGATCGAAATCGACGACGCCGCGCCGTTCGAAATCGTCCTCGGGATATTCGAACGGTACGAGATTTCCCGCTCCGTTCGCTTCGAGCGGTCCCGCTTCGACGATCCGCACGCGAGACGTGTCGGCGTCCGTGACGGCCAGGAAGAGATGCCCGCCGAAGTCTTGCTCCCAGCGTACGCGTTTCGCCGGAATGGTCGTGAAGCCGAGCGGGATCGCCGGTAGCGCGAGGTCGAGCGCGGTCCAGACCGCCGGCCGGCCGACGATCGCGACCGTGTCGGCCGGCAGCGACCAGCGGTTCGCGACGACCACCTCCGTGCCGTCGAGCACGGCACGCGATCGCTCCGAACCGGCCTCGACGGTCGACGTCGCGAACCGCGGCAAGCGGGCTTGCAATCTCATCGGCGCCTCGTATTCGAGCGCGGACCGCGCGACCCCGCGCAAGGTGTCTGCGGGCGCGGGATGAAGCGCCGGAGCGATGGAGTCGTACGAGTGGCGACCGCTCGTCCGCCGGGCCGCCGCGATCGAACTGGCAGCCCTCGCGACGCTCGGCGTCGTCGCCGCCGTCGCGTTCTGGTCGGGCACGCTCGTTTCGTGTACGACGCTCACCTGTTACGGCGCGTATCTCACCACGCGGATGATCCCGTCCGCGGCGCTCTTCAAGCGGCTGCGCGGCGACGCGCTCGGCATCGCCGCACGTCCGCGCGACGAACGCATCGAGCGTTTCCTCACGATCGCGGGGAGCGGGCTCCTCGCCTTCTACGCCGTCGCGAACGCCGCGCTCGACCTCTTCGAACCGCGGCTGGACGACGATCCCCTGTCGTTGCCCGGCATCGCGGCGGCGCTCTGCGCCTTCGCGCTCGTCGCGTTGATCCTCGCCTCGCAACGCCCCCTCGGCACGCGTCTCGCGACGCCGGCGATGCGCGCGAGCCGAACCTCGGCCTCGTCCTCGGCCGCGGTCACGGCCGTCGTCGTCGTCGCGTTGCTCTTGCACGTCTTCATCCCGGAATGGTGGATCGATACCACGGTCGACCTGGGATTCGCCGCGCTCGCCGGCGCGACGATCCATGCCGCGCTCGCGCAGCCCGGCGCCGCCCGGCAGGTGTCGTAGCGCGCGTTCAAGATTGTCTGTAGCGATGTTTTGGATTCGCGCAGCGTCGTTCGTCGCCGGTCTCTCGCTGCTCGGCACCGGCCGATCGGGCGCGACGCCCGAAACGAACGGCGCCCTTACCGCAACGCTTGCGAACGGCCTGCGGGTCGTCATCGTGCGCAACGCGCTCGCGCCCGTCGTTTCGACCGACATGACGTATCTCGTCGGCTCGCGCGACGATCCGCCGGACGTCCCGGGGCTCGCGCACGCGCAAGAACACATGATGTTCCGCGGCACGAAGAATCTCTCGACGAGCCAGCTCGGAACGATCGCGACGGCGCTCGGCGGCGCGTTCAACGCATCGACGAGCGACACGTTGACCCAATTCCAATTCACGGTACCGGCGGCGGATCTCGACGCCGTGCTCCGCATCGAATCGGATCGCATGCGCGACGTTCTCGATCTGCAGACGCAGTGGCAGACGGAACGCGGCGCGATCGAACAGGAAGTGCTTCGCGACGACACGTCGCCCGGCGGCGATTTCTTTCGCGACGCGCAAGCGGTCGCGTTCGCGGGCTCGCCCTACGCACACGACGGCGTGGGCACGCGTGCCGCATTCGATCGGCTGACGGGCACGCGGTTACACGCGTTCTACGAACGCTGGTACGCGCCGAACAACGCGGTCTTCACGATCGCGGGCGACATCGATCCGGCGGCCACGCTCGAAGCGATTCGCGCGCGCTTCGGGTCGATACCCCGGCGTCCGATCGCGACGCACGTTGCGGCTCGCTTTGGGGCGTTGCGCCGCACGGTGATCCGCCGCCCGACGTCGCTCATCTACGCGCTCGCGGCCGTCGGCTTCCGCATGCCGGGTATCGACAGCCCCGATTTCTTAGCGTCGTACGTCTTGCAGGCCGTGCTCGATTCGCAGCGGGGGCCGCTCCGCGCTCTCGGCGACTCGGGTCAAGCACTCGAGGGCGAATGGGTGTCGCTGCCCTATTTCCCCGAAGGTCAACTCGCGTTCGCGACGGCCGCTCTGCCGCCGGGCTCGGACCCGAATCCGATGACGGGCAGGCTCGAGGCCATGCTCGAGGGCGAGGCACGGCACGGCGTACCCCGCGAACTCTTCGAGGCGACGAAGCGCCGGCTCATCATCGATCAGGAGGAGAGCCGGAACTCGATCGAGTCGCTCGCGTCCGATTGGGCGACGACGATCGCCCTCGATCGCGAGCCGTCGATCGCGCGCGAACAGCAGCTCATCGCGAACGTCACCTATGCGGACGTCAACCGCGTGGCGGCCAAATATCTCGACGCGCGTCACGCGATCGTCGGCGCGCTCACACCGTCCGCCGGTGCGACGCAACGCGCCGCGCCGGCTCCGCCGCCCCAGGGCGCTCCCGAGAAGCCGCTCGACACGCAATCGGTCACGGCGTTGCCGGCGTGGGGCGACGAATTGCTCCGCCGGACCGCGGTGCCGGAGTCGTCGCTCGCGCCCGTCCGATCGGTATTGCCGAACGGGATCACGCTGATCGTGCAACCGGAGACGATCTCCGATTCCGTCTTCCTCTACGGTCGCGTGCGCAACGTCCCCGAGTTGCAAGAGCCGCCGGGGCAAGAAGGCGTGACGAGCATCCTCGAGGGCATCTTCGATTACGGATCCACCGCGAAGGACCGGCTCGCGTTCGCGCGCGCGCAAGACGATCTCGACGCGTCGGTCGAAGCCGGCACCGGCTTCGGCATTCAAGCGACGCCCGATTCGTTCGAGCGCTCCGTCGCGCTCCTCGCCGAGAGCGAATTGCATCCGCGGTTCGATGCGCCGACGTTCGCTCTCGCGCAACATCGAGCGCTCGAAGCGCTCGCGACTTCGCTCAACAGCTCGCACACCGCGGCGTTGATCCGTTCGTCGGAACGTCTCTATCCAGCGGGCGATCCCGAGCTGCGCCGCCCGACGTCGGACGGCTTGTCGGCGCTGACGCTCGGCGACGTCGAGCGGCACTACGCGACGGTGATGCGGCCCGATCTCACGACGATCGTCGTGATCGGAAACATCACACCGGAACGCGCGCGCGCGATCGTCGAGCGCGCGTTCGCGGCGTGGCGCCCCGCCGCGTCGTCGCCGCCGCCGCTCGATCTCCCGGAGATCCCGGTCAACGAAGCGGGCGACGTCCGGTTGACGATCCCGACGTTCGGTCAAGACAGCGTGACCCTCGAACAGAACGTGGCGATCACGCGCACGTCGCCGCAATACTATCCGCTCTTACTCGGCAACGCGATCCTCGGCGGCGGAAGCGCCGGCCCCGAGCAGAGCCGGCTGTTTCGCGATCTGCGCCAGAACGCCGGACTCGTCTATTCGATCCAGTCGTCGCTCTCGGCATCGAGCACGCGGGCGAAGTTCTCCGTCGAATATGCGTGCCAGCCGCAGAACGAACCGCGGATCACGGCGCGCATCGGCGAAGAGATCGATCGGCTCTCGAAAGACCCCGTCGGCGATTTCGAGTTGACGCTGACGAAGTCGTCCGTCGTTCGTAAGACGATCATCGGCGACGCGTCCGTCGCATCGATCGGCGGCGACCTTCTCCGGAACGCATCGGAAGGCCAGCCGCTCGATCAGAACCGCATCGATGCCCGCGCGCTCATCGCGTCGGACGCACCGTCGATCCGCGACGCCTTCGCGGCGTACATCCATCCCGATCGCTTCGTGCGCGTGATCGAGGGCCCGTAACGGTGGACGACGAGGCGCGCGCGCTCGTCGAACGTCTCGGGCTCGAACCGCATCCCGAAGGCGGATACTATCGCGAAACCTACCGCAGTCCGCGGACGGTCGCGACGGAGAACGGACCGCGCGCGGCGCTCACGTCGATTCTCTTCCTGCTCGCGGCCGGCGCGTTCTCGGCGTTCCATCGCATCGCGTCCGACGAAGCGTGGCACTTCTATCGCGGCGATCGTATCGCGATCGAGCTGTTGCATCCGGACGGGACGTACGATCGCCGCGAGCTCGGTCCGGACGGTCCGTGGCAGACGGTCGTCCCCGCCGGCGTGACGTTCGCGTCGCACGTCCTCGCTCCGGGCAGATTCGCACTCGTCGGATGCGACGTCGCCCCCGGTTTCGACTTCACCGACTTTACGCTCTGCGAGCGTGACGTGCTATTGGCCGAGCATCCGGCGCAGTCGGCACTCGTGCGCGGCCTGACGCGCTAGCCGATCCTACCGTTTCGTCGCGCGGAAGCGCAGGCGCACGTAGTCGGCGGTCCAGTTGCCGGCATCATCGCGAAGCGCGTGAGCGAGGAGCGTCTCCGCTTCGCTTGCGGCCGGCGCGCGCTCGGGTTCGGGCAGCGCCGAGAAGAAGGCGCCGCCGAACGTTTCGAGCCACGCGGCCATGCCGGTGGCGAGCGGCGTCGGCCGCGGAACGAGCGCGATGCGGTCGATCGTGAAGCCGTGCTCCTCGAGGCGCGCCGCGTATTCGGCGGCCGTCGGGAAATACCACGGAATCGCCGCGGCGCCGTCGACGCCGCGCCGATCGAGCACGGCGACGACCGCGGTCACGATCGACGCGACGTTCCCCTTTCCGCCGAACTCCGCGACGAAGCGTCCGCCGGGGCGCAGCGCCGCCGAAACGCCCCGCAGCACCGCATCAGGCGGCAGCATCCAGTGCAGCGCCGCGTTCGAGACGACGGCGTCGAACGCGGCGGCATAGGCGAGTTCGCGCGCGTCCTCGACCCGCGCGTCGATGCCGCGCGCGCGTGCCGCGGCGACGAGGGCGGGCGACGCATCGATGCCCGTCACGGTCGCTCCCGATGCGGCCACCATGGCGGTAAAGGCGCCGTCGCCGCAGCCGAGATCGAGGATCCTCTCACCCGGGCGCGGTGCCAGGTCGTCCACGAGCGGCGCGGCGAGGTCGGCCACGAAGCGCGCGTTGCGAGCGTAGGAGTCGGCGCTCCAGCGGTCGGTCATGGGGAATTCCTCTGCGGGTACCGAAGAACAAAGCAACGGGGAGATGCCGTCTCCCGACATTGGAGTTCACATTGGTCACGTTACCGACGGGTTCCGTCGTTCGCGTGCTCGGCGCGCCCGAGCGCGCGGAACCACGCTATCGCGACGCTCCGCTCGAGACCGTCCGCCGGGCCGATGCGTGGTTCTGGGCGTGCGGTTGCAGCGCCGAGCCCGCCGGGCCGGGACGCTTCGCGATCGCCGGCTGCCCGGACCACCGTGCGCCGTTGCAACGGCGCTTCGAACGGAAGTCGCGCGGCTTCTCGACCTACGCGCCCGCCCCCGTGCGCCGGCCCGGCTGACCGATCTGCTGCGGCACCGCCGCGGCGGGATTCGCGCCGTTTAGGGAATGATCGGTCGTATGAGCGGATCGCATGCGGGCTGAGTGGCGTTTCGATTCCGACGATTTCGCGAGTTTGCGTGCGACGCGCGGCTCGGCGATCGAATTGTTGCGCCGAAACGCGACCGCATCCGCCGATATCGACGCGTGTGCCGTCGTGCTCTCCGAGCTGATCAGCAACGCCGCCCTGCACGCGCCGTCAGGCTCCATCTGCGTCGCGATCGATTGGACCGAACCGTCGCCGCTCTTCGCCGTGACGGATCCCGGGCGTGGATTCACGCCGAAGATCGACCTGCCTCCCGCAACGAGCGAGGGCGGTCGCGGGCTCTTCCTCGTCGAGAACCTCGCGGCGACGCCGCGCGTCGACGTCGACGAGCGCGGCTGCACGGTCTCCGTGCGGTTGCCGATCGCGCGCCTATAACGTCTCGGGCACCGGCGCGCAGACGCGCGCGATCGGCGTGCCGGCGAACGCCTTTCGCACGAACGGAAGCGAGTCGCGCAG
>CAJCIN010000141.1 GCA_903970385.1 Rhodospirillales bacterium | reverse complement strand
GCCCGCGAGCGCCGTGAATCCGACGTACCCCGCGATGTTGCCGATCGCCCGGCCCGCCATCGCACCGATGCCGGCGCCGATGAGGTTCATGATCACTTCGGCCGTGGCGAACGACGCGCCGATGCGGATGCGGTCGGATCGCGAAACTCCGCGCATGCCCACACCGACGCTCACGGCGAACACGTCGAGGGCGAGCGAGCACGCGACGAGCGCCACCCGAAGGATCGTTCCGAGCATCGGCGCGTTCTACGCCGAGCACGCTACGAAGGCTTTTCGCTCGGCGCGATTACGCGAACCGGACGCTCGGCCCGAGCAACGAGCGCACCGTGGCGCGAAGCTGGGCGAGCGTGAACGGTTTGTCGAGGAACGCGTCGCAACCGGCGGCGCGCGCCGAGTCGCTCACGAGCCGGCCGTGACCGCTGATCATCAGAATCGGAACGTGGTCGATGCGCTCGTCGCTCCGCACGCGTTGCACGAACTCGAGGCCGGAGATGCCGGGCAACATGAAGTCGCTGACGATCGCGTCGAACGGCGGCTGCGAAGCGATCGCTTCGAGAGCGGCCTCCGCGTCGTTGACCACGGTGACCGCGGCGAGCGGCGTCAACACGACGTGCAACAGCGCGCAGACGTCGTGATCGTCGTCCGCCACGAGAACGCGCTTCGTGCCATCGTCCGCTTCGGGCTCCATCTGGGCCGCACTTCGCGGCTACCACGACCTCGCCTAGGTCGCTCGGCGACTTTGCCGTAAACATTTCTTGGCAATGATACGAGCGAGCCCTCGCACGGACGACCGCCGATGACGTTGATGCGCGCGGCGCTCGCGCTGCTCGTCGTGCTCGTGGCCGCGCCGCTCGTGAACGTTCTTGCCGCCGTGCCTCCGTCGACGCTCGCCGCCGCGCTCGGCGCATCGGACACGCTCGGTGCGATCGTCACGTCCCTCGTCTCATCGCTCGCGAGCGTGCTCGTCGCGACCGTCCTCGGCGTGCCCGCAGGCTACGCGCTCGCACGTGGGAATGCCGCCGTGCGCGGTGCCGGAGTCTTCGTACTCGCGCTTCCGCTCGCGCTGCCCCCGGTCGCATCGGGCGTCGCGATTCTCGGTCTCGTCGGCACGCGGCAAGCGCTCGGTGCGTGGCTCGCCGCGCACGGCATCGTGGTTCTCGATTCGCTCGCGGGCGTGACGATCGCCGAATTCTTCGTCTCGGGTTCGATCGTCGCGATCGCGGCGACGGCCGCGTTCTCGGACGTCGATCGGACGTTCGAAGAAGCGGCGCGAACGCTCGGCGCGCGAACGGGCCGCGTGCTCTGGACGATCGCGCTGCCGCTCGCGGCTCCGAGCATCGGCGCCGCAATCCTGCTCGCGTGGTTGCGCGCGATCGGCGAGTACGGTGCGACGTCGATCGTCGCGTATCATCCGACGTCGTTGCCGATCGAACTCGTCGTCGCGCTCTCGGCCGACGGCGTTCCGCGAGCACTCGCACTGACGGAAGCGTTCGTCGCATTGACCGCGGTCGTCGCGGCGGTCGCCGCGATCGTGCGAAGGCGGCTCGTCTGAACCGTCGAACGCTCGCGTCATCTCATGGCCGTGATCGAACGTTTACTCGCGCCCGAATCGTCGTTCCAGACGCGCTTCTTTTTTCTCGCGAAACGCTTCGTGCCGGGCGAGACGATCGCATCGGCGCTCGACGCGGTGCGGCTGCTCAATGCCGACGGCCTGACCGGCACGCTCGACTTTCTCGGCGAAGACGTCACGAACGTCGAAGACGCGACGCGGACGCGCGACACGTACCTCGACATGCTCGCGCAGATCGAACGCGAGGCCATACGGACGAACGTCTCGGTGAAATTGACCGCGCTCGGCCTCCTCGTCGACGAAGCGCTGTGCGTCTCGTATCTCGAGCAGATCCTCGACCGCGCGTCGCATCTGCCCGATCCGTTCGTACGCATCGACATGGAAGGTTCGTCGGTCACCGACGCCACGCTCCGCGTGTTCGAGAACGTCTTCTCGCGCCATCGCAACGTCGGACCCGTCGTGCAGGCGTATCTCAAGCGATCGCCGGCCGACGTGGAACGCGCGATCGAGTTGCACGCGCGCGTCCGGCTCTGCAAGGGTGCGTACGCCGAACCCGCCACGATCGCGATCGCGGACATGCCGTCGATTCGCAAGGCCTACCTGCGCATGGCCGAGGCGCTCCTCGGGCGCGGCACGTACCCCGGCATCGCGACGCACGATCCGCGCATCATCGATGCGGTGAAAGCATACGCGCGGCAACAGGGCATCGGTAAGGATCGCTTCGAGTTCCAGTTACTGTACGGGGTACGTCCCGAGTTGCAGCGCTCGCTCGCGCGCGACGGCTACAACGTCCGGGTCTACGTGCCGTTCGGAACGCATTGGGCCGGCTATTTCTATCGCCGGCTCACCGAGCGCAAAGAGAACGTCTTCTTCGTCTTACGCTCGCTCGTCGCGCGCTAGACGCGCTCAGTCGTCGCCGATGCGGCGCACGAGCGTCATGCGGTCGCGTTCGATCAGGTTCGCGACGACGTCCATCCCGGACTCGATCTCGCCGAACACCGTGAAATCGCGCCCGAGATACGGCTGCGGCGAAAGCGTGAAGTAGAACTGCGTGCCGGCCGAATCGCGAAGGGGCTTGTCGTCCTTGTAATCGAGTCCCATCGCGATGATGCCGGAGCGTTGCTCGACCGGATTCTCCTCGGCGGGAATCGTGAAGCCGGGTTCCGAGTCCGGATCCCCGGTCGGATCGCCCGTCTGCGTCACGAAGTCGGGCACGATGCGAAACCAGCGGTTCCCGTCGAAATAGCCGCTCTGCGCCAAGTCGATGAAATTGGCGACCGTCGACGGCGCCCACTCCGGGTAGAGACGCACGACGACGTCGCCGCGCGTCGTGCGGATCAGCACGCGCGGATGCGGTCCGGGTGCGGGACCGTTCATCCCGGCCGCGGTGTCCGGCAGCGCCGCATCCGATAGCGGAAACGTCAGCGGATCGGGCGCCTGCGGGTCCACGAACGGCGCGACCCCGAGCGTCGAGGGATCGACGCGATACGGGATTTCCGGGCTGCGGATCGACGGGAGATGCACCCCCGGCGGCACGGCCGTCAGATGTTCGAGACGGCCGAGCTTCGCGATCGCGCGCAGCGTCTCGCGCGCTTCGTATTGCACGCGCCACGACGGGTCGTCGCGCAACGGCGCGACGAGCGCGATCGTGCGCGGATCGGCGCGCTTGCCGTACGCGCGCAACGTCTCGACGCGCACGAGCTCGTCGCGATCGTGCAACATGCGGGCGAGAATCCGCGGGTTGGCGAGCGCAGCGTACGCGCGATAGAGCGTGAAGGCGAGATGCCAGCGCACGGACGCGTCGGCCTCGAGTTCTTCGCGGCGCTGGAGCGCCGCCGCGATCGCGGCGGCCGACGGCACGTCACGCACGACGTCGAGCTGCAGCGCCGCGTGGCCGCGTACGTTCGCGTCGGCATCCGAGCTCGCCGCGCGAAGCAAGACGCGCGCGAGATTTTCCTCGTCCGCGCCGTGCGACGGCGTCTCGCGCGCGATGCGCCCGAGGGCGTCGACCGCCGCGTACCGCACGGCCGAGTTGGCGTCATTCGCGGCTGCCGTCTCGAGCGCGGAGACCACACTTCCGCCCGCGCGCGCCTCGAGCCCGATCGCGTAGATACTCATAGCGCGTACCGTCGCGTTTCCGGAAGTCGTAGCGCGTACCAACTCCGGTACACCGCCGGCCTTCGTGCGCCCGATCGACAGCGCCGCTCGCGCGGCGATCTGCGGATCCGGATTCTGTAGCGCCTCGAGCAACACCGCATCGAGCGTGCGATGAATCTCCGCGACCTCCATCGCACGGCGGACCGGCGATGCGCCGAACGCTGCGCCCGCGAGTGCGACAAAGATCAAAGTGTAAATTACTGCGCTTTTCAACAATCGATCCCAACCGAGATGACGAGTCGGCCGTTAGATTATGGCAGGCGCTCCGCTCGGGTCCCTCTCCGAGTCGAGATTCGCGCCACGTTCCAGGAAGGTGATCCGACACGATGACGACCCCACCCAAGCGTAAACCCGGCGGCGGTATGACGGTGCGCGAAGCGGGCCAAAAAGGCGGCGAAACGGTCAAGCGTAAGTACGGCCCCGAGTTCTACGAGCAGATCGGGCGCAAGGGCGGCGAGGCCACGAAGGCGGCGCACGGACACGAATTCTACGAGACGATCGGAAAGAAGGGTGGCAAAAAAGGCGGCGAAGCCACCCGCGACCGGTACGGCCCCTCGTTCTACGAAGAGATCGGGCAAAAGGGCGGCCAAAAGGTCAAACAACTCATCGAAGAGGGCAAGAAGGCCGCGGCCGCCGCCGCAGCCGCCCGGGACGACGCGAAGAAGGGCTGACATCGTGAACGGGACGCGCGTAGCCGTGAGCGCGGGCATCGCCTCGACGCTGCTCGCGACCTCGTTCGCAACGGCCGCGCGCGCGCTCCCGGTACCGACGCCGCCCCCGCCTCTTCCGCGATCGGCGACCGCGACGCCGAGCGCCCCGCCGCTCGGGCCCGTGCTCCCGTACGGATCGCCGATCTTCTTCGTGCTCGACGACAAGGTCAACTCGGGGACGACCGCTCCGGGGACGGTCGTTCACATGCACCTTCGGGCGCCGCTCGTCCTCGACGGCACGACGCTCGCCCCGGCCGGGGCGCCTGCGACCTTCACGGTCGTCAATACCTCGAAGGCGCAGACGGGCGACGTCGACGGCGCGATCCAGATCCACCTCGATCCGTTCGCGATCGAGGGCGGGAAGCTGACCCTGCCGATCCGGGCTTATCACGAGTATCTGACCGTCGAGATGACGGCCGGGCAGCTCTCCACGCGCGGCGCGACGGACGAGATCGCGGACGTCTTCGTGCCGTATCACTCGATCTATCACGCGCTGCGCAAGGGGCGGCAGATGGTGCTCCCGCAGGGCAGCGTGCTGCGGGCAGAAACGGATGCGACCCTCAACGCCACGGATCCGAAGGCGCCGACGATCTCCACGCCGCCGCCGTTCGTGAGCACCTTCGACGCGCCGCACGCCGACCTGACGCCCGCGCCGTTCTACACGCCGAACCCGATTCGGCCCCACCCGTTGCCTAAGGGCAAGGCGACGCTCCCGCCGAGAGCCCCGTCGCCGTCGCCGGCGGCGAGTTCTCCGGCCGACCAGAGCACGACCGCAGCACCGTCGAGTTCGCCGCAGGCTCGGTAGGGGAGCAACCGCTTCGCGGCACACATTCTCACGATGAAGCGATGGTTTGCGGCGCTCGCAGCGGGCGCGCTGTTCTGTTTCCCGACGCTGCTCCGTGCGGACACACCTTCGGGTCACCCAACCGCGACCGAATTGCCGTTCGTCAAATCGATTTCGGCCGACCTCGGCGCACGATTCGCGACGACCGCCGCTGCGGAACGCGCCGGCTACGAGCGGTACACGAACGAGGACGCCACGGGCGCGATCAGCTATGCGAACCGCGTGTGGACGAGCGTCGACGAGAAGCACCCGAGCCAGCTTTGGTACGACATCAACGGGCGGCTCCTCGGCGCCGACTTCTCCGTCCTGAAGACGGACAAGCCGCCGCACCTGTTCGGCGTGGAGCCGTCACGCTGGGGTACGTTCCCGCAGCACGTGCACTTCGGATTCAAAGGTCCGGACGGCACGACGATCTACGGCGGCACGAGCCCGAAGAAGATCGCGGCGGCCGGCGGCGATCCCTTGCACCCGAAGGCAAAAGACATCGTCGCGGCGGGCATCGCGAAGAAGCCGAGCGACGTTCTCTTCACCTTCCCGTTTCCCGCGATCTGGGATCTCGCCGTGTGGGTGATTCCGAACGCGAACGGCGCCTTCGCCGACAAGAATCCGGCCGTCCATCGCGTCCATCCGCCGACGTACGACGACCACATGTAGGGGAGCCGCTTCCTCGCGCGACACATTCGCACGATGAAGCGATTGTTTGCGGCGCTCGTGGCGGGCGCGCTCCTCAGCATGCCGAGCGTGTCGCGCGCGGATGTTCCCTCCGGAATGCCGACGGCCGCCGAAGCGCCGTTCGTCAAGGCGGTTTCGTCCGACCTCGGCGCCCGGTTCGCGACCGTCGCCGATGCGGAGCGCGCCGGATACGAACGCTACACGGACGAGGACGAGACGGGAGCGATCAGTTACGCGAATCGTGCGTGGACGAGCGTCGACGAGAAGCACCCGAGCCAACTCTGGTACGACGCGAAAGGCCGGCTGATCGGCGCCGACTTTTCCGTCCCGCTCTCCGCCGCACCGCCGCATCTCTTCGGCGTCGAGCCGTCGCGCTGGAGTACGTTTCACCAGCACGTTCACTACGGGCTCGTCGGCCCGAACGGCACGACGACCTACGGCGCGACGGGCGCGAAGAAAATCGCGGCGGCGGGCGGTGACCCGGCGCATCCGACCGCGAAAGATCTCGTGGCTATGGGCATCGCGAAGGATGCGAGCGACGTCCGCTTCGCATTCGACTTTCCGGCGATCTGGGATCTCGGCGTGTGGGTGATTCCGAACGCGAACGGCGCGTTC
>CAJCIN010000140.1 GCA_903970385.1 Rhodospirillales bacterium | reverse complement strand
GACATCTTCATTTCTCGGCCGGCAGCCCAGATCGAGCCGAGCTCCCGGATCAATTCGAGGAGCCGAATCTTCCCCGGTCCGAGCTTTCGATCTCCCGATAATCGTAGCTTGAGCGAAACGTTCGGCATCTCCACCTCGCGAACGGATGTGCTATCCGCCGATCTCTGAAAGGGCGCGCATGCGGCTCGCGGGTTCTCCGAGACGCAAGTGATGGCGCTCCGGCTTGATCGTCATGCCGCCGCGAAAGAGCGCAGCGAGCTCGTCGACGCCGGCGCCGTTGCGGACGTGCGTCCGGAAGTCGATCTCGTAGTCGCCGAAGAGGCACAGCCGGAGCCGGCCGTTCGCGGAGAGACGCACGCGATTGCACGTGTCGCAATAGTCGTGCGAGAGCGGGCTGATGACGCCGACGGCGCCCGCCGCGCCGGCATATCGAAAATAACGAGCCGGACCGTTGCCGGGCGGGCCCGCGTCGGGACGAAGCGTTCCGATCGCTCCGAGCCGCTCGACGATCTCGTCCGCCGAAACGTACGCGTCGCGCTGCGCGGCCGCATTTTCGAGTACGGGCATCATCTCGATGAAGCGCACGAAGATCGGGCGGTCGTGCGTGAGCTCCGCAAAGGCCTCGATCTCGTCCTCGTTCGAACCGCGCATCACGACGCAATTGACCTTGACCGGATCGAGTCCGGCCGCTAGGGACGCGTCGATCGCCTCCAACACCCGCTCGAGACCCGGCCGCCTCGCGATCGCTTCGAAACGATCGGGGCGTAAGGTATCGAGCGAGATGTTCGCGCGCCGCAAGCCCGCCCGCGCGAGCTCGACGACCCGGTCGGCAAGGAGCAGCCCGTTGGTCGAGAGGGCGATGTCGTCGATGCCGTCGATCGCGGCGAGCCGGCGAACGAGATCGGGCAGATCGGGCCGCACGAGCGGTTCGCCACCGGTGAGGCGAATGCTGCGCACGCCGACGGCGGCGGCAGCGCGCACGATCCGTTCGATCTCATCGAAGGAGAGGATCTCGGCATTCGGGATCCATGGTAGTCCGGCTTCGGGCATGCAGTACACGCATCGCAGGTTGCATCGATCGGTGACCGAGACGCGAAGGTACGTGATCGGGCGCGCGAAGGCGTCGGCAAGCGGACGCTTCGGAGCTGACGGCCCGGCGATGAGATCGATCGTTTCCAGAGCCATCCCGCTTCTCTTCGACGCGCGGCAGGGCGACTGCTCTCACCGCGGAGAGCAGTGCGCCGATTGCATCAGCCGCGCGTCGCCGCCAGAACGGCTCGCGAGACGTACACGTCGCACATCGCCGAACGGTAGCCGGCGCCGGCCGCGGGCTCGGACCGGACGTCGACGCCGGCCGCGCTTCCGGCGCAAGCGCCCTCGAGCGCCGTTCGATCGGACGGTCGCACGCCGGCGAGCGCCTTCTCAACGGAGCCGGCGCGAAACGCGTGATCTCCGACGCCCGTGACGCCGACCCGGGCTTCCGAGATCGCATCCCCGTTCATCGACAAGACCACGGCGGCGCCGACCAGCGGATACCCCGACGCCGGATGAGCGTACTTCACATACGCCGATGCCGGCGCCGCGGCGAACGAAACGCCCACCAGCACTTCCTCGGGTGAGAGCGTCGTCTCGAACATGCCGACCATGAAGCTCGACGCCGCCTCCTCACGCGTGCCGCCCTTGCCCGCGACCGTGAAGGTCGCATCGAGGGCGAGCATCACCGCCGCGTAATCGCACCCCGGATCGCCGTTGGCGAGTGCGCCGCCGATCGTCCCGCGATTGCGGACCTGCGGATCGCCGAGCGCGTTCGCGGCCTCGAACAACACGGGTGCGTGCTGCCTCAACTCCTCGCTGGCCGCAAGCGTCGCATGCTTCGTCATCGCCCCGATGCTCACGCGTCCGTCCCGCACCGTGATCCCCGTGAGGCCGGGAATGCCGGCCAGGTCGATGAGCATCTCGGGCTCCGCCAGACGCAGCTTCATCATCGGAATGAGACTGTGGCCGCCCGCGAGGAGCTTCGCATCCGGACCGTGTTCGGCGAGTAGCGCGAACGCTTCGTCGAGCGACGAGGGTTTCGCGTACTCGAACTTCGTCGGAATCACGCGTGAACCTGACCGTTCTTCTTCGGCTGCATCGCCGCCCAGAGCTTCTCCGGCCGCAGCGGCATGTCGATGTGCTTCACGCCGAACGGTGCGAGCGCGTCCATGACGGCGTTGACGACCGCCGGGGTCGAGCCGATCGTTCCCGCTTCGCCGACGCCCTTGATGCCGAGCGGATTGACGTCCGTCGGCGTCGCGGTGTGGTCGGTCTCGAAGCTCAGCAGTTGCTCCGCGTGCGGGATCGCGTAATCCATGAACGATCCGCTCGTGAGCTGTCCGCTCTCGTCGTAGACGGCTTCCTCGAACAACGCCTGCGCGATGCCTTGCGCGAGTCCGCCGTGGATCTGACCCTCGACGATCAATGGGTTGATGATCGGGCCGCAGTCGTCGACCGCGACGTACTTGACGATCTTCACTTCACCGGTCCGCGCGTCGACTTCGACGACGCAGATGTGCGCGCCGAAGGGATACACGAAGTTCGGCGGCTCGAAGCGACGCGTCGCGTCGAGGCCGGGCTCGAGCCCCGCCGGGAGGTTGATCCCACGGAACGCGATGAAGCCGGCTTCCGCCGTCGTGAGCGACTTCGACGGGTCGCCCTTGACGGTGATCTTCCCGTCCTTGTACTCGAGGTCGTCGGGGTTCGCTTCCCACTGGTGCGCGGCGATCTTGATCGCTTTCTCTTGGATCGTGCGAATCGCGAGCTTGAGCGCGGCGCCGCCGACGGCGGTTCCGCGCGACCCGAACGTGCCGACGCCGTACTGCACCTTGTCCGTGTCGCCGTGGATGATGTTGATGCTGTCGATCGGCACGCCGAGGTCGTCCGCGACGATCTGAGCGAACGTCGTCTCTTGACCTTGGCCGTGCGGCGAAACGCCCGTCATGACCGTGACGCTCCCCGTCGGCTCGACGCGGATCGTCGCGCTATCCCAGCCGGGCGCCGGCATCGCGGCGGACGGACCCATACCGCAGACCTCGACGTACGTCGAGAGACCGATGCCGAGATAGCGCCCCTCTTTGCGCAACTCCGCCTGTTTCGCGCGGAGACCCGCGTAGTCCGAGACCTCGAGGACTTTCGCGAGCGACGCTTCGTAATTTCCGCTGTCGTACGTCAGTCCCGTGACGATCGGATACGGAAACTCCGACTCCGCGATGAAGTTCTTGCGTCGAACGTCGACGGGATCCATCTGCAGCTCGGCTGCGAGCAGATCCATCATGCGCTCGATAAGGAACGTCGCCTCGGGACGCCCCGCGCCGCGATACGCGTCCGTCGCGACCGTGTTCGTGAAGACGCCGATCAAGTGACTCTCGAGCGCGGGAATCTTGTAGCAACCCGGCGCCATCATCGGCGTGAACGTCGCGATCGCCGGCGTCAGCATGTAATTGTACGCGCCGAGATTCGAAAAGATCTTCATGCGCAGGCCGAGGACGGTACCGTCCTTCTTCGCGGCCAGTTCGACGTATTGAACCTGATCGCGTCCGTGCGTCATGTTCTGGAAGCATTCGGAGCGCGTTTCGATGTACTTCACGGGGCGCCCGAGCTGCATCGCGGCCCAGCAGACGAGAAATTCCTCCGCGTAAAACTGCAGCTTCGCGCCGAAGCCGCCGCCGACTTCCGGCGCGATGACGCGGACCTTGGTTTCGTTGAGCCCGAGCATCATCGCCACGTTGGTACGCAACAGATGCGGGATCTGCGTCGACGCCCAGAGCGTGAGTTGCGCCGGGCCGGGCTCCCAATTCGCGAGCATCGTCCGCACTTCCATCGGACACGGCACGACGCGCTGATTGACGATACGCTGCTTCACGACGAGGTCGGCGTTCGCGAATGCCTCATCGACTTCGCCGAGCTTCATCGGCATCTCGTACGCGACGTTCGTACCGATCTCCGAATGCACGAAGGGGCCGCCTTCGGCCGCCTTCTCCATGTCGATCACGACGGGCAATTCCTCGTACGTGACGACGACGGCTTCGGCGGCATCGCGCGCGGCGTACGGGTCGTTGGCGATGACGATCGCGACCGCTTCGCCGACGAAACGCGCTTCGTTCAACGCGAGGGGCGGATGCATCGGCTTCTGCAGACCGGGGAGCTCGGCTGCCGTCGGCATCGAGCCTTCGAAGCCGGCGGCCTTGAGATCCGCGGCCGAATACGCCGCGAAGACGCCCGGTTTCGCTTTCGCTTCTTTGAAGTCGACGCTCACGATCTTCGCGTGCGCGTAGGGGCTACGTACGAACGCAGCGTGCAAACCGCCGACGAGATGGACGTCGTCGACGTACGTCGCGCGACCCGTGATCAACCGCGGATCTTCACGGCGCTTGATCTTCGCGCCGACCATCGTGGTAAAAGCCATTAGTTCGATCCTCCGACCGGAAGCAATTCGGCGACGCTGTGACGGGATTCGTCGTTACGCAATGCGGCGGCGGCCGAGCGCACCGCGCGGATGATGTTCTCGTAACCGGTGCACCGGCACAGATTGCCTTCGATGCCGGCGCGAATCTCGTCGTCGCTCGGATCGGGATTACGGCGCAACAGGTCGACGGCGCTCACGATCATCCCCGGCGTGCAATAGCCGCATTGCAACCCGTGCATTTTCCAAAATGCCTCCTGCATGGGATGCAGTGCATCGCTTGCGCCGATACCTTCGATCGTGATAACGGCGCTGCCGTCGGCTTGCACCGCGAACATCGTGCAGCTCTTGACCGATTCGCCGTTCAAAAGCACCGTGCACGCCCCGCAACTCGAGGTGTCGCAACCGACGTGCGTGCCTGTCAATTCTAGCTTATCGCGAAGTAGGTGAACGAGTAACAAGCGCGGTTCGACCGGTACGCTATGGTGCGCGCCATTGACGTCGATCTCGATCTGTGGCATGTAACAACCTCGTGTGCGTGGGGCCCAAGACGTACCGCAAACGAAAGACAATTCCTCGTCAACGTTTTAGCGAGCGCGGGAACGCGAACCACGGAACAGAAGACGCGAGAAGAATGACATCGATCGACGTCGCCGGATTGGCGGCTCGTCTGCGAGACGTATCGTATCTCGCCGATCGCGGACTCGCGACGGCACTCGCGTGCGCCGTCGCGATGCGACGCCCGCTCTTGCTCGAGGGCGATGCAGGCGTCGGCAAGACCGATGCGGCGCGAGCGATCGCGCGCGTATACGACGCGAGCCTCGTCCGTCTGCAATGCTACGAAGGCCTCGACTTGTATGCGGCCGCGTACGACTGGAATTACGCGAAGCAGCTGCTCGCAATCCGCAGCGCCGAAGCCGCCGGGGACCGGGCCGCCGATCTGTACGGCGAGGACTTTTTATTGCGGCGCCCGTTGCTCGCGGCGCTCGGTGCGGAGAAAGAAAACGGCGCCGTTCTCCTCATCGACGAAATCGATCGTGCGGACGACGAATTCGAAGCCTATCTGCTCGAGTATCTTGCCGACTTCGCGATGACGATCCCGGAATTCGGCCGCATCGCGGCCGCGCATCCGCCGATCGTCATCCTCACGTCGAATCGGACGCGCGACCTTCACGACGCGTTGAAACGCCGTTGCTTCTATTATTGGATCGGCCATCCGACGGTCGAGCGGGAGATCGAGATCATCCGTATGCGGCTGCCGTCCGTCTCCGAGGACCTCGCGCGGGACGTCGCGGGAGCCGTCGCCATCCTGCGCGACAGCGGACTGCGAAAGGCGCCCGGAATCGCCGAGGCGCTCGATTGGACGCAGACGCTCGACGCACTCGGCGCGCGACGGCTGGAACGCCGCTTCGTCGACGATTCGCTCGGGACGGTCGTGAAATATCCCGAGGACATCGAGACGGCGCGCGCGGTCGCGAAGACGTTCGTGCAATGAGCACCGTCGACTCGGCGTCGTTCGCCGGCCGTCTCGATCGCGCGCTCGCGAAGCACGGCGTCGCCGCCGGAACGCAGCGGGCGACGGCGCTCGCCCGCGTTCTCGACGTCGCGAAACCGGGAGGCGTCCTCGAACTGTATTGGCTCGCTCGGATCGCGATGCTTTCGGACCTTCGCGACCTCGACGGTTTCCACGCCGCGTTCCTCGAGACGGCGAACGATCTCGCCGACGCGCGCGTGCTCGAAGCGCTGACGCACGGCGCGCCGCGGCGCCGCCGCGACGATCGGCCCGCGGCGACCCGCGATCGCAACCTGCCGCCGCCGCCGTCCGACGAGTCCGCCGACGCCGGGGAAGACGAGGCGACGTACGTCGCGATGGCGTCCGGCGACGAGCGGCTCTCGTCGCGCGATTTCGCGGAGATGGACGATGCCGAGCGCGTTCGAGCTCTCGCGGCGGTCGAGCGGCTTCGAACGGCGGTCGAGATGCGGCCCTCGCGCCGCAGGCGCGCGTCCGGCAACGGCGACCGTCTCGATCTTCGTGCGACGATGCGAGGTGCCGCGCGCACCGCAGGCGAGCTCGTGCGGCGCGAGACGAGCGCGCGACGAGACCGCGTGCGGCGTCTCGTTTTTCTCTGCGACGTGTCGGGATCGATGGTGCCCTACGCGCGCGCCGTGCTGCAGTACGCGCGCGTCGCGGCCCGCGCCCGCCCGATGGTCCGCGCGTTCGCCTTCGCGACCGAGCTCACCGAATTGACGGCGATCGCGCGCCGCGCATCGTCCGATGCCGTGATGGGCGCGTTTGCGACGGCGCTGAACGATTACGGCGGCGGAACGCGCATCGGCCGAGCGCTTCGAGACTTCAACGATCGGTACGCGCAACGCGGAGCGGCGCGCGGGGGGACGGTCGTCATCTTGTCCGACGGATGGGAGCGCGACGACCCCGCCCTCGTCGGGCGCGAGATGGCGCGGCTCAGACGCCTGACCCGCAAGATCGTCTGGGTGAATCCGCAGAAGAAACATGCGGCGTTCGAGCCGCTCGCGGGCGGCATGGCCGCCGCGATTCCCTACGTCGACATCCTCATCGCGGGACACAACCTTCGCTCACTCGATGCGATCGCCGAGGCGATCGAGAAGACGGTTCGTGCATGAACGACATCGTGGAACAGATCGACCGTTGGCGGCTCGCCGGCCAGCGCGTCGCCCTCGCAACGCTCGTGGACGTCGAATTTTCGGCGCCGCGCGATCCGGGTGCGTCGCTCGCGGTCAGCGAGCACGGCGAAGTCGCAGGGTCGATCAGCGGCGGCTGCGTCGAGTCGGCGCTCTACGAAGAAGCGCAGGACGCGATCGCGACGGGCCGGCCGCGACTCATTACCTACGGCATCAGCGATTCCGAGGCGATCGAACACGGATTGACGTGCGGCGGTACGCTCCGCGTCTTCGTCGAGCGCCTCGAATGGTAACGCGTTGAACTACTTCTCGACATTGTCCGAAGCCATCCGCGACGAAACGCCGATCGCCGTGGCGACGCGACTCGACGGCGACCATCTCGGCGCGAAGCTTCTGATCGGCGAAGACCGCCGCGTCGGCGATCTCGGATCGCCGGGTCTCAACGACGCCGTCGAGGCCGAAGGGCGCGCCCTCCTCTCGGCCGCGCAGACGTCGCTGCGGTCGTTCGGCCCGGACGGCGAGCCGACGGGCGTCGACGCGCGCGTCTTCGTCCAATCGTTCGCGCCGAAGCCGGATATGTTCGTGTTCGGAGCCATCGACTTCTCGCGCGCCATGGCGTCGATCGGCAAGTTTCTCGGCTACCGCGTGACGGTCGTCGACGCGCGCCCCGTGTTCGCTACGAAGGCCCGCATCCCGGACGCGGACGACATCGTCGTCGCGTGGCCCGACGAGTTCCTCGCGGCCGCTCGCGTCACGCCGAGCACGGCGCTCATCGTCCTCACGCACGACGTGAAGTTCGACGTTCCGCTTCTCGACGTTGCGTTGCGCACGCGCGCCGCATACATCGGAGTCATGGGCAGCAGGCGAACGCACGCGAATCGCGTCGCAGCGCTGCGCGAGGCCGGCATCGACGAGGCGCAGCTCTCGCGCCTCTCCGCACCGGTCGGGCTCGACATCGGCGCGCGTACGCCCGAGGAAACGGCGATCTCCATCGCTGCCGAGATCATCGCATTGCGCGGTGAGCGGAACGGGGGACGCCTGCGCGACACGACGTTGCCGGTACATGGAGCGGCGCCGCGCGCGCAGAAGGCCACGATATGACGATCGAGGACGCTTTCGATATCGACGCACCGCTCGACCGCGTATGGCCCGTGCTCAACGACGTTCCTCGTGTCGCGACGTGCATCCCGAATGCCGAGATCACGGAGATCGTCGATGCGACGACCTATCGCGCGAAAGTTTCGGTGAAGGTCGGGCCCGTCAACGTCGGATACAACGCGACGATCAAGGTCGTGTCGATCGACGAGGCGACGCATACGGCAACGATCGACATCACCGGAAACGAGTCCAAGGGCCGCGGCGGGATGCGCGCACAAGTGACCTCGCACGCCGAAGCCGTGGACGGCAGGACGCACGTCACGCTGCAGACCCAAGCGCAGATCAGCGGCGTCGTGGCGACGGTCGGCGGACGCCTCATCGAGAGCGTCGCGCGCAAGACCGTCGCCGATTTCGCGAAGAAGCTTACGGCACTCGTTTAGCGATCGCCCTCAGGCGTCGGCGTCTTCCGACTTTTCGATCGCCGTCTCGAGCGGACCGAGACCGCCTCCGGCGATGGTCGTCGGCTGTTTGCCCGCGTCTCCGTCGTTATCGAGCACCGGCGCCGTTTGCGGATTGTTCGGGATCGAACCCGTGTTCTCGTTCGGTTCCATCGTACACCACCTTTCGGGACACGCTTTCCCGAAAAGAGGCGGCGAACCTCACGTTCGACCGGGACGATAGCCCGCCGGCACGGACGACGCGCTGCCGAACATGCGGTCCCCCGCATCGCCGAGACCGGGCACGATGTAGCCGTGATCGTTCAAACGCTCGTCGACCGCGCACGTGACGACGCGTGCCGTCGGATGCTTGCGGTGGAGATACGCGATGCCTTCGGGCGCCGCGAGCACGCAGAGCAGGGTGACGTCGGTCGCTCCGCGTGCGGTGAGGACGTCGAGCGCGGCCGCGCCCGAGTTGCCGGTCGCGAGCATCGGATCGAGCGCGAAGACCGCGCGGCCGCTGAGATCCGCCGGAAGGTTCGCGTAGTAGGGCACCGCGGCGAGCGTCTCGGGATCCCGAAAGAAGCCGAGGTGAGCCACGACGGCGTCGTCGATCACGCTCAGAAAACCGGGTAAGAGCCCGAGACCGGCGCGCAGGATCGGTGCGACCACAGGCCGCGTGGCGATGCGTCGCGCGGCGGCCGTCGCGACCGGGGTGTCGACGGTTCCGGCCTCGAGGGGGAGTTCGCGAGTCGCCTCGTAGGCGAGGAACACTCCCATTTCTTCCACGGCACGCCGAAACGAAGGAGTAGGGGTGGATCGGTCGCGCGCCCGGGCGAGACGATCGGCGACCGCGGGATGCTCGACGACCGTCAGGAGACCCATGGACAGAACGGCTTCACGCCGGCGAAAGACGAATCATGCTCGGCAAACGGAGCCCATGAAGCCTGCGTATCCGCCCGCGCCGTGGCAGCTCGGCGGCTGGGGGTTCGCGACGGTCGGGTTGCTCGATGCGACGGTCGCGGCCGCGTCGCTACCGGCCGGCGCGAACATCGTTCGCGTCGTCAATCAGAAGACCGTCGGCGGCCTGCTGTTCGCCTCGTACGAACGCGGCTCGCTCGTCTATCGCGAACTCTGCGTCGTGGCGGCCCTCGTACGCGTCGGCAAACGCTTCGCGTTCTGGATTCCGCGGC
>CAJCIN010000139.1 GCA_903970385.1 Rhodospirillales bacterium | reverse complement strand
GACCCGCGCATCACACCGGAACCGACGCCGCCTCCCACGCCGACGCCGACGCCGCGACCGACGGAGGTGCCGACCGACATGCCGCTGCCGTCCGACGAGCCGCGGTACACGTCGCCGCCGTTGCCGATTCCGCTCGTCTCGGCGGCCCCGGACGAATCCCCGCCGGCCGACGAGCCCGCGAGCCCTGCCCCGTCACCGACGCCGACCGCCCGCGGCGCCAAACCCCGCCCCGAGTTCACGGGCCGCGGCTACCCATCTCTCCCGCCGAGCACGCCGCAGCCCTGACGTTGCAACGCTTGGTTGAAAAGCGTAGTCTATACTGCTAACGCCGTAGAGTTCTTTCGGACTCGAGCGACGAGTTCGTCAATGAGCCCGCGAGTGCGGGCTCGGGGGGGAACGGGGGGCCGTGCCGCCCCGTTTTTAAACTATGGGACATACGGGCACCACAACCGTCAAGCGCGGGCTCGCGCAGATGCTCAAGGGCGGCGTCATCATGGACGTCGTGACGCCGGAACAGGCGTCCGTCGCGCAGGAAGCCGGCGCCGTCGCCGTCATGGCGCTCGAGCGTATCCCGGCCGACATCCGCGCCGACGGCGGCGTCGCGCGCATGAGCGACCTCGGCCTCGTGCAGCGCATCATGGACGCCGTCACGATTCCCGTCATGGCGAAGGCTCGTATCGGCCACCTCGCGGAAGCGCAGTGCCTCGAGGCGCTCGGCGTCGACTACATCGACGAATCCGAAGTGCTCACGCCGGCCGACGACAAGTATCACATCGACAAGCACAAGTTTTCCGTGCCGTTCGTGTGCGGCGCTCGCGACATCGGCGAAGCGCTCCGGCGCATCTCCGAAGGCGCCGCGATGATCCGCAGCAAGGGCGAGGCGGGAAGCGGCAACATCGTCGAAGCGGTGCGCCACATGCGCGCGATCCGCGGCGCGATCGCCGAACTGCACGCGCTGCCCGAGGAAGAGCTCGTCGCGCGTGCGCGCGACATCGGCGCGTCGCTCGATCTCGTGCGCGACGTCGCGCGCGATGCTTCGCTCCCGGTCGTGCTGTTCTGCGCCGGCGGCGTCTCGACGCCCGCGGATGCCGCCCTCATGATGCAGCTCGGCGCCGAAGGTATCTTCGTCGGCAGCGGCATCTTCAAGGCCGCCGCGATCTATCGCAACGGCAAGCCGGAATACGACGACAACGGCTTCCCGAAAGTCGATCCCGAGATCGCGCTCCGTTACGCGCGCGCGATCGTCGCGGCGACGACGCACTTCGAGGATCCGAAGGCCGTCGTCGAAGCGTCGAAGTCGCTCGGCGGCGCGAAACCGATGTACGGCATCGACGTCCGCCAACTCGACGAATCGCAGCTCCTCAGCACCCGCGGCAACTAGCCGCAGGCACCCTTCGGCCGTGAGCGAGCCCGCGATCGGCGTTCTCGCGCTGCAGGGCGACGTCGACGAACACGTGCGCGCCCTCGAACGGTCGGGCGCGCGTGCGTTCCCCGTCAAGACCCGCGCGAGTCTGGCCGCGAGCGACGCGCTCGTCGTTCCCGGCGGTGAGTCGACGACGGTGATCCGCCTTCTCGACCGGTTCGAACTGGGCGATCCGATCGTCGAGCGCGTGCGCGGCGGAATGCCGTTCTGGGGCACGTGCATGGGCATGATCGTCGCGGCACGCGACGTCGCGGGCATGGACCAGAAGACGCTCGGCCTGCTCGACATCTCCGTGCGTCGCAACGCATTCGGACGACAGATCGCATCGGAAGAAGTCGAGCTGCACATCGAAGCGCTCGGAACGCCGGCGTTTCCGGCCGTCTTCATCCGCGCGCCGTGGATCGAGAGCGCCGGTCCGGGCGTCGAGATCCTCGCGAGCCACCGCGGCCATGGCGTGTTCGTGCGCCAGGGCCGCGTGCTCGGAACGTCGTTCCATCCGGAACTGACCGCGGACGACCGCGTTCACCGCTACTTCGTCGGCATGGTGAACGCGGCGCGCTCCGGCTAAGGCATCGTGGTCGGCGCGGCCGACGGCGTTGCGACCGGCACGCTCGTCGCTCCCGGCGCGCCGCTCGGTGCGGTGTCGGGCGCGACCTGACTGCCGGCCGGGACCGTCCGCATGCCGTCGGGACCGTCGTACCGCGGGTTCACGACCTGGCCGTCGGCGAACGTCGCCGTGACGACGCGGCAGACTTCGGGCGATGCGCCGGCCCACGCGTGACCGCCGAGCTGATTGAACTGATGCGTGATCGGCGCGTTGTAGGCGAACGTGCCGGTATCCGTGACCGTCACGGGCGTTCCCGCGTAGCGCACGCGGAAGGTGACGGACGTGAGCGTCCGCGCCTGTTCGTTCGGAAAGAAGTTGATCCGCAGGCTGTTTGCGGTCACCGTGCTGTTGCTCTTGTCTTCGTTCAACGTGCACGACGTGATCGTGACGGGTCCCGATTTGTACGGGAATTTCTGCGTCGGTAGCGGCTGCGCCGTCGCCGCCGCCGAGACGGCGAGTGCGGCCGTCGCGAGCGCGAAGGCGTACGGGGCGATGGGTGAGCGTTGCGGCATGAATTCTCCCTTTTCGTTCGTGAGTCGCTCCGGCGGAAGCAGAGCGAGCGGCCCCCAAAGCCTTACCCCGTCTGCGGCCGTTCTTTCGGCGGGGGAGAGGATGCGATGCGGCGTACGTTCTGCGTCGATGGCTGCGCAAGAGCACGCGATCGACGTGCCGCCCGTGGAAGTCGTCCTGAGCGAGTTCGTGGCGAATCTCGCAGCGCTCGCCCACGCCTATCTCGAACCGCCCGCCGGCAGCGACGCGGCTCCCGACTTGGCCGCCGCGGAGATCGCGATCGACGTCGCCGGAAAGGCGTACGATCGCATCGAGCCGCGCCTGAGCGCGACCGAACGGTCCGCTCTCGCGCGGTACCTCACCGACCTGCGCCTTTCGTACGTCAAGAAGCGCAGCGTGCCGGCCGGAGGCACCGAAGCGTGACGGACGTCCTCGTTCTGAACTTCACGTACGAAGCGCTCAACATCACGAGCTTCCAGCGCGCCGTGAAGTTGCTGTTTTCGGGGAAGGCCGAAGTCGTCCACGGACGCTCGCAGCTGCTCAGCTCGCCGACGTACGAGATGCGTCTGCCCTCGATCATCCGGATGCTCTATTACATCAAGCGTCCGATGCAGAAAGTCGCGTTGACGAAGAAGAACATCCTGTTGCGCGACGACTACGTGTGCCAGTACTGCAGCCTCCGCGGCGAGCGTCTGATGACGGTCGATCACGTGCTGCCGAAGAGCAAAGGCGGCCCGTCGACGTGGGAAAATCTCGTGTGCGCGTGCATGCGCTGCAACAACCGTAAGAACAATCGCACGCCCGAGCACGCGAACATGGTCTTGCGTCGCAAACCGAAGGCGCCGAAGTACATCCCGTGGATCCGCGTGAAGCGCAACACCCTACCGGGCGAGTGGCACAAGTTCTTGTTCCTCTACAACGTTTCCATCGACGAGCGTCCCGAGCCGGTTTGAATCGCGGCCGCCTCTTGGTCGTGGGCGACCCGTTTTTTCTCGCGCGTCATCGCCCGCTGACGCGAGCGCTCGCAAAACGGCGCGACGGCGTCGAAGAACTCGCGGTCGACGAAGGCGTGACGCCGCACGAGATCGCGTTTCTCGCGGGTGCGTTCGTCACGGGCCGGCTGTGGCCGCCGACACGCGCGAACGCCGGGCTCGCGCGGCAACGCTACCGGAAGACGGCGGCGCGCTTCGCGCGCATGTCGGAACGCACCGCCGGCGCCGTCGCGGAACGGAGCGACGTCGACCTCGTGTTGCACGTGTTCTCGATGGCGTCGCCGGCCGCACCCGCGCCCGCGCCGCCGTACGCGCACTACATCGACATGACGATGGCGCAGGTGCGCCGCGATTGGCCGCCGTGGGCACCGTTCGAGAACGAGCGCGCGTACGCGGCGTGGATCGCGAAGGAAGGCGCCACCTATCGCGGCGCCGCGCGCGTGTTCACGTTCAGCGAAGCCGCGCGCCGTTCCGTGATCGAGGACTACGGCGCCGATCCCGCGCGCGTCGTCGCGGTCGGCGCCGCCGGATTTTACAACGAGACGGACGTGCGCCCGCGCGCGTACGGCAACCGCACGATCGTCTTCAACGGTTCGGAATTCGAGCGTAAGGGCGGCGATCGCGTGCTCGCAGCGTTTCGCATCGTCCGCGCGCGGTTTCCCGACGCGTCGCTGACGATCGTCGCGAACGACGGCATCGCGAGCGAGCCCGGCATCTCGCTGCGCGGGCGCGTCGATCGCGCCGCGCTGTTCGAGATCTTCGAGCGGACCGACGTCGTGCTCGCGCCGACGCGCTTCGACGGGTTTCCCGGTTTCGTGCTCGAGGCGATGAGCCGCGGCGTCGTGCCGGTCCTCTCCGACGCGGAACCGATGGGCGAGATCGTCACGGACGGCGTCGACGGTTTCGTCGTATCGCCGCCGACGGCCGAACGTTTGGCCGCGACGATCGTCGCGCTTTTCGAGAATCCGTCGTCGCTCGGCTCGCTCGGTGCCGCCGCGCGCGAACGCGTCGAGCGCGATCTGAATTGGGACGCCGTCGCCGCGCGGATGCTCGCTTCGCTCGCGCGGGATTCGTTGCTCTAGCGCGGAAGCGCCGAGTTCGTGGACCAAAGCCGGACGCCGTACTTCGATGTCCTCCTCGACTACGTGGACTCCGGCGTCATCCCGTTTCACACGCCCGGCCACATGCAGGGCCGCGGTATGGATCGCGCGCTGCGCGACTTTCTCGGCGACAACGTTCTCGCGATCGATCTCACGCAGATTCGCGGGCTCGACGATCTGTTGCAGCCCGAAGAAGCGATCGCCGACGCGCAGGCGCTCGCCGCCGAGGCGTACGCGGCGGATCACTCGTTCTTCCTGATCAACGGCTCGACGAGCGGCAATCAGATCATGATGATGACGGCGCTCAATCCGGGCGAGAAGATCGCGCTGCCGCGCAACTCGCACAAGAGTGCGATGGGCGGCTTGATCATGAGCGGCGCGTACCCGGTGTGGATGAAACCGGAGGTGGACGACGCGCTGCACATGGATCACACGATCACGCCGGAGACGGTCGCGGCCACCCTCGCCGCGGAACCCGGCATTCGCGCCGTGTACATCGTCAGCCCGACGTACTACGGCGTCGCGGCGGATCTCGAAGGCATCGCCGCGGTCGCGCACGAGTTCGGCGTGCCGTTGCTCGTCGACGAGGCGTGGGGACCGCACTTCCATTTCCATCCCGCGCTGCCGATCGATGCGCTCGAAGCGGGCGCCGATCTCTGCATCAATTCCACGCACAAGATGCTCGGCAGCCTCTCGCAGACCGCGATGCTGCACCACAAGGGCGATCGCATCCGCGTCGATCGCCTCAAGGCGATCGTCAAACTGTTTCTCTCGACGTCGCCGAACCTCGTGCTCGTCGCGTCGCTCGACGTCGCGCGCAAGCAGATGGCGACCGAAGGCAGCGCGCTGCTCTCGCGCACGATCGATCTCGCGAACGACACGCGCGCGCGCCTCAACGCGATCGACGGCATCTACTGTTTCGGCGACGAGCAAGTCGGTAAGCCCGGCGTGTTCGATCTCGATCCGACGAAGATCACGATCACCGTCAAGGAACTCGGCTACACGGGCTACGAGGCGGAAGAGATCTTGCGCCGCCGCTACAACGTGCAGTGCGAACTCGCGGATCTCTTCAATTGTCTCGCGCTCTTCACGATCGGCACGACGCAAGAGTCGGCCGACCGGCTCGTCTACGGCGTCAAGGAACTCTCGCGCGAAGACCGTCCGATCGACGTCTTCTCACCGTCGGGCGTGCTCGAGCGCCGCTTGCAAACGGGCACGTACAACCTTCCGAGCATTCCGCCGATCCGCATGAATCCGCGCGAAGCGTTTCTCGCCGACACGGAATTCGTGCGTTTCAAGGAGAGCGCCGGGCGCATCTGCGCTGAAGTCATCACGCCGTATCCGCCGGGCATCCCCGTCATCTCGCCGGGCGAGGAGATCACGCCGGAAATCGTCGCGTACCTCGATCTCGAGAAGAAGGCCGGCGTGCGCATGCAGGGGCCGTACGATTCGGAACTTCGGTCGATCCGCGTGGTAGTAGAGGCGTGATGCTTCGCAACGACCCGAGGGCTTGCCCCACGCCACCGAGAATGACCGTCGCAACGGTAACGGCCGGATTCAACCGGCGCCGCCCGAATTCAAAGACGAGGATGTGCATTGGCCGTTAACGCCGAGACCGTCTCATCGCACTCCGAACTAGTCCAGCTCCTCGACATCTTTCCGCTTCCGATCAGGCAAGGACTCGTTCGGCTCCCGAACCTGGAAGCGCTCGTCGAAGTCGTCCTGGATCTCGGGCGTCCGCCCGAAGCGCGCTTTCCGGACGACTTCGTTTTTCTCAGCGACACGAGCGTGACGTACGAAGACATCGCGCACGTGAGTTCGCGACTCTCGCCGTTCGGGACCGACAACCGCGCGGGGATCGAGCAGACGCTGCACCGCATCTCCGCGATTCGCAATCGCAGCGGCAAGGTCGTCGGGCTCACGTGCCGCGTCGGCCGCGCCGTGTTCGGTACGATCGACATCATCCTCGACGTCGTGCGCGGCGGGAAGTCGATCTGTTTGCTCGGGCCGCCGGGCGTCGGAAAGACGACGATCCTGCGCGAATGCGCGCGCGTTCTTTCCGAAGATCGCAAACGCGTCGTCATCGTGGACACGTCGAACGAGATCGGCGGCGACGGCGACGTGCCGCATCCGGGCGTCGGTCATGCGCGACGCATGCAGGTCGCCGATGCTGCGTTACAACACGGCGTGATGGTCGAAGCCGTCGAGAATCACATGCCCGAGGTCGTCGTCATCGACGAGATCGGCACGGAGATGGAAGCGATGGCCGCGCGAACGATCGCGGAGCGCGGCGTGCAGTTGATCGGTACCGCGCACGGCAAGACGCTCGAGAATCTGCTGATGAATCCGACGCTCTCCGATCTCGTCGGCGGCATTAGCACGGTCACGCTGTCGGACGAAGAAGCGCGCCGCCGCGGCACGCGCAAGACGGTGCTCGAACGCAAAGCGCCGCCGACGTTCGACGTGCTGATCGAGATCAACGATCGCAACCGGCTCTCGATCTATCAGAACGTCTCCGACACGGTCGACGCGCTGCTGCGCGGCTATCAGCCGCAGCCGGAAGTGCGGCAACGGATGCCGGGCGGCAACGTCGCCGTCGTGCAAGAGGCGACGCCGGCGCCCGCACAGCACAAGGCGCGTCCGGCGCTGGCGCACGGCGGACCGAAGGCCGTTCCCGAATCGGAATTCGCGGTCGCGCTGCGCGAATCGGAAGAGGGCGAGCGCGAGGATCACGAGGCGCACGTGCTCGTGTTCCCGTACGGCGTCTCGCGCAACAAGATCGAGCGCGCGATCCACAACCTCAACGTCAGCGCGTCGATCGCGCGCAAATGGGACGATGCGGACGTCGTTCTGACGCTCAAATCGCTCGAGCGCAAGGAGTCCGAGAAACTGAAATCGATCGCGTCCGAGAACGTGCCGATCTACTCGATCAAGACGAATACGACCGCGCAGGTGATGAACGCGCTCAAAGACATCTTCGCGCTGCCGTCGATCGATGCCGAGGAGATCGCGCTGCGCGAGGCGAGCGAGGCGATCTACAAGGTCCTCCTCGACAGCAAACCGATCGAACTGATGCCGCAGACGTCGTACGTGCGACGCATGCAACACCAGCTCGCCGAGCAGCATCGCGTGATGTCGCGCAGCACCGGGATGGAACCGAACCGGCGCGTCTTGTTCTTCCGGAACGATCTGCCGTACGGCAGCGGAGCGTCGGCGTAACGCCGGTTCGCGCGGGGTCGTTCGTCGTCGTCGAAGGCATCGAGGGAAGCGGGAAAACGACGCTTCTCTCGGGCCTCGCGACGCTGCTCGTATCGCGAGGCTACGACGTCGTCGCGACGCGCGAACCGGGCGGCACGGCACTCGGCAATCGTCTGCGAGCGGTCTTCGTCGATCCGGAGACGACGATCGATTCGCTCGCGGAAGCGTTTCTCGTCAACGCTTCGCGTGCGCAGCACGTTACGGAGGTGATCGAACCCGCGCTCGCCGCGGGACGCGTCGTGTTGTGCGACCGTTTTTCGGCGGCGACGCTCGCCTATCAAGGCTACGGTCGCGGCATCGCGCTCGACGATCTGCGCGCGCTCGCGCGCGTCGCGACGCGCGGACGCGAACCCGATCTCACCTTGCTCGTCGACGTGCCCGTCGACGTCTCGCACGCACGCGTGGCGTCGCGCGCGCTCGCGGGCGGCGGGGCCGCGGATCGTCTCGAGCGCGAGGGACGCTCGTTTCACGAACGCGTTCGCGACGGTTACCTCGAGCTCGCGCGTGACGACGCGCGCTTCGTGACGCTCGACGGCTCGCTCGCACCGGACGAACTCGTGCGAGCGGCCGCGGCCGCGCTCACATCGAAACTATCCGCATGAAGGGGATCGACGGAACGTTCGACGTGGTGGGCGCGCAAGCGGCGCTCGCGCATTTCACGACCATCGAGCCCGCGCGCTTGTGCCACGGGTATCTCTTCACCGGGCCGCCCGCCGTCGGCAAGAAGACGTTCGCGCGCCGCCTCGCGCAGTCGCTCTTGTGCGAGACCCCGAAGACGACCGTTCTCGGGTATTGCGGTACGTGCACCGGCTGCACGCTTCTCGTCGCGGGCACGCACCCCGACTACGTGCAGTCGGAGGGCCGCGTCAAGATCGGCGGCGACGGCGGCAACGCGTTGCACGACGAGGAGATCACCGCGCGCGATCTCGTGCGTGCGCTCTCGCTCCACGGGTATCGCGGCCGTCATCGTGTCGTCGTACTCGGCGACGTCGCTTTCGCGACGCACGAGGCGGCGAACGCATTGCTCAAATTCTTCGAGGAGCCGCCGGAGGGCGTCGTCGTGATCCTCACGACGAGCGCCGCCGGTTCGCTACTCGCGACGATCCGGTCGCGTTTCGTCGAGCTCGCGTTCGGCCCGCTGCCGCGAGCCGACGTCGAGCGCGTCTTGCTCGCGGGCGGCGTCGAGCCGGAACGCGCGCGCTTCGCCGCCGACGTCGCGCTCGGCAGCGTCGCGCGGGCGCGCGCCGTGCTCGACGACGACGACCTCGGGTTGCGCGACGCCGCCCACGCGTGGTTCGCGAACGCCGTGCGCGGCGAGCCGGCGGACGCATCGTTTCTGCGTCTCGACGACCGCAGCCTCAGCGGCGCGGAAAAACGAGCCCTCGTCGGCGAGCTGATCGAGCTCGTCCGAACGGCCGCGCGCGATTGGGTCGCGCTACGCGTGGCGGGTTCGGACGTCCCGTTGCTCGCCGCCGATCAACGCACGCGTTTCGACGGCTTGCCGGCGCGCGACGGACCGGCGCTGGTGTCGCTCCTCGCCGCCGTCGGCGACGCCCAGCGCCTCGCGCATACCAATGTCTCTGCAGGCCTCGTCGTCGAGTTTCTGCGCCTGCAACTCGCCCCGCCGGTTCCGGCCGGGCGCCCGCGTTAGGCCGAACCGCCGAGCGGCTCGATCGGCCGCTCCCAGAGGCGTCGGATCTCTTCTTTTGCCGCTTCGATGCCGTAGCCGACCACCTGTTCGCGTGTGGCACGGCATTCGCAGTCGCCGATCTCGCAGCCCGATCCGTCGTGCGAAGGTGCGCCGTGCAGACAACGGTCGCACCGCAATAAACTTTCCATCTTCATCCTTTATCAGCCGGCACGATCTGCCAGCGAGCGAGTGCCCTCTCTTGGTTAAACCTATCAAGTTCGAGCGGAGTCGTCTGTTTCCAATCGAACAAACGTTCATGGTCCTATTAGATGTTACTAAATAGTTGACCGGCAATACGATCGTGGACGCGCTCGACGACGATGCGCGGTCGTGGCTATCGCCGTTGCTCGAGCCCGTGACCCTCGCGCTGCACGACGTGATCGTTCCGGCCGAGACGACATTACGAACGGTGTACTTTCCGACGACGTGCGTTCTGTCGACGACCGCGGTCATGCATTCCGGCGACGAAGTCGAAGTCGCCGCGATCGGCCACGAGGGATTCTTTCCGATCGGCATCTTACTCGGTGCCGCGACCTGCGAGAATCGCACCGTCTGTCAGGCGGGCGGCGATGGGCTCCGACTCGATGCCGCGTCGTTTCGGGAAGCGGTCGACCGCTTTCCGAAACTGCGTATTCTCACGCAACGCTTTGCGCAGGGACAGCTCACGCTCATGAGTCAGTCGATCGCGTGCAACCGTCTGCACCCGCTACTCGAACGTTGCGCGCGCTGGTTGCTCGTGATGGACGATCGCGTGCGCGGCGACGAGTTCCGGATCACGCAAGAGTATCTCGCGATCATGCTCGGCGTGCGCCGGCCCGCCGTCAGCGTCGCCGCGCAGACGCTACAGCACGCAGGCTTGATCAGCTATCGGCGCGGCACGATGAAGGTGCTCGATCGGGCCGGACTCGAGGCCTCGTCGTGCGAGTGCTATCGCGTCGTCGCGCGCACGTACCAACGTCTCCTCGGCAATCAATAACGCGGGAACCGTCCGTACGATGCGTCGTCGTACGCCTTTGCGAGCACGAGCGCGACGTACGCCCAGGCGATGGCTCGGAATGCGGCGACGACGAGCGAAGACACCGGCCCCGACGAAAAGATCGACGCGCTGAACCGTAGCGGTTCGAGCGCCATGACGATCAACGTCGGAACGAACGCGATCGTCGAAAAGAAGACGATGGCGACGAGCGCCGCGGAAAGCGGCGCGTTCCGCACGCGCTCGGCGGAGACTTGCAACGTCGCGCCGCCCGGGATGCCGCCGATCGCGGCGGCCGGCAACATGAAGATGCAGAGCACCGTCGCGGCCGCCGTCAACACGAGCGCCCCGGGGCCGCCGAACGTGCCGCCGACGAGTCCCGCGATATAGACGAGAAACGAATAGCCGATCGCCGCCGTAACGATATCGCCCGCGCGGCGCATCGCCCCTTCGTACGCATCTTCGAACGGAGCGCGTCCGCGCCGCCACGCGTCGTCCGCCGCGATGATCGCGACGGCGAGGCCGAACGACACGATCAGTTGCGATGCGATCGAGACGATGGACGTGCCGACGACGCCGAGCACGCCGCCGTCGGCCGGCACGACCATGAACAGCAAGACTTGTGCGACCGCGGCGAGCAACGGCGCGAGCGCGATCTGCGGATTGCGCACGAGCAGGCCGATCGCTCGCACGTAGGCGAGCAGATCGACCTTGCCGAGGCCGTTCACGCGCTCAGCGCGCGCCCGAAAGCGCCGACCCGCAGCCGCACGTGCGTTCCGTCGGCATCGCTTCGACGATTTTGTAGATCGCCTGCTTCACGCGCTCGTTGTTGCTCGCGAACACCTTGAGCACGTCCTCGTGCGTGACGGGTTGCGCGCCCGCGAGGCCGACGTCGTAGTCGGTGATGAGCGAGATGTTGACGTAGCAGATCTCGAGCTCGCGCGCGAGGTAGCACTCGGGATACTGCGTCATGTTGATGACTTCCCAGCCGGCGTCTTGGAACCACTTCGATTCCGCGCGCGTCGAGAAGCGCGGCCCCTGGATCACGACGATCGTGCCGGTGTCGTGCGTCGTGACGCCGATCGAGCGGAGCGCCGTCGATGCGACGGGTCGGAGCTGCGGGCAGTAGGGGTCGGCGAAGCTGACGTGCGTCGTGATCGGACCGTCGTAGAACGTGTCGTGGCGTCCGGTCGTGCGATCCACGACCTGGTCCGCGACGACCATGTGGCCCGGCTCGACTTCTTTCTTGAGCGAGCCGCACGCGGTCGGCGCGATGATGCGCGTGACGCCGAGTTCTTTCATCGCCCAGAGATTGGCGCGATAGTTGATCGTCTGCGGCGGAAAGCGATGATCCTTACCGTGCCGCGGCAAGAACGCGACCTTGCGGCCGGCGATCTCTCCGAGCGCGACGCGATCGCTCGGTGCGCCGTACGGCGTCTCGATCCACACTTCGCGTGCGTTTTCCAATAGCGAGTAGAAACCCGAGCCTCCGAAGACCCCGATCTCCGCGCGTTCGTCTGCCACGTTCGTTCCCTTCTAAAAACTACTCTTTGAAATCGCCCGGCTTCAGTTCCTCGATGAACTTCTTGAAGCGTTGCGTCTCTTCGGCTTCCGCCTTCTTGTCGGCCACCGTCTCTTCGAGAACGATTTTGTCGGAGACGAAAATCGGCGCCTGCATGCGGAGCGCGAGCGCGATGCCGTCGGACGGGCGCGCGTCGATCTCCTGCGTGTCGCCGTTCTGCCGGACGATCAGCTTCGCGAAGAACGTCGAGTCCTTGATGTCGTGGATGACGATCTGCTCGAGCGACGCGTGCAACGATTCGAGCATCGTGCGCATGAGATCGTGCGAGAGCGGGCGCGGCACCGCGGTGCCTTCGAGCGCCAGGGCGATCGCCGTCGCCTCGAACGGACCGATGAGGATCGGCAGAAACCGCTTGCCCTCGAGGTCTTTGAGGATGACGACGGGATCGTGTGTCAGCAAGTCGATGCCCAGCTTGTCGACCTTCATTTGGCGCATGCTGCAAACTCCTACGTGTCCAGGACGAATCCTTGCCCCTACCGAACGCGCAGCGTCGTTCTCGATGGCACTTTCATGCGGTATCGTCGGTCTGCCGAACGTCGGCAAGTCGACAATCTTCAACGCTCTTACCCGTTCCGCGCAGGCGCTCGCGGCGAATTATCCGTTCGCGACGATCGAGCCGAACGTCGGCGAGGTGCCGGTGCCGGACGATCGTCTGCAGGTCCTCTCCGATCTCAACAAGTCGCGGAAGATCGTGCACGCCACGATGCGCTTCGTCGACATCGCCGGCCTCGTGCGCGGCGCGAGCTCGGGCGCGGGTCTCGGGAATGCGTTTCTCAGCCACATCCGCGAGACCGACGCCGTCGCGATGGTCGTCCGTTGCTTCGAGGACGGCGACGTCATCCACGTCGAGGGCTCGCCCGACCCGCTGCGCGACATCGAGATCATCAACATCGAGATGGCGCTCGCCGACCTCGCGTCGCTCGCGAAGCGCGTCGAGAAACTCGAGCGCGAAGCGCGCGTGAACCCCAAGCTCGCGCCGACGGTGGACGCCGTGAAGCGCTTGCGCGCCGCGCTCGAGGATGGAAAGCCGGCCCGCTCCTTCGCGCCCGACTCGCCGGAGATGGAGCTCGCGCGCGAGAGCTTTCTCATCACCGCGAAGCCGATGCTCTACGTCGCGAACGTCGACGAAGATCAGATCGGGGCGCTCGGGCCGCTCGCGACGAGCGTGTTCGATCTGGCGACGCGCGAGGGGAGCCGCGCCATCGCGTTCTGCGGCAAGATCGAGGCGGAGCTCGCCGGGATCGACGACGAGGGCGAGGCGCGCACGTTCCGTGAGGAGCTCGGCATCGATCGCAGCGGCCTCGATCAGCTGATCCTCGGCGCCTACGACCTGCTCGGCTTGATGACGTTCCTGACCGCCGGCGAGCAAGAAGTACGCGCGTGGACGATCGACAAGGGCACGCGAGCGCCCCAGGCCGCGGGCAAGATCCATTCCGACATCGAGCGCGGCTTCATCCGCGCGGAAATCGTCTCGTATGCCGACTACGAGCGCCTGAAGACGATGGAGGCGCTGCGATCCGCCGGCCT
>CAJCIN010000138.1 GCA_903970385.1 Rhodospirillales bacterium | reverse complement strand
AGTTCGGCCGGAGCGCGGCCGTCCCTCGCGGAACAAGCGCGCGATGTCGCCTCATTTCCGTCCGGTCGTTGCCGCTTTCGTCGCTTGCCTCGCCATTTTCGCCGCACGCACCGCAACGGCGGCCGACGCTCCGCTTCCGGCGACGTTCGCCGAGCCGTCCGTCTCGCCCGACCATTCGGAAATCGCGTTCCTGAGCGGCGGCGACATCTGGAGCGTGGCGTCGAACGGCGGCGTCGCGCGGTTATTGGCGGACACGGGCGGCTACGCGGAACGACCGCTGTTCTCGCCCGACGGAAAGCGCATCGCTTTCGTCTCGACGCGACCGGGGGACGTCGGCATCGAGGTCCTCGACCTCGACGCGGGACGACTGCACCGCATCACGTACGACGAGGTTCCGCCCGCGCTCGACGCGTGGTCTGCCGACGGCAAGAATCTCTACTTTTCTTCCGACGAGGCGACGATCGGCTATGCGGCGGCGATCCGCCGCGTACCGGCCATCGGGGGCACTCCCGTCGTCGTGCGCGGCGAAGACTACGTCAACGAGATGGACGGCACGCCGTCGCCCGACGGCTCGGAACTCGCCTACGTGCGCAACGGCTTCGACCAGTGGTGGCGGCGCGGGCACAGCCACATCGACACGTCGTCGATCACGATCGCGAACGAGTCCACGCACGCGTTCGAACGCGTGACGGACGGCACGGCGAAAGACCGTTGGCCGATGTGGTCGCCGTCCGGAACCACGCTCTATTACGTCTCCGATCGCAGCGGCAGCGACGAGCTCTGGCTACGCCGCGACGGCAAAACGCGCCAAGCGACGTCGCTCGGAGCCGGGCGCGTCCTCTGGCCGACCATCTCGCGCGACGGGCAACTCATCGCATTCGAGCGGAACATGAAGGTCTGGACGTACGACTCCACGACCGGCGCGGTTCGGCCGCTCGCGATCGAACCGCGCGGCCTGTCTGCCACGCTGCAGCCCGCGCGTCAGACGCTGACGCGTTCGTTCGGCGCGTTCGACCTGTCGCCGGACGGCAAGAAGCTCGCGTTCATCGCGCGTGGCGGCGTGTTCGCCGTGGACGCGGCGGAGGGCGGCGAGGGGCAGCCGATCCCGCTGCGCGACGTCGCGGCGGCCGACGAACCCGTCTGGGCACACGACAGCCGCCGCGTCGCATACGTGCTCGATCGCGGCGACGAGCAGGCGATCGCGACCTACACGTACCCGGACGGTCCCGGGAAAACGATCACGCCGGCCGGCCACCACGACGATTATCCGCACTGGTCGCGGACGGGACGAAGCTCGAGTTCGTGCGCGACGGGCGCGAACTCCACCTCATCGACGTCGCGACACAAAACGATCGCGTCCTCGCGCGCGGGACGTTCGATCGCCGCCCGTTCGGCGACGAGGACGACGTCGCGTTCTCGCCCGGCGGCGAGTGGCTCGCGTTCGTCGACAACCCGCCCGGCGGCTTCGCGAACGCATACGTCGTCCCGGTCGACGGCGGTACGCCGCACGCGATCACCGCGTTGCCGAACACGAACACGGGCCCGCTCGCGTGGGCGCCCGACGGCTCGCGCCTTTACGTCGTCACGTCGCAACGAACGGAAGAGGGCGCCGTCGCGCAGGTCGATCTCGTGCCGCGTGCGCCGCGTTTCCGCGAAGACACGTTCCGCTCGCTCTTCGACGAGACGACGCCGAAGACGAAGCAGCCGTCGCCGGCGTCGCCCGCACCGAGCGCCGAACCGGCGGCATCGGCCGCGCCCGCGAGCGCGAAGGCCTCTCCCGCCGCCGCGAAGGCCAAGGCGAAACCGCGCACGCGCATCGATTTCGCCGGCATCACGCAACGCGTGACGTTGCTTCCGACGGGCCTCGACGTCGCGCGCGTCTCGGTGACGCCCGACGGTAAGACGCTCGTGCTCGATGCGAACGCCGCGGGCCAACAGAATCTGTACGCCTTCACCGTCGACGAGACGTCGGCGGACGACAACGTCGCGACGCAGCTCACGAACACGTCGGGCTCGAAGGCGCGCACGCGGATCGCGCCCGACGGGAAGAGCGTCGTCTACGAAGACGATGGGAAGTTCGCGCGCGTCACCCTCGACGGCAAAGGGGATGCGAAGCCGATCGCCGCAGCCGCGTCGTTCGACGTCGACTTCGAGCGCGACAAGCGCGTCGTGTTCGCGCAGGTGTGGTCGACGCTCGACCGCTGGTACGCCGACCCGCACTTCAACGGCGTGGACTGGAGCGCACAGCGCCGCATCTACGAGCCGCCCGCGCTCGCCGCGCACACGCGCTCGGAATTCGCGCGCATCGTCAACCTCATGATCGGCGAGCTCGACTCCTCACACAGCGGCTATCGCGCGGCGCGGAGCCCGGGCGCGCCCACGTTCGCGCTCGGCCGGATCGGAGCGGATTTCGATACCGCGGCTTACGCACGCGACGGTTCGCTCCGCGTCTCCGCGATCGTCCCGCTCGGCCCGCTCGCGCTCGCCGGTCACGTCGCGGTCGGTGACACGCTGCTCGCGGTGAACGGCGTTCCCGTCGATCCGCACGTCGACGTCGCGTCGTTGTTCGCGAACACGACGGGTAAGCGGACGGAGTTGCGCATCGCACCGGGCGGCAACGCCGCCGCGGCACGCGTCGTCGTCGTCTTGCCGATCGATACCGCGCACGAGAACGTCTTGCGCTACCGCGCGTGGGTCGCGGGCCGCCGTGCATACGTCGAACGCGTCAGCGGTGGAAAGCTCGGCTACGTGCACGTGATCGACATGGAGCCCGAGACGCTCGAGAAATTCTTCAGCGATCTCGACGTGCAGAATCGCGAGAAGCTCGGCGTCGTGGTCGATCTCCGCAACAACGAGGGCGGCTTCGTCGACCCGTACGCGCTCGACGTGCTCGCGCGACGCGAATACCTGCACTTCCGCTCGCGCTTCGGAAACGACGCACCCGCTCGCACCGCGCTCGGCCAGCGTGCGCTCGACCGCCCGACCGTGCTCGTGATCAACGAACACACGCTCTCGGACGGCGAAGATTTCACGCAGGGCTATCGCGCGTTGCATCTCGGGCGCGTCGTCGGCGTGCCGACCGCCGGCTGGATCATCTTCACGTCGCAGGCGACCCTCGCGGACGGCTCGCAAGTTCGCGTCCCGTCGACGAGCGTCATCGCGGACGACGGCACGAACATGGAGCAGCATCCGCGCAAGGTCGACGTCGAGGTGGAGAATTCGGCGGCCGCGAGCGAACGCGGCGACGATCCTCAGCTCGACGCGGCCGTACGCGAGTTGCTCAAGACCGCGCCGCGCGCGACCCGATCGCCGTAACGAGCCTCGGCGACGTCACGAAGCGTCGAGCCGGTCGTGCGCGTCGTTGAGCCGGGTTTTGAGGCGCTGGAGCAACGTCCAGGCGAACTCGTCCTCGAGGCTATCGTCGAGCGGTGCGGCGCTCATCGCCAGATCGAGCGAGTAATCCAACAGCTCTAAGTCGAGCGTGCCCAGCGAGACATCGACGGTTCGATCCAACATGTCATCGATTGCCCGGAGACGGCGCTCGCAAACCAAAACCTCGTGCGCGAGTCATCGTGAAGCACTTGTCTGTTCGCTAGCAGACATACGCGCTTAAGACAAACTTGTAAGTTTCTGCGCCCAAAAAATCTACGAGATTTGCGCCATCATGCTCCGTACTCACTACTTCATGACTGGAACTTTTGTGATCGCGGCTTCGTCTCCACATGCGTTTCCAAAGATGCGCATGCTCGAAGGCACGTCGACCCAGGATGAGGTTTCACCATGGATCATCTTCTCTTATGCGAGACCTGCGGCCACTCTGCGCCCGGGCACAACGGCTCCGGCTGCTCTCGCTGCTCGTGTCCGAATGCGTTGGAAACGGTCATCGAACTAGGATTGGCTGCGGCGCGAGAAGAGATTCGGATGCTTTGGGCGACGTCGGAGGCAAAATGGCCGTCGTCTCGTGAAGCGACGAATTGAGATGGTCGCCTTCGAGGTAGAAGCTCTCGGAGATGCCGAGGTCGTCTACGTTCGGGAGGAGATCGACTTCGAATCGGCTCCCGAGTTGCAGCATGTCGTCGAACTCCTCGCGAGCCATCACCCTCTGCGGAGGATCGTCATTTCGCTCCAGGACTGCTCGTATTGCGATTCGTCCTGCATCAGCGTCGTACTCAAAGCCGCGCACGCGTTGGGCCCACGATTCGCCGTCGTGCTCCCGCCCGAGTCCGCGGTTCGCCGCATCTTCGAGATCGTCGGACTCACCGCTCGGCCGTACGTCTTCGAGTCGCTTTCGGACGCGCTCGAATCAATGCCGAGCGATCGCCGTCACGCGGCGGAGCGCGCTGCCGAGGCCGCCCGGCAGAAACATCACGAGCACGATGAAGAGCACGCCGAGCGCGAAGAGCGGTTCGGAGAGCGGCACGCGTAACAGCGCGGGGAGCGATTGCACCGCGCCCGCGTTCGCGAACGCGACGAGCCGGAAGTCGAGATATTCGTACGCCACGCCGCCGAGCACCGCGCCCCACAGCGTGCCGACCCCGCCGAGC
>CAJCIN010000137.1 GCA_903970385.1 Rhodospirillales bacterium | reverse complement strand
TCGTCGATCGCGATCCCCTCGGCATCCGCGATCTCGCGCATGCGGGCGATCATGACGGCGACCGGGATCCGGCGGAACGCGTAGCGCTGGCACCGGGAGAGGATCGTCGCCGGCAGCGCTTCGGGCGCCGTCGTCGCGAGGATGAACACCGCGTGCGGCGGCGGCTCCTCGAGCGTCTTGAGAAACGCGTTCGCGCCCTCGCGCGTCAGCATGTGCGCCTCGTCGATGATGAACACTTTCATGCGCATCGACGCCGGCGCGAATTTCACGGACTCGCGCAGCGCGCGAATCTCCTCGATGCCGCGATTCGACGCGGCGTCCACCTCGATGACGTCGAGCGCCGTGCCCGCGAGCATCGCCCGGCAATTCTCGCAACTGTTATCGGGCTCGGGCGTCGGCCCGAGCACGCAATCGATGCAACGCGCGAGGATCTTCGCGGCCGAGGTCTTGCCGCTGCCGCGCGGCCCCGAGAACAGGTAAGCGTGAGCGAGCTTGCCGGAGGCGAGCGCCGTGCGCAGGGTCCGGACGACGGCGTCCTGGCCGACCAAATCGGTGAACGACTTCGGGCGCCACGTGCGGTAGAGGGACACCGAAGCGAGGTTCGGCTCACAAATCCGGACGCCCCTGTTTCGCGAAACTTTGCGCCGGGTACTTTCGTATTCACGGCAGGGCCGCTCCGCTACTAGGGGCGGCCGAAGCCGTCTCAGGGAGCGAAGTGGCTACGCGCGCGAAATCGGAAACGCCCGACCTCGAAAAATCTCTAGAAGAACTCTTCGGATTTTCGTCGTTCAATCCGGGCCAAGAGGAAGTCGTCGCACGCGTGATGCGGCGCGAAGACACCCTCGCGATTCTCGCGACGGGTGCGGGAAAGAGTTTGTGCTACCAGCTCCCCGCGCTGCTGCTCGGCGGCACGACCGTCGTCGTGAGCCCGCTGATCGCGCTCATGAAAGACCAGCTCGACATGCTTTCCGAGCGGGGCTTCCACGACAACGTCGCGCTCAACTCGACGCTCTCGGAAGATCAAGACGCGGCGGCGCGTGTGAAGATCGCGAGCGGGGCGATCAAGATCGTCTTCGTGACGCCGGAGAAGCTCGAGGACGAGGCGTTCGTCGCGATGCTGAAGACGATCGACATCCCGCTCTTCGTCGTCGACGAAGCGCACTGCATCAGCCAATGGGGCCACGACTTCCGGCCGGCGTACCTCGCGCTCGGTCAAGTGGTCAAGGCACTCGGGAACCCGACCGTCCTCGCGCTGACGGCGACGGCCACGCCCGCGGTTCGCGAAGACATCCTCGTGCAGCTCGGCATCCCCGAAGCCGCGACGATCGTCAAGGGATTCGACCGGCCGAATCTGCGCTACGAAGTGATCCGCGCGGAGAACGAGACGGCGAAGCTCAAGAGCCTCAAATCGCTGTTCGAGCACGGGCTCGACGGCACGGGCATCATCTACACGGCGACGATCAAGAACGCGCTCGAGGTGCAGAAATATCTGCACGACCACCTCGATCTGCCCGCGGCCGTGTACCATTCGAAGCTGCAGAAGCACGATCGCAATTCCGTGCACGAATTGTTCATGCACGAAGCGATTCGCGCGGTCGTGGCGACGAACGCGTTCGGGCTCGGCATCGACAAACCGAACATCCGCTTCGTCGTGCACTACGATCTGCCGGGCTCCGTCGAGGCCTACACGCAGGAAGCGGGCCGCGCCGGCCGCGACGGCGATCTCTCGCGGTGCATCCTGCTCTACCGCATGAGCGATACGCGCGTTCAGAATTATTTTCTCACCGGCAAGTATCCCGATATCGAAGACGTGCAGAAAGTCTTCGGTACCCTCGAATACTTCGGCGGCCAAGAAGACGGCGTGTCTCTCGCCGACCTCCGCAAGATCTCGCAACTGCCGCTCACGAAGCTCAAAGTCGTCCTCGCGCTGCTCAAGAAGGCCGGCTTCATCGAGATGCGCGCGCGGTCGCGCTACGGCTTGACGCCCGATGCGCTCAAGAATCGCGAGCTCGTGCTCAGCCTGACGAATTACGACACGAAGAAGTCATACGATCAGAGCAAGCTCGCGATGATGCTGCAGTACTCCGAAACGCGCGGCTGCCGCCGCAAGTTCATCTTGAATTACTTCGGCGAAGAATTCGATCGCGAGTCGTGCGGGCAGTGCGACAATTGTTTGCGCGCGGCGACGGTCACCGCGTTCGAATCGAAGTCGACGAGCGGCTTCAAGATCTCCGACGTCGTCTCGCATCCGAAGTTCGGGCAAGGCACCGTCGAGCGTGCGGAGAAAGACCTCGTAACGGTTTTGTTCCCGTCGGTCGGATACAAAACGCTCCTCGCTTCGGCCGTCTTACGCGAAGCGAAAATCGCCTGATCTAGGAGGTCCATGGAGCGCGGGCTACCGCGGTTCCGCCATCGCGAACGCGTGCGCCGTTTGGGTGCGTTCGTCTTCGTCTTTCTCGCGGTCGCCGCTGCAGCGACGGCGCAGACCGCGCCCGACGTAACGCCCGCGCCGGTTCCGTCCGGTGCGCCGCCCGTCGCGGAGTCGCCGACGCCGCTTCCGGACGTCTCGACGCAACCGACGTCCCCGGCCGGTGCATCGCCGGACACGCAACAGAGCCCGGTCGCATCGCCGACCCCGACGCCCACGCAGCCGCCGATCATCGTGGAGCCCGCGGGTGCCGGCGTGACGCCCGGCGGCTCGCAGACGTTGCGCGTGCTCCAGGTTCTCGGAACCATCGTCGCGACCGTCGCCGATCCGGCGATCGCGAGCGTGACGGTCGATCAGACGGCGCGGACGATCACCGTCGCCGGCATCGCCGTCGGGCAGACGACGGTCACGCTGCACGACGATCGCGGCTTGACGCGCGACGTCGGCGTTCGCGTCGCCGAACTCGCCGGCACGATTCCGACCAACGTTTCGATCCGCATCACGGGGCGGCCGGCGACGCAGCAGTTCGTTCGCGAACAAGCCTTCGAGGCCGCGCTCGCGGCAGCGCAACCGAAGCCCGGCGCCGGCATCGTCGCGAGCCAGGAAAGCGTCAACGTCGCCGAGCCGCTCAAGGTCGACGATCTCACGACGGTCGACGTGCCGCTCATCTTACAGGGCGACAAATATTTCACGGTGCAGGGGACGACGCACGTCCGCGTCGAGAACTTCGCGCAGCCCGTGATCAGCCCGCAGTCGCTGCTCGTCAGCGATTTTCCGGAGACGCTCAAAGAGACGGGCCTGCTGTTCGGCGCCGATCTCACGGCGAAGCACGCCGAACGCTTTCTCTACTATCACTACAATCCGGGAACGCAGCCGGATCGCCGCATCGTCCTCCGCGCGCAGAATCCGTCGAGTCAGCCGGCGACGGTGCAGTTCATCTTGGGCGAAGCCGGTCCCGAGGCGAACGAGATGGAGGTCGGTCACCTCTCCACGCAACGCTTCCTCGTGCGGCTCGCCCAGAACGAGGGCACCGTCGTCACGATCCCCGGCAACACGACGGTGTCGCTCATGACGCAGGCGCTGCCCGCGCGAACGGTCGTCAGCGGCCTGATGCAGTTGCACGAGATCGAGGGACCGCCGCTCCACCTCACGCTCGTCGCCCAGGACGAGACCGACCCGATCGACGGACCCGTTCCGACCGCACTGCTCGCGGGCGACCGGCCGCACGCGCGCGGCGTCTATCCGATTCCGGAATTCTTCTTCGACTACAACTACGACGCGCAGGGCCCGGACCTCGAGATTCCGATCGGCCAGATCCCGCTCCCGAACCTCTCGCTCGGCCAGACGCTCGCGGGCGATTACGGCGTGCTGCAATCGGTCACGATCCGCATGGTGAACGACGATCGGCGCAACGCCCGGCAACTCGCGCTCTACGCGAGCCCGCGCGGCGGCCGCGCGACGGGCACGTTCGTCATCGATCGCGTGCTCGTGCGCGCGCATGCGATGGCCGCGTTCGGCCACTATAAACTACGGCAGTATACCATTCCGCCGGGCAGCTTCGTCCGCACCGAGATCGTGACGATGCCGGAGGGCGGTTCGTCGTATCCGCTGCGGTTGATCGTGGCGCCGGACGACGGCAGCGCGGCGCCGGGGTCGTCGGACTCGCCGGTGTATTAGCCGCTATGTCGCGAGGATCGCGCGCGCGTACGCCTCGTTCGTGCGGCTCGCCGCGGTCGACCATGCGAAACGCGTGCACGCCGCATCGCGGCGCGCGGCCGCGGCGCGGTCCGCCGCATCCGGAACGCTCGCGATCGCGTCGATCGCCGCGGCCCACGCCGGCGCGTCGTCCGGATCGAGCGACGCGAGTTCCGCACCCGCGACTTCCGGCAGCGACGACGTCGCCGCCGCGACGAGCGGCACGCCGGCGCAGAGCGCCTGCGCGGCGCCGTAGCCGAAGCCTTCGTAGCGCGACGGCACGGCGGCGACCGTTGCGCGCGCGTACAGCGCGAGCACGTCGGCGCGCGAAACGTAGCCGCGGATCTCCAGGCGATCCGTGACGCCGAGAACGCGTGCCAGCGCGACGCAACGCTCGCGATACGGCGTCGGCGGCCCCACGGAGACGAGCCGGAGCGCGGGCAACAGCGCGAGCGCGCGCACGAGCACCTCGAGATTCTTGCGCGGCTCGACCGTGCCGACGGCGAGCACGAACGGCGCCGCGTCGTCGCGCGCGCGGGCGACGCGCATCACGTCGCCGGCGACGCCGGGGTACACGACCGACACGCGCGCCGGATCGAGCGACGCGACGGCGAGCAATTCGTCCCGCGAGAACGCCGAATCGACGACGATGCCGCGCGCGCGCGGGTAGCGCGCGAGCATCGCGCCTCCGAAATATGCGCGCGCGTACGGTCGCGCGTGTGCCTGAACCCGCAGCCACGCGACGTCGTGCACGGTGACGACGACCGGCGCGCTCGCGACGAGCGGCATCGTCCCGGCCGCGCAATGCAGCACGTCGACGCGCGCCCGTGCCGCCGCGGCCGGAAGAAGCACTTGATCCCAGAGCGCGCGCCGGTCGAAGCGCCACGGGTCGAGCGCGGGAGCGTCGAGCGTCGCGACGTCGAGCCCCGCGTCGCGTAACGCCGGCACGAGCCCGCGCACGTACTCGCCGATGCCCGTCGCGGTCCCGAGCGCGAGCTGAGCGTCGATGCCGATGCGCACGGCGCCGCGCTACTCGCCGAGTTCGCGCGCGAGATTCCGCACCGCGTCGCTCGCCGCATTCCGCGCGCGCGCCTGCGCGAGATACGCGCGGGCGCGCGCCGGATCGTCGCGGCTGAACGCGGCGTCGCCGAGGCCCGCGAGCGGCTCGGCACTCGTCGGATCGACGTCGCGCGCCCGCTCGAACGCGCGCTCGGCCGCGGAGATGTCGTCGACGTTGAGTTCCTGATTACCGAACGCGATCAGATACCGCTCCTCGAGCGGCGCAAGCGCGACGGCGCGACGGTACGCCTCGAGCGCGCGCGTCTCGGCATCGCGACGCGGCACGGATCCGACGAGCAGCCGGTACGCGCCGAGTTCTTCCACGCCGCCGAGTTCGAACGACGCCTCGGCGAGCGCGTCGGCTTGCGCGCGTTCGCTCGCGAGCCGCGCGACGAGCGCGCGCTGCAGCGCGACGGCATCCGTCACGCGCCCCGCCGCGACGAGATCCGAGACGTGGCGTTCGATGCCGTCGCGATCGCCGGCCGCGAGATAGGCCCGCACCGCACCCGCGGTATCGCCGCGCGCGTCGGCGATGTCGCCCTGTAGCGCCGCAAGATCGCGCGAAGGGCCGAGCCTGCGCGCGAACGCTGCCGCGGCGCCGCGGTCACCGTGTGCGAGCGCTTCGCGCGCGAGCACGAGCGCGAGCGCGGGCGGCAGCGGGACGCTCTGCGGAATGCCGTCGAGACGCGCCGCCGTTGAAGACGGGACGAAGCGCGGCCACGCGCCGGCCAGCGCCTCGTCGCGGAGCGCGATCGACGCCACGGCCTGCAGCGCGGCGAGCAGCACGATGACGACGACGATCGCGAACGCGAGCAGCGGCGCGCGCACGGTTAGAACCGGACCGCGAAATTGAGATCCTGACGGTTCTGCGTGAAGTTGTACGTCGGCAGCACGTCGTCGCGATAGGTGTAGTGCCGGTCGAGCAGCGTGAGCGACGAATTCGAGCGCGGGATCGCGTACGTGAGCGACCCGGAATAGTAGTCCTTGCGCTCGGAGATGTTCTGCGTCGCGGTCGTCCCGTACGCGCCGCCGTAGCGCTGCGTCGAATACGACGCGCCGAACGTGAGGTTCGTCGCGACCGGGAACGAGAGCCCCGCCGCGTACGTCGTATGCCGGACGTCGACGTAGTCCGGATAGTACGAGACGCGGCTGCCGGCGTCGTACGGGCCGCCCGCCGGAAATGCGACGTTCGCCGCGGCGATCGACGCGGCGTCGTAGGCGTTCGTCGACGGATCGATCGGATAGTATTGTTCCGCCGTCCGATCGAGCCGGCGCAACGTCTCGAACGTGCCGCTGACGTCGATCGTCGCGTCGCGACCGAACGCGGGGACGCGCACGCCGGTGCCGAGCGTGTAGGTCGTGTAGCGCAGCGGATCGACCGACGCGAACGACGGTCCGTAGAGCGAGGTCGAGCCGCCGTTCGGTGCGACTTCCGCGAGGCTCTGGTACGCGCCGCGCGCGGAGAACGCGACGCCGCCGACGCGAAACGGTGCGGAGACGTTGGCGGAGAGGCCCTGCGAATTCGGAGCGAACGCCGAAGAGTATTCGGGTCCGCTCGCACGCAGCGGGTTGAACAGCGGGTTCACGAACGTCAGGTTCGGATTGCCGCGCGTGTTCGGCGACGCGAAGCCGGCCGCGACGAATTGGCCGTCGAATTGCGCGTTGATGCCCGCGTCGTTGCCGAAGCCGAAGAAGTCCGGCAGATAGCCGAGGCGATTGCTCGCGAAGAGTTGCGGTGCGTTGCCGTAGTAGCGCAGCGGTCCCCCGCTGAAGAAGTCGGGCCCGACGCTCTGATACGAGAGCGTGACGTCGACCTTCGCGAGGTGCAGCTTGATGCCGCCGACGCCCGCGAGATCGCTGCGCGCCGCGGCGACGGTCGTGTCGGCGCTGTACCGGCTCGTCGCCGTTTCACCGTAGAGGATCGGCGACGTGCCCGGGCCGAGCAGCGTGAACGGCAGCGGCAGCTGCGCGTCGATGCCGAGGACGGTATCGCTCACGAGCCCTTCGCCCTGCGCGGTCGACGCGGCGGCGTCGGTCACGTCGAAGACGCGGTTGTACGTGACGCCGACCTCGGCGCCCGCGTAGCCCTTGAAGCGCTGGTTCAGGCGCGCGTGCGCCATGTACCGCTGCGGCGACGTGTCGTTCGTTTCGCCGAGCGCGCGATACGAAATCGCGACGACGGAGCCCGGCGGGAGCGGCGCGGTAAAGCGTACGTCGTTGTACGCCGCGTCGTACGCGAACGACGGCGCCGCGGCCGGCGGTCCGCTCGTGGCCGCGCCGCCCGCATCGAACGTCGTGCCGTCGTACGACGAGACGTAGACGGATCCGTCGACCGCGCGGTTCGTGAGAAACACGTCGACGAGCGCGCCCGAACCCGCATGGAAGACGTCGGTCTTCACCACCGCGGCGGGCGTCGTCTGCACGAAGCCGGCCTGCGGCGCGACGACGGGATAGAAGTATTGATTCGCACCGAACGGCAGCACGCCGGGCTCGACGACGCCGGGTTGCGTGTCGAGACGCGTGTCGTCGACACGCGTGAACGACGCCTCGACGTCCGTCGTGCCGAACGCGCCTTCGCCGACCGTGCCGCGCACGAGCGCACCCTTCTGCGGCGGCTGGTACGGCTCTTCGAACGGCACCGCACCGTCGTAGCCGCGCGGCGCGAGAAAGGCGAGTCCCGTCCGCGACGACGTCATGCGTTCGATCGTGCCGAACTCGAGATGGACGTTCGAGATCGCGCCGGCCTTCGCGATCGCGACGTCGACGCCGGGCTCGATGTCGAACTTCGCGTCCTGCGCGAACTCGCCGCCGAACTCGAAGTTCAACACGTGCACGGGCAGCGTGATCGTCAGTCCGTCGTTCACGGCGTACGCGAGCGCGAAACGATCGTCTTGGCGGATCTGGATCGCCGTCTCGTCGCTGGTCAGCGGATCGTTGGTATCGTCCGTGTCGAGGTACGCCGCGACGAACGGATCGACCGGGCCGGTTCCGTTCGGCCGGACGGCCGCGCCGTAGTACGTCGTCGCCGTCGCGCCGGTCGCATTCGGAATCGTCGCCGGCACGAGCGCGTCTTGCCGGAACGCGAGATTCGGCAGAAACGAACCGTGCAGCGTGAGCGATTGCGCGAACTTCGTCCGCCGGTCGAGCGCGCCGAGGGAATCTTCGAGCTCGCTCACGCGCACGCCGAGCGAGTCGAGTTCGTCCTTGAGCGCGTCGATCAACTTCTGCAGCTTGTCGAGATCCGAACGCGATGCGGGCTTTTCGCCGTGGCGCTCCTGCAGCGTGGCGATCGCGCGCGCGACGATCACGGCCATCTCGTATCGCGTGAGCGGCCGATCGCCTTTGAACGTCCCGTCGGGATAGCCGACGATGATGCCGTCCGCGGCGAGCGTCTGCAGATATTGATACGCCCACGACGTCCGGGGAACGTCCGCGAGGGGCGTTGCGAACGTGCGGCCGGCCATCGTCGCGAGCGCGGCGACGAGACTCGCGACCAGCGCGAGCCGCGCGGGCGCCCTCACTCGGCGGCGAGCAGACGTTCCGCGATCAGAACGGCCGCGAAATCGTCGATCGGACGCGGCGGCAACAGCATGCCGCGGGGAACGAGGCGCCGCCAGCCGCGCGGGGGATGGGCGGCGAAGTAACGACGGCGCGCGAGCAACGTCGTCTCGCGTTCGTCGACGATCGTGATCGGCGCGCCGAGGCTCGTGAGGATGTCGCGAACCGGGCGCGTGTTCGTTCCCCCGCCGAGCGCGATCGCGCGGATGGCGTATCGCTCCGCGAGATCGCGCACGCGTTCGCCGAGCGCGTCGGTCGGGACGATGCCGAGTTCGAGCGGCACCTCGAGCGCGCGCACGACGAGCGCGTAGCCGCACTTCCGCGTGCCGGGGTCGATGCCGAGAACGGCGACGATCGGCCCGCTCATTTCGGCGTACGGCTGAGCACGAACGTGACGGGGATGCCGCCCGTGTGCGGATAGACGTCCGTCGCCGCGTGCGCGACGATGTAGTAGCGGCCGCGGCCGGCTTTGATCTCGCGCACCGTGGCTTGGATCTGTTCGTTCGACAGCGAGGGGATCGCGTTCGCGAAGTACGCCGGCATGCCCGCGGAGATCGCCTCTTCCGCGATCGCCGTCGTCAGTTGACCGTACGCGAGATTCGGGCTGATCGCGATGCCGCCGTCGACCTCGACGCTCGCGACCGCGTTGTGATTGTGGAAGATCACCTGATCCGCGTACGGCGCGAACGTGAAGTGGATGGCGTCGTTCGGGAACAGATTGCGATCGGCGATCGCGACCATGAGCACGGGACCGCTCAGCAAGAAACCGGTGACGCGCTGATCGGAGAGCACGGCATCGATCTTCTTCGCGATGTCCGGATCGCTCGACTTACCTTTGAATGCCTTGAGGCCTTGCGGCACGAAGCGGCGGTTCGCCTGATCGACGATCGCATCGAAGAACGCGTCGAAACGCTTGAGCCGATCCGCCGCGCTCTGCGCCGGGCCGAGGATCAGGAATTGATCGTACATGAGCTCGCCGCGATTCACGACGATGTTCTGCTCGCGAACGCGCTCGAGCGTGTCCGCCTGCGCTTGCAGTTCGTTCACGCGATTGTTGATCTCGCTCAAATGAAAAAATGCCGCACGCGCGTACGGCGACGACGCGAGCGTGACGATCTCGGCGACGAGCGCGATCGTCATGCCGGTGGCGACGGCGACGATCGTCGACGTGTACTTCGGCCGCAAGCCGAAGAGCGTCATGCGCTTGCGGCCGACCTGATGGCCGACGCGATCGCCGATGTATGCGATCAAGCCCGCGATCAGGGTGATCCCGATGACGATCGCGATGCCGCCGACGGTACCCATCGCCCTAGTTCGCCGCCGCGCGACGCAAGAACGCCGCGCCGATGAAGGTGAACGCGACGTTCGGCAACCACGCGCCGACGGTCGAGGTCGCGTAGCCGCCCGGCAATCCGCTGAACACCGCGGACGAGATGCTCGCGAGCACGAAGTAGAGGAACGCGATGCCGAGCGAGAGCGCGAAACCGAAACCGGTGCCTCCGCCGCGCGCGGGCCGCAAACCGAACGGCGCCGCGATCAACGTGAACACGAAGCAGGCGAACGGTCGCGCAAGTTTTTCCTCGTACGTCGTCTGGTAGCTGCGCGTCTCTTGCGGTGAGAGCTGTTTCGACGCGATGATGTCACGTATTTGCGAGCGGCTCATCGTCTCCCGGTTGTTGTCGGCCGTGCGTTCTTGCAGCTCGCTCGGCTTCTCGCCGATGTCGATGTGCGCGCTCGGATCCTGCGACGTCGCGACGAGCGCGCCTTCGGGATTGAAGCGGTAGATGGACGCGTTCTCGAAGCTCCACGACGGCGCGTCGTACCGGCCGCGCTCGCTGAAGAGGATCGCCTGCGGCCGCTTGTCGGCGCCGTACGTGACGATCGTGACGTAGAGCAGCGCCTGCTCCGCCGGATCGTAGCCGCGAAAATAGGTGATCTGTTCGCCGCCCGCCGGAAGTTGCGAGACGACCGTGTGGCTACCGCCGCCGAACGCGCCGACCTGTTTGATCGCGCCCTCGCGCAGCGCGACCGCCTGATCGTTCGCGAACGGCACGAGTCCCTCTTGGAGCACGTAGACGACGACCGACACGAAGAATCCGAGGACGAGCAGCGGCGCGACCGTGCGCACGAGCCCGACGCCGCCCGCCTTGAGCGCCGTGATCTCGCTCTCGCTCGAGAGCCGTTGCAGCGCGAGCAACATGCCGAAGAGCATCGCGATCGGCGCGACGGTCACGACGATCATCGGCAGCTGCCACAAGAAGTAGCCGATCGCCGCGAAGAGCGGCGCGTGCTCCTCCGAGACGAGCCGCCCGATCGCGAGCAAGTCCGTGGCCGCGTAGATCAGCGTGAACGCGGAGAGGCCGAACGTCGCCGGGCCGACGAGTTCGAGGATCATGTAGCGATCGAGGATGCGCGGTTGCGCGAAGAGATCGACGAGCCCGCGCGCTCGTGTGAGCCCGGACGTGGCGCCGCCGGTCACAGACGGAAGCCTTCGCCGAGGTAGAACTGGCGCGCTGACGCCGACGAGAGGACTTCCTGCGCCGATCCGGCGACCACGATCTTCCCGTCGTTGAGAATGTACGCGCGGTCGACGATCGCGAGCGTCTCGCGCACCTGGTGGTCCGTGATCAGCACGCCGAGGCCGCGATCGCGCAATTGCCGGATCATCAGTTGGATGTCCGCGACCGCGATCGGATCGATGCCCGTGAACGGTTCGTCGAGCAACAGGAATGCGGGTTCCGTCGCGATCGCGCGCGCGATCTCGACGCGACGCCGCTCGCCGCCCGACAGCGAATCGCCGCGCGCGTCGACGAATTTCATCAGCCCGAACTCGTCGAGCAAGAGCGGCAATCGGCGATCCTGCTCCTCGCGCTCGACGCCGTTCATCTCCCAGATCAAGCGGATGTTGTCGCCGACGGAGAGCTTGCGAAAGATCGAGCTCTCCTGCGCGAGATAGCCGATGCCGGCGCGCGCGCGCCGGTACATCGGCAATCCGGTGAGATCGAGCGGCTCGACGCCGCCGCCGTGCAGTTCGACGGTTCCGCCGTCCGGCCGCACGAGCCCGACGACCATGTAGAACGTCGTCGTCTTGCCGGCGCCGTTCGGCCCGAGAAGACCGACGACTTCGCCCGTGCGCACGTCGGCGCTGACGCCGTCGACGACGGTGCGCGCGCCGTAGCGTTTGACGAGTCGATCGATGACGATCCGGCGCTCGGAATCCACGCTACGCGCCCACGTTGATGTGACCGTCGCGCAGATCCCAATCGAGCGTTTCACCGCGCAGCGTTTCGCCCGTCGGGAAGGTGACGACGACGTGACCGACGCCGTGCACGATCTCGGCTTCGTCTTCGTAACGGAGCGAGTCGCTCGTCAGCGTCATGCCATCCTGAGTTCGTGCGCGAACGCCGCCGGTCATGACGACGCTCTTGTCTTTCTCGACGACCGTTCCCGCCGGAGCGTCGGAGGTGAGCCGCTTGCCGGCATGCCCGTAGAACGTGACGTGCGGATTCGTGAAATCGCTGCGTCCGGTGAGCGCGCCGTTGTAGATCGCGTTCACGCTATCCGCACGCAACACGTACACGGTTTGCGCACCGTGCTGCTTCGTCGCGTAGACGTAGTGCGACCCGACGCGCCGGCCGCTGAAATTCACGGGCGGCGGCGTCGCGCCGGCCGGCGTGCCCGTGCTCGTAGCGGCGGGCGACGCGAGCTGCGACGGGGCGGGAGACGCGCTCGTGTCGGCGTGCGGAGCGCAGGCCGGCATCGCGAGCGCGAGCGCGAGCACGAACGGTCGCGCGTTCACGCCGCCACCTCGGCGCGGACCGGAAATCCGGACCGGGCGGCGGCGAGGGCGAGCGCGGTAAACGGAAGCCACACGAACGCCATTTCGACGACGCCGATCGTGTCGAAGAGTCCCTGAACGAGCGTCGCGACGAGCGCAGCGGCGACACCGTAGGCGAAGCGGCGCCCGCGGGCGTCGAGCGTGCGCGCGTCGACGCGAAAGCGCCGCACGAAGCGAGCCCAGCCGTAGATCGTCGCCGCGATGCCGGCGACGCCCGTCTCGCCCGCGAGCGAGAGGTAGACGTCGTGCGGATGCAACGCGCCGTACGTGCCGGGCGGATCGCCGTTCGCCGGCCGGATCGCGGGGTACGCGCGGTAATACGCCATCGGTCCGACGCCCGTCAACGGAAACAGCTCGGCGACGCGGAAGCCCGCCTGCCAGATGCGGAGGCGATCGAACGTCTCGGCCGGATCGTGCCGCACGGCGGGCCGGAGCGCGAGAATCGCGGTACCGGCGACGATCGCGACGACCGCGACGAACGCGATGCGACGCGCGCCGAGCGCGAACGCGTAGAACGCACCCGCCGCGCCGGCGCCGAGAAGTCCCGCGAACGACACGGTCGCGACGAGGGCGACGCTGCCGGCGATCGCGGCGGCGATGCCGAGCCGGCGCAACCCCGCGCCGCTCGCGAGCGCCGTGCCGGCCGCGATGAAGACGAACGCGATCAGAAATGCGGCGAACTGATTGGCCGTCACGAAGAAGCCCGCCGCGCGGCCGTGATTGAGCGCCCACAGCGCGCCGGGCCTGCGCGTCGCGGCCATCGCGAGCGCGGCGACGGAGGCCGCGAGACCCGTCGCGAGATACGTCGTCACGACGCACGCGGCGACGCCCGGTCGCGCGTAGAACCGTACGAGCGCGAGGTGAAAGAGGCCGGTCAGCGCCATCATCCCGACGACTTGCAGACCGTGCCCGGGATCGAGCCCGAAGAGCGCGCTGAGGAGTGCCGACCCGATCCACACGATGACGATCGCGCGCGATGCCGGCGGCGGCGCCCGGCGTTCGCGCACGAGCCGCACCGACAGGACGGCCGCGGCGAGCACGAGTGCCGCCGCGAGCACCGCGGCCCCGGCGCGCGACACGAACAGATAACCGACCGGCGGCGTGGGCGACAGCGCCGCGAGACACGTATAGAATTGCACGAGCGTGAAGAATGCGGCGAGCGCGATCGTCACCGCCTTCACGCGACGGCATCCAGCACGGCGCGCGCGATCGCGAGCGCGCCGCCGCGCGCACCCATGCGGACGCGCCCGGCCTCGCTCATGCGCCGCAACCGTTCCGGCTCGTCGAGCAACGCGGCGACCGCGGCCGCCGCCGCCTCGGGATCCGACGGAACGAGCGCGAGCGCGTCGCCGAGCAAGCGCCGCTGACGCATCCGGTACCAATCCGCGCCGCCGCGACCGCCCGTCCGCTCCGCGCGGTCGAGCGCGACGACCGGAACGCCGCGCGCCGCGGCCTGCTCGTTTGCGGTTCCGGCCTGCCCGAGAACGAGCGTGCTGCCGTCGAGTAACGTGCCGAGGTCGCCGCGCCAACCACGAATGCGCGCGGCCCCATCCGACACGTCGAAGAGCGCACCGGCGGGTTCGCTCGCCGCCTCCGCGGCGCGCCGCCAGCCATCGTCGCACAGCGCCCGCTCGAAGCGAGCGGCGTCGAGGGTCGGCGCGACGGACAAGAGCGCGCTCGCGCCGTCGCGCCGGCGGCCGAGGGCGCGCACCACGCGTGCCAAACGCACGCCGTCGGCGTACGCGTCGTCGCGGCTGCCGGGCAGAACGCCGAGCCACCGCACGGGCGGTGCGTCCGCGCCACCGTCGCCCGCGAGGTCGACGATCACGTTGCCCGGAGCTTCGGCGGCGACGCCTTGCGCGCGCAGACGCTCGGCGGTCGCTTCGTCGCGCACGAACACGCGCGCGGCGCGGCGCAAGAGGACGCGTTCGAACGGACCGTACGGCGCGACGTACACGCTCTTCGCCGTGCCGACGAACAGCGTCGGCAGCCGCGTCGCGAACGCGAACGCGAGCGCGTACGCGTCGCCGACCGCGACGACCGCGTCGTACGCTCGCGCGCGCCGCGCGAACGAGATCTGCCGCATGAAGAGCGCGACGAAGCCGCTCGCGACGTCGCGCGAGAACGCGCGCACGTTGCCCATCGCGACGAGGCCGCCGCTCGGCATCGCCCGGCGCGGACCGACGACGCGAAGCGTCCCCGCGCCGCCGCCCGTGCCGACGAGCGGAAAGAGATCGAGCGAGAGCGGGTCGGCGGCTGCGGCGCGCTCGATCTCGACGCCGATGCGCGCGGCGATCGCCGTCTCACCGTGACCGTTCGCGATGAAGAGCACGCGGCGCATCCGCTACGCCGCGTCGGTCGTCAGCAGCGGAACGAGCGCGAAGTCGTCGATGCGCGGGCGGCCCGCGTCGCCGCGCACGAGCACGGTCCGCGAGACGAACGCGCCGTACGGTCCGGCGTGCACGATCGGAACGCCCTGCGCGACGTCGGGCTCGGCGAGCGTATCGTGACTGTGACCGCCGAGGATCAGATCGAGGCGCGGAACCGCGCGCGCGAGTTCGCGATCGGCGCGTAAGCCGAGATGCGAGAGGACGACGAGCGTCGTTCCGTCGTCCGTGCTCGCCGCGATCTCGCGCGCGGTCTCGATCGGATCGCGGAAGCGCCAGCCGAGAACGCGTTCCCACGGGCTCCCCGCGGGATACTGCACGACGAGCAGCGAGAAGACGCGCAGCTTCCAACCGTCGCGCTCGAACGAGACGTCGGGGACGAACGGAAGCGGACGGCCGAACGTGTCGACGAGATTCGTGCACACGAGCGGATGGCGCATGCGCCGCGCGCGCGCCGCGAGCAACGGGAACACGTAATGGAATTCGCGATTGCCGATGCCTTGCGCGTCGTACCCGGCGGCGTCGATCTCGGCGATGATCGGCTCGTTCCGGCGGTAGAGCGTCTGACTGCCGCGCAGCGAGTCGCCGCAGTCGAAGAGATACCCCGGTCGCTCCGCGCGGAGCGCACGTAGCCGCGCGACGAAGCCGCGCCGGTCGTGCAGGTCGGAGGTGTGATAGAGGGTGAGCGCGCTCATACGCGCGCGAGCTCGAGCGCGAATTCGGCCGAGCGCTCGAGCGCGCGCGGGTCGCCGAGGGCCGCGCGCACGTCGCGCAGACCGGCGAGCTGCGTCGAAGGATCGTCGAGGAGTTCCGCGAGCGCGTCCGCGAGCCGCTGCGGCGTCGCATCGTCTTGCAATCGTTCGGGAACGACCTCGCGCTCGAGCAAGATGTTCGGAAGCGTGATGTGCGGCCGTTTCCAGATGCGTCGCGCGATCGGCACCTGCGCGGCGGACACGATGTAGAGCGCGACCGTCGGCACCTCGCGCAACGCC
>CAJCIN010000136.1 GCA_903970385.1 Rhodospirillales bacterium | reverse complement strand
CGGATGACGCGCGCGTTCACGAGCGTGCCCGCCACGAGCACGCCGCGATCGAAGAGATATTTCGAGACGGCGAATCCGAGCGCGTCGTCTGCGAACTCGAGCGCGATCAGCAACCCGCGGCCGCGCACGTCCGTCACGATGTGTTCGTAACCGCGCACCGCGTTTCGAAGACCGGCCAGCGCGTACGCGCCGATCTCGGCCGCGCGTTCGGGCAGCCGCTCCTCGATCAGCACGTTGATCGTCGCGAGCGCGGCCGCACACGCGAGCGGGTTGCCCCCGAACGTCGTCGTGTGCAGGAACGGATTTTCGAACAGCCGCGAAAAGACGTCTTCCGTCGCGAGCGTCGCACCGATCGGCATCACGCCGCCGCCGAGCGCTTTCGCGAGGCAGAGGATGTCCGGCGCGACGCCCCATTGCTCGCATGCGAACATCGATCCGGTGCGGCCCATGCCCGTCTGCACCTCGTCGAAGATGAGAAGCGCGCCGAAGTCGTCGCACAGCGCGCGGACGGCCGGCAGATACTCGTCCGACGGAATGTTGACGCCGCCCTCGCCTTGGATCGGTTCGAGGAGCACGGCGCCGACGTCCTGACCCGTGGCGCGGCACGCGTTCATCGTGTCGACGAGCGCGAGGATGTCGTTGAACGGCACGTGTTTGAAGCCGGGCAAGAGCGCGCCGAACGGCACGCGAAACGTCGCCTTCCCGCTCGCCGAGAGCGAGCCGTAACTCTTTCCGTGAAAGCCCTTCGTCGCGACGACGATCGTCGGCTTCGTATGATCGTAGGCGCGTGCGAGCTTGAGCGCCGCCTCGACCGATTCCGTGCCGCTGTTGCTGAAGAACGCGTACCGCAGATCGCCCGGCGCGAGCATCGCGAGCGCCTTCGCGAGCATGGCGCGTAGCGGATCCAAGAGATCCTGACTGTGCAACGCCTGACGATCGAGTTGCGCGCGCACCGCATCGATGACTTTCGGATGCCGGTGACCGATGTTGAAGATGCCGAAGCCGCCGAGGCAGTCGATGTATTCGCGGCCGTTGACGTCCGTGAAGACGTTGCCCGTGTCCGACCACTCGACGGCCGCGTCGAGGGTGCCCTTGGCTCCGGCCTTGCGATATTCGAGGAAACCCGGGTTCACGTGATCGCGAAAACCATCGACGGTTTCGCGGACGATCCAATCGGCTTGCGCGCGATCGATCGCCGGGGTGTGGATGAGATCTAGAACGCGTTGCGTATAGGCGCGGACGTCGTCGAGTTTACGTGATGCAAGAATTTTGGGCCTCCGTGGGCGGCAGGTGCGAGGTTGTGGCGAGCACGCGGGCGCACGCGCGATCGAGCGCGTCGAATCCGCGCGCGAGATCGTCGCCCGTTGCGACGAGTGGTACGAGAATGCGTAGGACGTTGGCTTTGGGACCGGCGGTCAGCGCGACGAGACCCTCGTCGAACGCGGCGGCGACCACGCGCGCGGCGAGGCTCTTGCCGTCGTCGCCCGGTGCGTCGACGAAGGCGACCGCGAGCATCGCGCCGAGCCCGCGAACGTCTTCGATGCGCGACGGATAGCGCGCGACGAGCGCGTCGAGTCGCGCGCGCACCGTGCGGCCGAGCCGTTCGGCGCGCGCGAGGACATCGTCCGCGTCGAACGCGTCGAGCGTCGCGAGCGCCGCGGCGCACGCGAGCGGATTGCCCGCGTACGTGCCGCCGAGTCCGCCCGGATCGACCGCGTCCATGATCTCCGCGCGTCCGACGACGCCCGCGAGCGGCAGACCGCCGGCGACGCTCTTCGCGAACGTGAGCAGATCCGGTACGACGCCCGCCTGTTCGATCGCGAACATCGTGCCGGTGCGACCGAAGCCGGTCTGCACCTCGTCGACGACGAGCACGATGCCGTGACGGTCGGCGATGCGGCGCAGCTCGCGCAGAAAGGGGAACGGCGCGGGGATGAAGCCGCCTTCGCCGAGCACCGGCTCGATGATGAACGCGGCGACGTTGCGTGCGGCGACGCGCGTCTCGAAGAGTTCGTCGAGCGCGCGTAAGGCGCGCTCCGTATCGTAGCCGCGTCGCGCGTCCGGAAACGGTGACTGATAGATTTCGGGAGCGAACGGCCCGAACGTCTGCTTGTAGGGCGCGACCTTCCCCGTCATCGTGAGCGCGAGCAGCGTGCGGCCGTGGTAGCCGTACGAGAACGAGACGACCGCCGCGCGGCCGGTCGCGGCGCGCGCGATCTTGATCGCGTTCTCCGTCGCCTCCGAGCCCGTCGAGAGCAGCAACGTCTTCTTCTCGAAGTCGCCCGGGCAGAGCGCGTTGAGGCGCTCCGCGACCGCGACGTACCCCTCGTACATGCCGACCTGGAAGCACGTGTGCGTGAACGCGTCGAGCTGCTCGCGCACGGCCTCCACGACGGCCGGGTGCCGGTGGCCGAGATTCATGACCCCGATGCCGCCGGCGAAATCGACGTACTCGCGCCCGTCGACGTCCCACAGCCGCGCGCCCTCGGCGCGAGACACGAAGAGCGGGTGTGCGGACGAGACACCGCGCGCCACGGCGCGTGAACGCCGCTCGAGCAGATCGCTCGTTTTTTGAAATCGGGGCGGCGAAGCCCCCCGATGCCCCCCCGAGCCCGCATTCGCGGACTCTTCGACGAACGTTACGCTTTCGATGCGGACACTTCGAGGCGCTTCATTCCCCTATTCTAGGGGCGTTCCGCGGGCCCGGCAATGTGCCGGTGTGCCGGTTTTGGACGGACTTATCGTGCCGGCGGTCCAAAAAGGGGCGAATGCGGCTTCTCGATGCGCTCGGGCTTTCGAGTCTCGCCGGCTCGGCCGTCGTCGCCGGGCGGGGCGGGCTCGAGCGCGACGTGCGCTGGGCCCACGTCGTCGACATGCCGGACCCGGCGCCGTGGGTCGGGCCCGGCCAGCTGTTGCTGACGACGGGCTACGCGTGGCCGGTCGAGCCCGAGGCCGAGCGGCGGCAACTCGAAGCACTCGCGGGCCGCGAACTCGCCGGCATCGGTCTCGCCGTGCCGACGTATCTCGAACGTTTCTCGGAGCACGCACGCGTGCACGCCGAGCGGCTGGCCCTTCCGCTGCTCGAGATCCCGTGGGACGTGCCCTTCGCGCGTATTACCGAGGAGTTGCACCGGGAACTGCTCTCGGCGCAACAGCGCGCGATCGAACGTTCCGAGGAGATCCATCGCGCGCTGACCCGCGCGGCGACCGAGGGCACGACGCTCCACGAGCTGGCGCAGCGTCTCGGCACCTTGATCGGCCGCGCGATCACGATCGAAGATACGTTCGGGAACGTCCTCGGCTTCCACACGATGCCCGCGCTCGACGACGCGGTGCGGCGGGAGACGCTCGCGAGCACGCGCAGTCCGCGGCGCACGACGCTCGAACTCGAGCGGCGCGGAATCTACGACCGGATCCGGCGCGGCGCGGGACCCGTCCGGCTCGCGGCGATGCCGGATCTCGAACTCGAAGCGCGGCTCG
>CAJCIN010000135.1 GCA_903970385.1 Rhodospirillales bacterium | reverse complement strand
CGGCGCGTCCGCGCCGAGTTCCCGCGCGCGTTCTTCGAGCCGCCGGAGCAAGAAGCGCGCGCGTTCGGCGCCGCCGGTCCGGGCGACCGCGCCGAGCGAATCGAGCCATTCGCTCGTCTCCTCGGGATCGCTATCGACGTCGGCGGCGCGTGCCGGAACGGTCGGTTTCACGCGCACGACGTTGGCTTACGCGGGAGGCGTCTCCCGGCGAGGAACCATCAGCTTCATGACCGCGCTCTGCACGATCTCGCCGCGAGCGTTGAGCGTCTCGCTGCGAACGACGACCGTCCCGCGGTCGGGTCGCGAGCGCGACGGTGAAATTTCGAGAATCTCGCTCTCGACGTGGAGGACGTCGCCCGGACGCACCGGCTTCGGCCACGTCAACTCGCCGCCCGCGCCGACGATGCCGCCCGCGACCGGGAGCCCGCCGAGCACGTTGAGCCGCATCGTGATCGCCGCGGTGTGCCACCCACTCGCGACGAGCCCGTCGAAACGCGTCGCCTTCGCAGCGCTCTCGTCGAGATGAAAAGGTTGCGGATCGAACGCATCCGCAAACGACGTAATCTGCTCTTCGTCGACCTCGTGGACCGCGCTCTTGAAACGCTGACCGACGTGAATGTCGTCGAGATACAAGAGCGTCTCGGCGTTCGGTAAAACCGCCGCGTCATCGGCGATGAGCCGCGTTCCTTCGTTCTCCCAGCTTGTCATCTCAGACCGTTTATATTACACCTGACATATGGCACCTGTCGGAGCAAGCGATGCATCACGATACGGAACGTGACGAACGCACGCGGCGTCGCGTGCTTAAAGTCGCGGCGAGAGCCGTTCGCGCCGAAGGTCCTCATCGTACGTCGAAGGCCGATCTCGTCGCGGTCGCGTCGTGACGGAACCCGCGAACGGAGCGGAGCAGTTACGCGCGCTGATGCGCTCCGGAAGCATCGCGAACATCGGCGACACGATGCGGTTCGCGCTCGTCGAGGTCGACGTCGGCCGGGTCGTGTTCGAGGGAACGCCCGGACTGCACGTGTTCAATCCGATCGGCACCGTGCACGGCGGCTATGCGGCGACGTTGCTCGATTCGGCGTGCGGATGCGCCGTTCACTCGGCGCTGAGCGCAACGCAACGCTACACGACGCTCGAACTCAAAGTCGCGTATCACAAGGCGATGACGGATTCGACGGGCCCGGTTCGCGCCGAGGGCAAGGTCGTGACGATCGGACGCCGTGCCGCGTTTGCGGAGGCGCGCCTCGTCGACGCGAACGGTACGCTCTATGCGTCCGCCACGTCGACGTTGCTGGTCATGGATGCGGGCGGTTAGATTCCGGCGGCGGCCTTGACGAGCGCGCGGCCGAACGGCACGCCGAGCCCCGTCACGCGATCGTAGCCGACGCCCGCGAGATAGCCCGGGACGGCCGTCGGAACGGGTGCCGCGCTCGGGCAGGTTCCCTCGAGCGGACTGCACGGCAGCTGCGAATTGTCGCCGAACACGACGTCGTAGAACGTCGATCCGTACGCCGAGGACGCATAGTTCGCGTAGAAGAGCGGATTCGGATCGCCGAGGCGATACGCGTGCGTGCCGGTGCCGACGCCTTTGCACGTCGACGTCGTCGAGCACGCCTGCAACGCGAGCGCCCACATTGCGGCCGTCTCCGGAGCGGCGACGCTCGTGCCGCCGAACGCTTCGATGCCGCCGTCGGAGAACGCCGCGTCGAACACGACGGCGATGCCAGTCTGCGGATCGGCGACGAGCGAGACGTCGGGTGAATTCCGCGTCGAACCCGCGATGCCGACCGCGCCCGTTTGGAACGCCGGCTGCGGGAAGTACGCGGACACGCCGCCGTTCGATGCGCCGAACGCCGGATCGTTCAGCCCGGATTCGGATCCCCAGGCCGTGAGCGGCCCCGTGAGGCGACCGTTCTCGCCGATCGGGCTGTTGACGCCGCCGACGGCGACGACGTTCGGATCGATCGACGGATACGCGACGCAGTTCGAGTTTGCAGTCGCGGGATTACCGTCTTGCGAGCACTGCAAGTTCCCGTTGTCGCCCGAGCTCGCGAACACGGCGATGCCTTCGGCCGCGAGCATCGCGAACTGCAGCGGACCCGGCGACGACGCGAGGTCGACGGTGCCGCCCGTGACGTTGAAATCGTCACCGACGTCGTCGAGTTCGCCCGCGCCGAACGAGAGCGACAGCGCGTCGGCCGTATCGTCGTTGATCGCCTGCTGCATCTCGTACGGATAGAGGTCGAGGCCTTCATAGTTGGGATTATTCGCCGAGGGCGTACCCGCTGCCGGCGCGTAGCCGAGGTAGAACAGAATGTTCGCGTCGCGCGCGAGCGCGAAGGTCTGCTCGCTGTCGATCTGCGCTTCGATGTCCTCGGGATTGCAGGTCGCATCCGGACCGGTCGCCGGAATCGTGCACTGGGCCGTCGTCGGCGGCGGCGCCGCGAAGGTGCCCGCGGGCTGCTCGCCGCCGTAGCCGGCCGGCGTGCCGGCCGTGCCGGCATCCGTGACGTTCACCTGCGTCACGGTGCTCGAACCACCGACGTGGAATTGACTGCGGTACGTCGTGTAGTCGGCGGCGCTGATGGGGCCCGTCCCGATGATGCCGATCGTGATGCCCTTGCCGGTGAACCCGGCGTTGTAGGCGCCCGTGTAATCGAACGCCGCCGCGACTTGCGCCGCACTGTAACCGTCTCGGAAACTCGGCGCGCCAGAGGCTTTGACGAATTGGCGCACGCGGCGAGCCGCGGCATAGGTCGAGACGCGCGGGAGTGCCGTGATCGGCAACCCGGCGAGCGCCGTCGGCGCGGACGTGAGCGCCGTGAACGTGACGCCGTTCTTCGTGTACGTGCCGAAACGCGCGCCGAGGGCCGATTCCGCCGCCGCGCGCGGTCCGTGCACGAAGAGCAGTTCGCGCTGACGCCAGCTCGCGACGCCGAGACCCTTACCGCGGAAATAGGCGGCGACGGTCTTGTAGTCGGTCTCGGAGGCGCCGTACCGGCTCGCGATGTCGTCCGGCGAGAGCCAATGCCGGTAGTTGGACGATTTCGGATCGTTCGCGGAGGCCGCGTAGGCGACGAGGCCCTTCGGATCGCGCATGCGGACGACGACGCCGAACGCGACCGTCGAGCGCGGCGCGGCCGTCTGCAGCACGGCGCCCCGCGTCGTCTCCGCACCGTACCGGATCGCGCCCTGCGCGGTCACGGGTCCCGTGGTCGAGGTCGGGCTATTCGAATTCGACGACCCGAGCGGCGCGACGGGCGCGGACCCGCCTCCGGAACACGCGGCGAGCGTCGAGACGAGCGAGATCGACAGGAAGCGGCTTGCGAGAGTCCTCATCGGGCGTATACCTTCGCGAATCTGGCGCGGCGGCCGGGTGTATCGTGCATGGTCGCATCGCGGCGGGCGCGATAGACGGACTGGACCGCGCGATCGAAGATCGGCGTGACGGCGCGCAGCGTTTCGCGCAGCGAGGCGGATTCCGTCGCACGGCGGGCGACGCTCGAACCCGAGACGGTGCCCGTCGTGAATCCGACCGTCTCGGAGATCTTGTCGATCTGGATCGGCGTCGGGCTGACCGCGAAGTTCAGGCCCTGAAGCACGCCCGCGGCCTGTCCCGTGTAGTCGTAGTACGCGGCGAAGTCGTCGGAGAGCTGCGCGCACACCGTGCCGTACCCTGGCACGTTGTACGCCGCCTGGACCCGCGTCTCGAACGTGCCGAGCGCGGTGTCGAGATGTTTGATCGTCTCGACGATCTGCGTCGCCGTGGTGCCCACGCTCGACGGCACCGCACACGCTGCGGGAATCGCCTGCGCGGTGGCTTTCACCGACGTGTCGCTGTAGATCGTCGCCGTCGGGAACCAGGTCGCGACCGTGCCGGTCACGTCGGGTTCGCCGGGCAGTTTGAGGTCGTACGCGATGACCCCGCCGGCCGGTGCCGCGTACGTCAGGTCCACGCCGTCGAAGCCCTCGAGGTTGGTGATCGAACCCGACAGGTCGGCGCTCGTCACGGTCGTGGCCGTGTAGTTTCCGAGGTAGTTGTCCGCCTCGGTGTACGTGCCGTCGGCCGCGACGGTGCGGGCGATCGTCGTCGAATCGGGTTCCGCCTCGCTGAAGTCGAGGGCAGCGGTGTTCGTGAACGTCGCGCCGCTCGTGTCGGGCAGTTCGTCGATGATGCCGGCGCCCGTTCCGTACGCGGTGACGTCCGTAACGCCGTTCGTATCGGTGGATTTGAACCCGGCCGAAACGAAGTCTTGGAGCGTACCCGACGGCACGAAACGGTCGAACGAGTCGCTCGTCGTCCCGATCGTCTGCAGCGGCGCCGTGTCCGTCTCGACGACGTTGTAATCCGTCAAGCCGGTCGTCTTGCCGAAGGTCGCCGCGAGCGACGTGATCTTCACGACGTCGGACACCGTGGCGGTCGTCGTCACGGGCGCCGCGATCGCCGACGGCGCCGGCAGCGGCCGCGTGATCGTGTGCGTCATCGTACCGGCGAGCGTCAGCGTGTCGCCGACCGTCGCCGGATGCGTCGAGAGGACGACGACCGAGAACGTCTCGCTGCGGCCGGTCGTCGAGTCGACGACCTTGATGTGGCCCGTCGCGTTGCCCGTCCCGGTGACGATCGTGTCGCCCGTCGCGGTGCCGATCGCCGCGCTGTCGAACGTGATCGTCAGGGGGCCCGGCGTCACCGAGCCTCCGCCCGACGCCGTTTCCGTCGCGGTGAGCGTGTAGGTCGTCGCCGCATCGAGCGTGACGACGCCGGTGCTCCCGGCCGCGCCGAGACCTTGGACGACGAACGTGGGCGGCGTCGAGCTATTGCCGCCGCACGCGGAAAGCGCCGCGGCGCAGAGCGCGACGTAACAAAAGACGTAAACAGGCCGGTGCATAGACCCTCCGATGAGACGGATGTATAAACCGTCGAACCCGGCCGCCCCTTTTCCCTCGAGAAACGTTGCCGGGCCGCAACGTGAAAGGACCGCGACGCCGGGGCGTCGCGGTCCTTTCGGTTGGCTCGATTCGTTCGTTGCCGCTATCCGCGGCCGTGCGGATGTTCCGATTCGCCGTGCGGTTGCGCGTGCTGCACGTGCGGCGCGCTCCCACCGCCCCCGCGCGCCGCGGGTGCGTGATAGGCGTTGTTCGGTGCGTGGTACGCCGGAGCGCGATACGTGCTGCTCGGCGCACGATACGTGCTCTGCGGCGCACGGTACGACGCCTTCGGCTCGCGGTACGTCGAGCCCGGTTCGCGATACGACGTGTTCGGCTCGCGATACGTGCTCTGCGGTTCGCGATACGTCGAGCTCGGCGCGCGATACGTGCTCTGCGGCTCGCGATACGTCGTGCCCGGCTCGCGATACGTGCTCTGCGGTTCGCGCGCGGCTCCGTTCGGCTCGCGTTCCGTCGCCGTTCCCTGTCCCGGGCGATCGAAGCGCGAGAACGGATCGCTCGCGGTCCCGCGCCCGGTGCCGCCCTCGGTGCGATTCTCGGCCGGCGTCGCGCTCTGCGCGGCGCGACGGTCGAGCGACGTCGGCGCCTCGAAGTTCGCCGGACGATTCTCGCGATTCAGCGGTTCGCCGACGGCCGGGTTCGACGGCGCGCCGTGATTGACCGATGCGAGGAAGTTGCGGTTACCGGCGGCCGTCTCGATGTGCTGCCGCTGGATGGCCGTCGGCGGGACGTGCGGTTCGTCGCGAAACGCCGCTTCTTGCGCCGTCGGCCGCGCCGCGATCCCGCTCGGGCCGCCGTTGTAGCTCGTGCGATTGATCGTCGAATCGTTGTAATTGTTCACGACCGTTTTATTCACGTAGACGTTCGTGACGTTGGTCGTGTTCACGTTCGTGACCGCGGTGTTGTAGCGGAAATGATTGCCGTACCAGCCGCCGCCTTCGTAGCCGTGTCCGCCATAACCGAAACCGTAGTTGATGCCGCCGTAGAAACCGACGTGCGGGCCCCAATATCCGGCGTGCCATGCATAGCCGCCGCCGCCGTACCCCCAGTAGCCGGGGGTCCAGAGGTAACCGGGTTCCGGAGCCGCGACCCACGTGCCGGGCACCCAATAATAGCCGTACGGTCCGTACGCCCAATAGCCGGGCGTCCAGATCGAATCGGGGACGACGCACGGCGGCTGTTCGTACACGGGGATCGGGGGCGGTCCGAACGCGACCGAAACGCCGATGCCGCCGCCGATACCGATGCCGACGAACACGCCGGCGAACGAAGCGGTCGGAGCGGCGATGAGAGCGGCCGAGAGCGCGATCGCCCCGCCGTATTTAAGAAAACGTATCATGCCGGGTGTTCCTCCAGAAATGCTTACCACGAGCCAACGTCGCCGGAGCGGCATTGCTCTCGACTCTCACCACGTTCTCATTCGATCTCTCACGCTCGGCGTCGGAGCTCGTCACGGCGGGAACGAGGATGACGATGCCTGCTCCGCACGTGTACCCCGATTCACCCGCCGTCCGGCTGCGCGGGGACGACGGCGTGGTTCCGGCGCGCGCGCCGAAACGGTGGATCCCGGCGCGGGTGCTCGTGACCCCCGCCGCACGCGCGTGGCCCCTCGCCGCGGAGATCGCCGGACGCGCCGCGGCGCTCGGCTCGGAGATCGTCGAG
>CAJCIN010000134.1 GCA_903970385.1 Rhodospirillales bacterium | reverse complement strand
GGCTCGTCGACGAGCATCAACCGGTTCTCCGCGCACAAGAACGCACGCGCGAGCGCGACCATCTGCTGCTGGCCGCCCGAAAGCGTGCCGGCGCGTTGCGCCGCGCGTTCGCGCAGCTCCGGAAACAGGTCGTAGACGTATGCGTAGCGCGATTCGGCACCGGCGCGCTCGGCGATGCGCAGATTCTCCTCGACCGTCAACGAGCCGAACACGTCGCGATTCTCCGGAACGTAGCCGATGCCGCGCTTCACGATCGTGTGGGTCGCGCCACGCGAGAGATCGACACCGTCGAAGACGACGCTGCCGCTCCGCTCGTCGAGACCGAGGATGCCGCGTAACGTCGTCGTCTTGCCCGCGCCGTTGCGGCCGAGCAACGCCGTGATACCGCCCGCGCGCACGTCGAACGATACGCCGTGCAAGACCTGCGACTCGCCGAACGCGACGCGCAGATCGCGCACCGAGAGCAGCGCCCGCGCGTCGCTCACAGCGGATCGCCGAGATAGGCGGACTGCACGGTTTCGTTCGCGACGATGCGCTCGGGCGTGTCGATCGCGAGCAACGCACCGTGGTGCATGACGGCGACCCGATCCGCGAGCCCGAGCACGAGGTCCATGCGATGCTCGACCATGAGGATCGTCTTCTTTTGATCGCGGTGGATCGCCGCGATCGACGCGACCATCGCCGGAATGTCTTCCGCGGCCATGCCCGCCGTCGGTTCGTCGAGGAGGATCGCGCTCGGCTCGCCGCAGAGCAGAATCGCGAGATCGAGCTTGCGCTTCTCGCCGTGCGAGAGCGAGCCGGAGACGTCGTGCGCGCGATGCGCGAGGCCGACGGATTCGAGCACGGCCAGCGCGCGCTCGCGCGGCGCGCGTTCGCGGTCGGCGAGACGCCACATCGTGCCGCTGCCGCCGAGCGACGCCTGCGCGGCGACGCGCGCGTTCTCGAGCGTCGTCAACGCGGGGAAGATCGTCGAGGTCTGAAACGTGCGGCCGAGACCGAGGCGCGCGCGACGGTACGGCGGCGCCGACGTGACGTCGACGTCGCCGAGGGCGATCGTGCCCGACGTCGCGCGCGTCACGCCCGAGAGAAGATTGAAGAGCGTCGTCTTGCCGGCGCCGTTCGGTCCGATGATGACGACGAACTCGCCGGATCGAACGTCGAGCGACACATCGTCGACGATCGGTACGGCACCGATGCGAAGACCGAGAGCGCGCGTCGACAGGCGCATCAGTTTGAGGGCCCGCGCTCGCGAGCCGTTCGACGAAAGTATCTCACCGATACGGATGTTGGGTAGAGGCGCAGACTTTTCATTGGCCGCGGAGAACACGAATCGATCATTCCATACGAGGATCGTTCATGAGAAAAGCATCGATCGTCGCGGCTTCCGCCGCGGCGGCGCTCGTCGCGTTTTCCGCTACGGGCATTTCGCATACTCCCGCGCGTGCCGCGGACGCGGCGCCCGTTCCGATCGGGTTGATCTATTCGAAGACGGGCTTACTCGGCGGCTACGGCGCGCAATACGCCGAAGGTTTCGCGATCGGGCTCGCATACGCCACGCACGGCACGGGCACCGTCGCGGGCCACAAGCTCGTCGTGACGGAGCGCGACGACGCGGGCGATCCCGCGAAGGCCGTCGCCGCCGCGAAAGATCTCATCGGCACCGGCACCAAGATCGTCGCGGGCTCCACGTCGTCCGCCGTCGCGTTGCAACTCGCGCCGCTCGCGGCGGAGAACCAAGTGCTCTTCATCTCCGGGCCGGCCGCCGCGGATGCGGTCACGGGCAACAACGCGTACACGTTCCGTTCCGGCCGGCAGACCTATCAAGACGTCGCGACGGCAGCCTCCGCCGTAGGGGACGTGCGCGGCAAGAAAGTCTTGGTGCTCGCTCAAGACTCGGCGTTCGGGCAAGCGAACGATAAGGCGGTCGAAGCCGTGCTCGGGGCCGAACACGGCGCGACCGTCTCGAATCTCTACGTGCCGCTATCCGCGAGCGACTTCGCACCGTTCGCGCAGAAGATCAAGGACGCGAAGCCGGACGTGCTCTTCGTGGCGTGGGCGGGCGCGACGGGGGAGGCACTCTTCAAGACGCTCGACGATCAGGGCGTGTTCTCGGTGACGAAGGTCGTCACGGGGCTCGCCGACCGCGCGTCGTACGCGACGTTCAAGCCCTTCGAATCGAAGGTGACGTTCCTTTCCTATTACTTCTATCAAGCCCCGAAGACGAAGGCGAACGACTTCCTCGTCTCCGAGCTGAAGAAAGCGGGCAAGGTGCCGGATCTCTTCGATCCGGACGGTTTCGCGGCGGCGCAGATGATCGTGCACGCGGTCGAAAAAGCGGGCGGCGACGATCCGAAGAAGACGACGGCGGCGCTCGCCGACTGGAGCTTCGACGCGCCGAAAGGTCGCGAGACGATCCGCGGCAGCGACCACGCCGTCTTGCAGCCGATGTTCGTCGCGAAGTTGAGCGGCGCGGAACCGCAACTCGTGCGGACGCTCGACGCGAACGCCGTGGCGCCCCCGCCGCATGCCTTCAAGTAAGGCCCGAGCGGCAGGCCCGCAACCATTGGCCTCAAATGGGGTCTGAAGAAGGTACGAGTTGTTGTCCCAGTTCTGGCGCGTCCGCATCGGATTTAGGTACATCGCACGTCAACCCTCAATATCAATCATCCTGGAGTACCGATGTACCGAGACGAATCACTGAACTGCACCGATTGCAGCCGCCCCTTTGCTTTCACGGCGAGCGAACAAGAGTTCTTCGCAGCGAAGGGCTTCACCAACAAGCCGAGCCGATGCCCCGATTGCCGCGCCGCGCGTAAAGCGCAACGCGGTGAAGGCGGCGGCGGAGCCCGCAGCGGCGGCTACAGCGGCGGCGGCGCCCAGCGCGAGATGTTCGACGCGATTTGCAGCACGTGCGGCAAAACGGCCCAAGTGCCGTTCAAACCGCGCGGCGACAAGCCCGTCTACTGCCGCGACTGCTTCACGCCCCGCCAGTCGTATCGCTAACCGCTAGACCGTAACGGTCGACGAAAGCCCCGCTCTCCTCCGAGACGCGGGGCTTTTCATTTGTCCCGCAGCGTCCAGTCGGCGACGTTCCAGAAGTGTTGTCCGAGAATCGACGGACGGACGCCGTCGAGCCCGTCGCGCGCGAAGAGCAGTTCGCGATCGAAGCCGAGGAACAGCAGATCGCTCTGGGCGACGAGCTCGCGCAGGATCGCGCGATCGCCCGCGACTTGGACGGCCGGATCCGGCGATTCGATCTCGCGCCGCGCGGCGGCGTCGATCTGCGGATCGCAGATGCGACCGTAATTCTCGCCGTTCGGCGGCCGCGTATCGCAGCGGAAGAGATACGAGTGATCCGCGTCTTCGCCGGGCTGCCAGCCGTAGCGCGCGAGATCGAAGCGGCCGCTCGGAAAGATGCCTCCCTCCGACGCGGCGGCGAACAGCACGTTGTACTGATACGTCTTGATGTCGGCGCGGACGCCGAGCCGCGCGAGCTCCGCCTGCAAGACGAGCGAGGTGCGTTCCGACCCGGGCGAGCCCGACGGCCCGACAATCTCGACGACGAGCGGGACGCCGCCGCGTTGCCGTACGCCGCCGTGCAAGCGCCAGCCCACGGCGTCGAGCATCCGGCCCGCGCCCGCGAGATCGTACGGTGCCTGACGAATCGAGGCATCGTAGGCGAACTGGCCGGGGAGCCGGTCGCCGTCGCCCGGCCGATCGAGTTCGCCCTGCACGAGCCGCTCGACGCGTTCGCGATCGACGCCGCGCACGATGGCCGCGCGGACCGCGCGATCGCGCATCACGCCGCGCGACGTATTGAACATCACGTAGTTGAACTGGTAGTGATCGGAACCGTACTCGTGCGCGTCGTGCACGGCGCGCGCGCCCTCGATCACGGAACGGCTTCCTGCGAAGCCGCGCACCGGGAAGAAGTCGAGCCCGTGCGACTGCCAGAGCGTGACCGCCGTATTCTCGTCGGTCACGATCGTGAACGTGACGCGCTTGATGTGCGGCGCGCCGCGCCGGAAGTGCGGATCGGCTTCGAGCTCGACGCGCGATCCGCGTTGCCACGAGACGAGCCGGTACGGACCGAGGCCCACGGGATTGCCGTTGTACGGCGCCGAGTTGAGATCGGGCAGCTTCGCGAGCAGATGCGCCGGGAGAATCGGATAGACGTCGTTCGCACCCGTCGTGAAGAACGTCGCGATCGCGGGTGAGTACGGCCGCTTGAGCCGGACGACGACGTCGTAGCGGCTCGGCGTCGAGACCGAGGCGACGTCGTCGAAGCCGGAGCGATCGGGCACGTCGTTGCGCGGATTCATCGCGGCGCGGAACGAGAACGCGACGTCGCGCGCGTCGAACGCGGCGCCGTCGTGCCAGCGCACGCCGCGGGCGAGCCGGTAGCGGATCGTGCGGCCGCCGTCCGCGATGCCGCCGTTCGCAACGGTCGGCACGCGCACGGCGAGGTCGGGTAGGAAACGTCCGCGATCGTCCGTCCGCAGCAGAAAGCCGTGGATGAATTGCGCGAAGTCGACGATCGTCGCGTTGTCGTTCACGAGCGGATTCAGCGTCGGCGGATCGAGGTCGAACAGCCGCAACGTCTGCTCGTCGTGCGGACGCGAGGACGCGCAACCCGCGAGAAGGGCGGCGGCGAGGACGAGGGCCGGCATTCGCATCATCGAGCGTGTGGGTCGCCTTCGAAGGAGCGCTTTCCTCGCGCGAGCCGCTCCGGCACGACGACGTCCGCCCCCAGATTTCCCGCGCGAACCGCCGATGGACGTATCACACCGGCGAATGCGTTTTGCGTCCGCTTTACTCGAGCGCGGTCACACTCGGCGCCGCCATGTGCTCGCGCCAAGTGCGACGTCCGAAAAAACGATTAAGAATTCGTGTTTTTCTCGGAGGCGTCCGTATGCGCTCGCTCATTCTTTTTGGTTCGTCCATCGTGTGCGCCGGCGCCCTCGCCGCATGCAGCGGCGGAGGCGGCGGCTCCTCACTGCCGACGGCCGCTGGCGAGATCGCACCCGTGAAGGCGCCCGGGCTCGGCACCGCATCGCCCTCCGCGACGCCGTCCCCGTCGGGGGCGATGACGCCGGGCCCGATCGGAAGCACGCCCGTCGGGAGCACGCCGATCCCGATCGGCGCGTCGCCCACTCCCGTTGCGAGTACGCCGACCCCCGTCGGCAGCACGCCCACTCCCGTCGTGAGTACGCCGACCCCCGTCGCGAGCACGCCGACGCCCATCCCGACCCGCACGCCCACCGGCGCGAGCCCCACGCCGATTCCCGTTCCGAGCGCGACCGCGGCTCCGACCGCCACGCCGACCCACGCTCCGACGGCCGCACCATCCGCGCGTCCGACCGTGACGCCGACGCCGATGCCGACGGCCACGACGGGCGGCGCCCATCTCGTCGCCACGTCGTGCGTCTACTTCGCGTCGAATCCCATGTGCAAACCGCTTCCGGCGCGGCCGGCCGTCGCCGCGAACAGCGCGTCGTGGGCCGCCGTGCTCTTTCAGAGCGGCAAGGATCATTTCGCCGGCTTCGACGTCACGCAGAACACGAACGATACGAATGACGGCGCGGAACCCGTCGCGATGATGACGTCTTCGAACGTCCTCGGCGCGACGACGTTCGATTGCGACAAGGAGAGCTATTCGAAGTACACCTGCGATACCAAGGTCCAGATGCAGAACCGGACCGTGAATTTCCCTTCGGGCATGCATCTTCAGGGCGGCTCCGACCATCACGAGTCCTGGGAAGATTCCGTTCACGGCATGGAGGTCGACACGTGGCTCTCCGATCGTCTGACCGGCACGGGGTCGGACAACGTCGGCGGAGCCGGGGAATGCGCGTGGGGGTCCGACGGCACCGGTTGTTCGGGATCCACGGCGACCGATATCGCGACGAGTCTCGGAAACATCGTCGCCGAGGACGTCGTGACGGCGGAACTCGATCCGGTTCACGGTTCGCTGCCGTACGCCATCTCCGTCAGCGCGGTGTGCGCCGACCCGTCCTTCGTCTACCCGGCGACGTCGAGCGACGGAGCGAACACGAACGGTTCGAGTGCGTGCGCCGGGCATACGGCGTCCGGCCAGCGACCGCCCGAGGGTTCGCGCTGGTTCATCGCTCTCCACGATGCCGACATCAACGCGACGTCGAACGCGCCGTACGTGAAAGTCATCCTCCGCACGATGGACGAAGATCACTACGGCGGGTTGATCACCGATACGAACTGGTCGGGCGCACCCGGACTGTCACCGCAAGCGCGCTGGGGAACGTATGCAGAATGGCAACCCATACTGAGCGAGGCAGGCCTCCCGGCGAGCGGAAATCAGAACGTTCCGATCACGACGAACGGCATCGACCTCTCGAAGGTCGTGACGTTCTGCTCGAACGGAACCTGCTAAACGCGGAGGCAGCCTGATGCAGGCGGCGCCGCCGCCTCCCCCCGCGATCGCGTGCCGGCATTTCACGCGTAACCCGATGTGCCGGCCGTTGCCCGCGAATCCGCAGGTGAGCCCGTACTCGGCGGCCTGGGCCGCGCAACAGGCGCAACCGGGACGGCCGCCCGCCTTCGCGTCGTTCGGCTCGTCGACGGCGCCGCAGCCGGGCGATCGATCCGACGGATCGTTTCCGCTCTACGCGGATGCCGGCCCGGGCAACAGCATCGTCCACGTCGTGCGCTGCGAGGGCGTCTCGTACAGCGCGTTCATCTGCGAGAAGAATCACGTCGCCGGCATTCGCGTCCGCATCCCGCGCGGCGCGTTTCCGCAGGGGAACGCCGACCATCATCTCTCGATCGAGGACGACGCGGCGAAGACCGAGTTCGATTTCTGGGGCGCATCGGCGCCGAGCGACGATCCCGAGTCACCGCTCGTCGCGCTGACCGGCGGCGCGTGCCCGTACGACGGCGACGGCACGGATTGCAGCGGCAGCACGGCGACGGGTATCGCAACGTCGCTCGGTGCGATCGATCCGCACGCGCTCGTGCGCGCCGAAGCGTCGCCGCACGGCACGCTGCCGTACGCCATCGCGACGAGCGCGCTGTGCGCGTCGCCGACGTGGGTGTATCCCGCGACGTTCTCCGACGGGTCGAACACCGACAAGACGCCGGCGTGTCGCGACGGGCTCGGCGCGAACGGCCGTCCGCCCGAAGGCGTGCGCTACTTTCTCGACGTCTCCGATGCCGAGGTCGACGCGACGGCGAACGCGCCGTACGTGAAGGCGCTGCTGCGCACCCTCGATCGCGAACATTTCGGCGGCACGCTCACCGACACGAATTGGAGCGGCGCGCCCGGGCTCGCGTTCGGCTTCCTGCGCGGCGACGACTGGTCTGCGCTCGCGCGCGAAGCGGGCGTGTCCGCGGCGGGCGGCTTGCCGATGACGACGAACGGCATCGACCTCGCGAAGAAACTACGGTTCTGTACGAACGGAACGTGCTAGCCCGCGCGCCGGTGTATGCGATGCTGCGCGCGACCGCACTCACGGCGGCCGTGACGGGTGCCGTTTCGTGCGCGACGAGCTCTTCGGCGTCCGCAGCGCATGAATACGCGTGGGCGCTGCAGCACGGTGGGTGCGAGTGCGGACCGATCGCCTACGCGCCGGGAAGCAGCATCCCGTATTGGGGCGGCGGGCAGACCATCGTCGCATACGTTCGCGGTAAGATCGCGAGTTGCGCGTCGCGGCAATTCGTCGTGGTCGCGTTCGGCGACGGCACCGTCGACCTCACGGGTGATTTGAATCTCGCGCGTGCGCGCGCGGCGCCGATCGTGCGCCGTTTGAGCGACCTCAAGGACGGGCGCCTCGACACACTCGTCTTTGCAGGTCCACACATCGCCCATCCATCGACGCTCGAGATCGTCTGCCCGACCGATCGTCTTCCCGCGCAGAACTCGTTCTAGCGCTCAGCGCGTGCAGACCTCTTCGCTGATGTCGCGCCAAATGCCGGAAGCTTGCACCTGCAACTCTCGACGAAATCCGGCGGGAAACACGTCGGTATACACGAGCCGGGCGTCGGTGAGCGTCGTCGACCCGTCGGCTGCGCGCATCGGCTCCGACCCTTCGAACACCCACTGCGTGCCGGTCCACGCACCAGCCGTAGCGTCGTACCGTCCGAACGGAAAAACGGGATCCGGAATCGCCGTCAGCTTCCACCCTCCGGACGCGTCCGGCACGTACGTTTCTCGAATCGTACCGAAGTCGCCGTTGGCGGTATGCACGCGATTCACGATCCGCATCGATCCATCGCGATCCCGCGCGATCGTTTTGTTCGTGATGTTCCCTTGATAGGTGCTGCAACTCCAACTGCCGATGAGCTTCTCCGTTCGGTCGTTTCCGGCGTGCGCCACGCCGCAGAGAAGCCCGATCGTGATCGGCAAGACGAGCACCGAGCGAAGTTGCATAGCCTGTGACCTCTCTCGCGCGCGCTACGCCGTATACGGCTCGTACGGCGCGACGGGTACGAGGATGTCGTCCATGCGCGAGAAGAGCGCGGCGTCGACGTCGAGATCCGCCGCAGCGGCGTTGTCGTCGACGTGTTCGGGTTTCGTCGCACCGCAGATCACGCTCGAAATTTCGGGACGGCGCAAGCACCATGCGAGCGCGAGACGTCCCGGCGTCGTGCCGGCTTCGTGTGCGAGCGGGACGATCTTCTGCACCGCGTCGAGGACCGGCTGCGTGAAGTAGTCCTCCATCATGCCCGCGGATTGTCCCGCGGCGCGCGTGCCCGCGGGCGGCCGGCTCGCGTCCGTGTAC
>CAJCIN010000133.1 GCA_903970385.1 Rhodospirillales bacterium | reverse complement strand
ACGACGGCGCTCTCGCTCGTGCGCACCGCGACGTCGCTGATTACGATCGGTCGCGTGCAGGTCTCGGCCGGCTCATCGCTCTCGACGTCGTCGGCGCCGAGCACCACGATCGACGCGCAAACCTACGCCGGCGAAGGGTTCACGCGTCTGAGCGACGTCCTGCAAAACGACATCTCGACGTCGCTCGTGCACCCGGTCGGTGGCGGCAGTTCCGGTTTGCCGACGTCGGTCGCGTTGCGCGGGCCGGACCCGACGGAGACGCTCGTCGATATCGACGGCCATCAAGTCAACAACGGCAACACGGGCGACTTCGATCTTTCGCTTCTCGATCCGGCCGATTACGGGAGCGTCGAACTCGTCAAGGGTATCTCGCCGTCGTCGCTCGTGGGACCGGACACGATCGACGGCGCGATCAATATCCGGACGCTCGAGCCGACGACGAACCCCCACGGGCTCGCCCGCGTGTATGGTGGATCCTTCGGTTCGTTCGGTGAGACCCTCGAATCGACGGGAACGATCGATCGGCTCGGCTACGCACTCTCACTGCATCGCACAACGACTAACGGGGAGGTCAACCAAACCGTCCTCGACGCCTCGAACGACGACGCGCCCGTGCACGTCGGAAGCGCCTTCGACGGCTCGACGCTGCTCGGTAAATTGCGGTATGCGTTCGGGTCTCGCGGCGACGCGTATGCCGAACTGTCGTTTCACGATCAGACTCAGTATCGCGATCTATCCGCCGCGCTTTCGACGATCGCCAATGGCGTCGACACCGGCGACGATGCGATCGCGCGGCGTTCGGCACGCGATGACGACACGGCCGCTCCGTCCGGCCTGCCGATCGTCGACGGCTTCGAAGGAACGGCACTATCCGCGCACAACGCGGCGTACGGCCTCGATCTCCGGCTTCCGCTCGGCGGAATCGACGCGAGTCGAATCTCACAGACGAGTCTGCTGCTGCGCCACTACACGTCGCTCGTCTCGCAATCGATCGACGGGCCCGGCGCCGACACGTCACCCTACTTGTACAACGATCGCGATCGGATCGACGACGAGACGTTCGAGATCGAGCATACCTTCGCGCACGCGATGCTCACGCTCCAATACGACGTGCGCAACGAACAGCTCGCGACGGACTTCCTCCCGGGCGTCGTCAACGACGAAGCGATCCTCCGGAGCGCCCCGCATACGCTCGCCCTGCGGACGCTCGACGACGACGACGCGCCGCCCGCTACCGACGTGGCCGCGCTCGGACTCGGCCAGACGCAACGCGCGGCCGTGCTGCGATACACGTACGAGCCGGCCGCGTCGCTCCATCTGACGGCGGCCGGATATTATAGTCGCTATTCGCTGTTCGGATCGAGCCTCGATCCGCGGTTCGGCGCGGTGTACACGCCCGACGGCCGCACCGTCGTCCGCTTCTCCGCCGGAACGACGTATCAGTCACCGCAGCTACCGGAACTCTTCGTGCCGTCGCCGTTGCCGGTCGTCGTCGGCAACTACGTGTCGGTCGGGAATCCGCACCTCCAACCCGATCGTGCGACCGAGTACGAAGTCGGGCTCGACCACCTCTTCGAACTCGGGTCGCGACGCACGGACGTCTCGGTCGATTTCTATCGCGTCAATCTCCGCAATCCGGCCTCGGTGCTGCAGCCCGCGCTCGATCCCTCGTGCGGTCCGGCGTCCGCGGGTGGTGACGGCACGGCATGTCCGCTCAGCTATCCCGTCAATGCCGGCGACGGCGTGTACACGGGAATCGAATTGCAAGGCGAACGCGAGATCGCGAATGCGACGAGTCTGCGAGCGGGCTTCGCGGTTCGCAGCGCGTACCTCACGCGCGTTCCCGCCGCGATCCAGGACGGCACGCTCGTGCCGGGCGAGCAGAGCCTCGGGCTACCGCTTCAGAAAGCGACGCTCTCGATCGTGCATTCACCGCAAATCGGCTTCACGGCGTACGGCCGTCTCGTGTACGAGGGTCTCTACAACGAGTTGGATCAGCCGCAGTACGCGACGATCGACGGCGGCCTCGGTTATCGCTGGCGCGGACTCGATCTGCTCGTCTCGGCGACGAATCTCACGAACACGTACGATCGGCACTTCACGATTCCGGGCGGGGGCCTATCGTATGGCGGCGTCGGTCAGGTCATCGGAACGGACGCGTATGCGCTTCAGGGTACCGCGATCGACGTGGCGGTCACGCACCGCTTCTAGGACGGCGAGCGGTACTCGCGTCGACCGGTCGTCTCGTCGACGTAGACGTCGACGCGCTTCCCCGTGACGGGATCGAAGAAGCGCTCTTGCGTCGCCGTCAACGTCCCGCCGCTCGCACGCGGCCGGTAGCGTCCGCGCTCGACGAGGATGAGGACGATCCCGATCGACCAGTAGACGGCGAGCGCGATCCACGGCACCGTGTGGTGCGTCGCGGCCAGCGCGAGCGCCACGACGACGCCGCAACCGAGCAACGCGATGACGACGTTGCGCAGGCTCATGGAGCGGGCTCGATCCTCACGGCGGTGCCGTACGCGACGACCTCGTTCATCGATTGATTCATTTCCGACGAGTCGAACATCATGCGCACGACCGCATTCGCGCCCATCAGCGAGGCGTTCTGCGCCATGCGATCGATGGCTTGGCGACGCGAGTCCTCGACCATCGCCGTGTACTCGTGGATCTCGCCCCCGACGATCGAACGAAGTCCCGCGACGATGTTCCCGCCGAGCCCGCGACTGCGAACGACGACGCCGAAGACTTGCCCGAACGTCTCGACGACGCGGTACCCGGCGACGTCCTCGGTCGTTACGACGATCATCGCGGCGCGGCGGGCAGCTCGGCCGCGCGTCCTTCGTATGCGGCGATCTTGACGCGCCACTCGTCCGGGACGCGAATGGTCGTGTTCGTCTCGTAATCGAATGCGACGAGCGTGCAGTCGATCGTCGCGCATCGTTCGCTTCGGTCGACGCTCCAGACCTCGGATCGAAACGCGAACGACTTGCCGCCGATCGTTCCGACGCGACCGCCGACCGCGACGTTTTCGCGATACGCGATCGGCTTCTCGTAGACGATCTCGGTCTTCGCGAGGATGATGCCGCGCGGGCCGCCGATGCGTTCCTCGAACACGTCGCCGAAGTATTCCGTCCGCACCGTCTCGGCCCACGTGGCGTACGCCACGTTGTTGACGTGCCGCATCATGTCGACGTCCGCGAACGGAACGCGGAATCGATGGACGAGCCGGAAGTCCTCGAGCACGTCGTCCGCGCTAGCCGCGAGCGCCGACGAGCGACTCGTGGAACCCGAACCAGTCGTCGAGATCGTTGAGCGGAATCACGTGCGTGCAGGCGTCGTCGTCGAGGCCCACGCGCTCGCGGAACATCTTCGACCGGGCGGGGTCCGAGAACGACGCCTCGAGGAAGCCCGCATTGGACGCGGCGACGGTCTGCGGCGAGAAGGCCGTGGCGTGCTGCGTGAACCACCGCTCGGCCGCGAGATAGTCGGGCTGCTCGCTTTCGACGTACGCGATGAACGCGTCTCGATCGACGCCGAAATTCTCGAGCAGCCGCTCGTCGAAGCCGCCGATCCCGTGACGATATCCCTCGGCGAGCCGCCCCTTCGAGGCGAGGAGAATCTTCATCCACAGACGCGGCAGGTGCATGATCCCGGACGGGCCGGTTTTCGAGGTGCTGATGAGCGGAACGATCGCTTCCATGAACGATGTTTTGCCCGGCCGCAGCGGCGTCCCTCGGCGGGTGGACGCGAACCGTAGACAGGCGTGGATCGATCGCGTATACTCTCGAATCGTCAGCCGCGGTGGTGCCCTTCGATGGGCGCGTAGCTCAGTGGGAGAGCATCCGCTTCACACGCGGGGGGTCGTTGGTTCAATCCCAACCGTGCCCACCAGCGACTGACGCCGCTCCGAAAGGGAACCGGGGTGCCCGGGAGAATCGACCGGAGCTTCCCCTGCGCCCGGGTTCGTGGCGTTGTAGCTCAGTTGGTTAGAGCGCCGCCCTGTCACGGCGGAGGTCGAGGGTTCGAGCCCCTTCAACGTCGCCAGTTTCTCCCCGAAAGGGTGTTCCGCCGACCCACGGAACGCGCGTCGCATGGCTGAGGAACGGCGCCCTCGACGGCCTTCGTTACGCATCGAGCCATCCGATCTCGCGCTCGAGATCGTGTCGATCGTGATCGCGATCGTTCTTGCGACGACCGCCGGACAGGTCGTCGCGAATTACCAGGCCGGCGTGCGTACGCGCGAAAGTCTCGCCCAGATCCGTCAAGAAATCGTGCACGACGACAGGGAACTGGAGAGACTGCGGTCGCTGCACCACCGCGTGGACACGGCGTTCGCGCTGGCGATCCGTCGGACGCGCGGAGAACGGCTGACGTTCGACGCATTCACCCGCACGTTCGGCGACGCCGCCCCGACGGGCTTTCATCCGTTCGACGGAAGCA
>CAJCIN010000132.1 GCA_903970385.1 Rhodospirillales bacterium | reverse complement strand
AAATCAGGGCACATGCATCGGGTGATCCATGCGAAGCGCCTCTTCGTCGTCGCCGCGCACCCCGACGACGACACGATCGGGTGTGGCGGAACGATGGCCACGATCGCGGCCGCGGGCGGCGAGATCGAGGTCGCGTACCTCACGGACGGCAGTCGCAGCCATCCCGGCAGCCGGCGGTTTCCCCCGGAGGCTGTCGCGGCGATTCGCGAACGCGAAGCGATCGCATCCCTCGCGCAGCTCGGCGTGCGCCGCGCTCCGATCTTCTTCCGGACGACGGATTCTCAGCTCGGCGCGCTCGACCGCGCCGCGAATGCCGTCCTCGTCGAGCGGCTCGCGGAGCATCTGCGGTCGTTCGGGCCGGACACCGTGCTCGCGCCGTGGCGCCGCGATCCGCACGGCGACCACGTCGCCGCCTCGACGATCGCACGTGAAGCGCTCGCCGCCGCGCGCGTCGTCGCGAGATACGCCGAATACGGCGTGTGGCTCTCGATCAACGGCGTCGCGGCCGACCATCCACGCGAAGGCGAGGCGGCGTGCGAGAGCATCACGCTCACGCCCGGCGCGCTGCGCGCGAAACGGCGTGCCCTCGACGCCCACCGGTCGCAGAGAACGACGCTGATCGACGACGATCCGGCCGGCTTTCGCATCACGGACGAACTCGCTGAGCGGTGGCTCGGACCGGAAGAGCGCTTCTTCTCCCCCGCGGAGGGTACAAGCGAGATATGTTGATCGAGGCCGGGCGTCCGACGCTTGCTATTTCGTCTCGCGATCTCGCCCGTGCCCGGTACGACGCGCGCGGCATCCACGTCGAGGGCAGGCGCGCGGAACTCGATGCGCTGCGCGCGATGGGCACGCGCGATGCGAGCTCCGGCCGCATCTACGAAGGACATTTCAACGGCGTGCTGCTCGTCGCGCTGTACGGGACGCCCGAGCAGCGCGACCGGGCGGAACGCGACGTCGCCGACGGCCATTTGTTCGGCGTCTGGAATACGCAGGACCAGGATGGGCTCTTGATCGCCACCGACGACGCGAGCCTTACCTTACGCGGCTCGAAAACCTGGGCGTCGGGCGCCGATTGCGTGACGCGCGCACTCGTCACCGCGCTCCGCGACGACGGCACGTTGCAGATGTGTCTCGTCCCGCTCGATCGTCATCCGCGGAACGTCGACGATCGCGCTTGGCGGCCGCTCGGCATGCATGCGTCGAACAGTTTCCGCATCTCGTTCGACGGCATCCGTTTGGATCCGACCGACCTCATCGGAGCGCCGAACGATTACGAACGCGCGCCGTGGTTCGCCGGCGGAGCGCTGCGCTTCGTCGCGACGCACGTCGGCATCATCGAGCGACTGACGGCCGAGACCCTCGCCTATCTCGTCGCGCAGAAGCGAAGCGACGACCCGTTGCAGCGTGCACGAGCCGGCGAGATGCGCATCGCGACGCGCGCGGCACTCAATTGGGTGCGCGCGGGCGAAGAGGCGTGGACGGCATACGACGACCGGCCGAGCGCCGAGACTGCGGCGAACGTCGTCGACGTCGTCGATATGGCGCGACTCGCCGTCGAACGTGCCGGGCTCGACGTCATCGAGCGCGCGGTTCGCGGCGTCGGTGCGCGCGGTCTCCTCGAACCGTTACCGTTCGCGCCGCTCGTGCGGGATCTCGAGATGTATCTGCGTCAGCCCGCGCCCGACGCGACGCTACTGCGCGTCGGATCGAACGGCATGCCGTCTTCGGCCGCGCGACGGAGCGCACCGATCGCCGATTGAATCGGCTCGTCGGGATACCCGGACTGCGGCGATCGCGCACGAACGTGGAGCCACAACGTTCCGAACGTCCGCGCACCGCTCGCCAAGCGGACGATCTCGCTCGCGCCGATACCGGTCAGCGCTTCGAGGGACCGGAGCCGTTCGGCATCGTGGTTGCCGGCGCGCACGGCGCGTAGCAGCGAGCGAATGCGCGCGTCTTCGATCGAGGCGCGCGCGGAACGAACGAGGTAGTCGCGTTTCGATGCGGCGAGGTCCGTCATGCTCGCGAGGAGCGACGCGAAACCGCCGTCGACGCGTGCGTTCGTTCGCGCCGACGTATACGCGCGAACGGCGAAACTGTGCCGCACGCGTGCGTCGATCGCGACGAGTGCGTCGCAGAATGCGAGATCCTCGAGATGCGAGAGCGGCGGCAGGCCTCCGGTGGCGACGTACGCCCGAGTCGTGACGGCGAAGCTCGCGCCGACGAACGAATCGTGTTGCGGGACGGCCTCGTACGGAAGCGGGTCGATGGCCGTGCAGACGCCGCCGAGCAGATGACGGTAGGTCACCTCGAGATCGTAGAGCAAGCGCATCGGAGCGAGCATCGCATCGCGCTCGGACGCCTTGACGACGACGAAGCCGGCGACGGCGTCGACGTGCGCCATCTCTTGGAGCGTTGCGGAAATCCACGTCGGCGAAACGACCGTATCGGCGTCGGTCGAGGCGACGATGCCGTCGCCGTTTTCCACGATGCGCGCCACCGCGAGATCGAGCGCCGCTTTGCGTGCGCCGCCGACGTGCGCGGCGTCGCGCGGTAAGCGCGTTTCCACGACGTCGATCGCGACGTGCGACGAGGCGGCGGCAACGCGGCGAGCGATGCCGGCCGTGTCGTCGTCGCAGTCGTTGCAATAGACGACGACGTCGAACGTACCCGGCGCGAGCGCCCGGCCCGTCGCGACGTCGACCTGATGCGCGAGTGCCTCGAGCGCCGCCCCGATGCGTTCTTCTTCGCTCTTCGCCGGAATCACGACGGTGAAGCGGCTCATCGAACGGTCAGGACCTCGATACGGTACGATTCGTCACGGTGCGAGCGCACGCATTCGAATCGATCGTCGGCGAGAAAGATCTCGTGAACGGCGTCTCCCGGGCGCACGTAGTCGGAAACGTCCGGAAGAAAATGCACGAGCTCGATCGTTCCGCCCGGCGCGGCGCGCACGAATCGGTCCCGCGCGAGCGCGAGATCGTCGTCCGACCAATAGTAGCCGACTTCCGAAAGCACGATGAGGTCGAACCCGCCGTTCGGAAAGTCGTGCGGAAGAA
>CAJCIN010000131.1 GCA_903970385.1 Rhodospirillales bacterium | reverse complement strand
CGAAGAGCGCGATCGCTTCGTCGTCGAGCAGATGCCCGTGCTCGATTGAGGTGACGCCCGCGCGCAGCGCGTTTTTGATGCCGCTGGTTCCGATCGCGTGCGCGGCCACGCGCATGCGATGTGTCGCAGCCTCGGTGATCGCGGCGCGCATCTCTTCCTCAGTGAGCTGATCGATGCCGGGAACGGCGCCTTTGGTGAGCACCCCGCCGGTCGCGATAAGCTTGATACAATCAGCGCCGGCCTTACGCTGTTCGCGCACCGCTTTACGCGCATCCCACGGGCCGTCGGTTTCGCGCCCGATGAAATAACCGTGGCCGCCGGTCATGCACAGCGCGCGACCCGCGGCGAGGATCGTCGGACCGAGATGCGTCCCAGCCGCGATCGCGTCGCGCAGCTCGATCGCATTGCTTTCAGCGCCACCGAGATCGCGCACGGTGGTAACGCCTGCGAAGAGCGCTTTGCGCGCGCTCTCGACCGCGACGAGCGTGCGTTGGATCGGGGTGCGCAAAATCGTCACGCCTGTATCGGCTTCGCCGGCAAACTCAAGGTGGCAGTGCGCGTTGATCAGCCCGGGCGTTACCGCCGTCGCTTCGAGTGTGTGCCGTGCGGCGACGGGCGTCCCGTCGTTCGGGGTGATCGAGGCGAGCTGTCCGCCCTCGATCAGGATCGTGACGTTGATCTGTGGGGGCGCGCCGGTCCCGTCGTAGAGACGGCCGCAGCGGATGGCGAGCGATTCCGGTTGATGCACGCGGCTCGATTCAACGCCGGTCGCTTCCCACCCGCAGGGGCCCGGGAGACGCGCTTACGCGCGGTCGTCGCCGCGGTGCCGGAATCGATAGCAGCGGATGAATTCCTCGCCATACGGGATCGCGACCAGAAGTGTGAATGCCGTGATCGTGGCGCCCACGGCCGCGACGCACAGCGGTTTGCGCTTGCGCACCAAGCGAAAATCGGGCTTTGCCGCACCGCGTCCGATGAGCGCCAGGGCTTGGTCATGATGCGTGCAGAGCAAGAACGACAGCGCGCTGAACGGGACCAGTTCCAGCAGCGCGTGCACGTGTTGTTCGGTCGGCGTGACTTCGCGTCGCTGCGAGGCGAAGCTCACATCCCAGATCGTCATGCCCAGATGCGAGGCGAAGCCCGTGATCATCACCGCGAGCACGCCGGCGTTTACTTCAAAGAACAATCCGCCGAGCACCGGTAGCGCCGCGAGTGAGATCCCGACGCCGTGCAGTGCGGACTCTCCGATGCCGGAGGTTTCTTCGATATGTGATCGACGGTGCAGGACGTAATCGGCGGAGCCCGCGGCGATCCAGAGCGGAAGAATCACCGCAAGCTGATACAAGCGGATCGTACGTTCAAGGGTGTCGCGACCGTCAGCGGGCTCGTCAGGAGGCATCACTCGTCTCAACGAGCGAGAGCCCCTTTGAGTTTGCTTAGCCGGGCGGTTTCTCGCTTTCCGAGGTAGCCGGCGGATCCTCGGGGGAGGGCTCGTCGCCGGGCGGGCGAGGCTTCGCGAGGCGCGCGCGGACGGCGCTGCCCCCGGCGCCGAAGATCAGGGCGGCTCCCGCGAGGATTGCGAGAATATCTTGCGGATTCCCAGTCATACGCGCGGACTTCCCTCCCGGTAAGGCGGCTTACTGCGCGCCAAACGGGCATCGGGTAACATCGGCGAGATGGAGACAGTTTCCGTGGCAGAGCCCGATTCTGAACAGAACAAAGTTTGGTACCTCAAGCGCAACCGGTTTTTTATTGACACCGATGCGGCGGGTGTCGAGCAGTTCGAGCATTTGTTCACGATCGTCGAATACCCGCGTCGTGCGCTGATTTTCGATCACGGCGATCCGACACGCGTCGTCTATTTCATCAAACGCGGCGCCGTGCGTATCGCGCGCCTCACCGAGGACGGGAAGGAAGTAACCGTCGCCGTGCTCGGGCCAGGCGATCTTTTCGGTGAAGAATCACTCTTTGGTGACGCGCCGCGCTCGACCGTTGCGGTTGCCATCGACGACGTTCTGCTCTGCACCTCAAAGGCCGAAGATCTTTTCACCGTGCTACGCAGCGACCCGCACTTGGCGATGAACGTCGCCAAGGTGCTTAACGAGCGGCTTGGCGATGCGATTGCGACGATGGAAGATCTCGCGTATGCGAACGTCCCGGATCGCATCATGCACCTGCTCGGCCGGCTCGCTGACGAACACGGCGTGCCGGCGCCGGGCGGCATCACGCTCGACGTGCGCCTCACGCACGCCGACATCGCGTCCCTCATCGGCAGCACGCGCGAGACGGTCTCGCTCGAACTGGCGAACCTCGCCCGGGCCGGGCGCATCGCGTACGACGGAAAGCTGATCACGCTTCCGCGTTGACGATCGCGCGCCGTTCCACCGGACGCGACGTATGCCAGAGGTTGAATCCCGAGTTGATCAATCCGACGTGCGAGAACGCCTGCGGGAAATTCCCGACCTGACGGAGCGCGCCCGTGTCGTACTCTTCCGCGAGCAAGCCGACGTCGTTGCAGAGCGCGACGAGACGGCCGAAGAGCGCCTCGGCTTCGGCGCGCCGCCCCATCATCGCGTAACTGTCGACGAGCCAGAAACTGCACGCGAGGAACGCGCCCTCGCCCGGCGGTAAGCCGTCCGCCGTCTCATCGGGGCCTTGCGTGTAACGCTGAACGAAGCCGCCGCTGAGGAGGTCGCGTTCGATCGCGGCGACCGTTCCCGTGATGCGCTCGTCGTCGTACGGGAGAAAGCCGACCGACGGCATCAGCAAGGTGCTCGCATCGAGCGCGCTCGATCCGTAGCTCTGCGTGAAGGTTCCGCGCTCCGGATCGTATCCGCGAGCGCACACGTCGGCATGGATTTCTTCGCGCGTGGCGCGCCACTCTTCGAGCGGGCCGTCGAGACCAAACTCTTCGATCGCGCGCACGCCGCGATCGAGCGCGACCCACGCCATCGTCTTAGAATGCGTGAAGTGCAGCGGCTCGCCGCGAATCTCCCATAGTCCGCGATCGGGTTCGCGCCAGCGGCGCACGACGAGGTCAACGATCGCGGCGATCAGCGCCCAATCGTCGGGCGAATGCTTCACGCCGAAACGCTGCGATGTGTACATGAAGTCGACGACCTCGCCGTACACGTCGAGTTGGAACTGGCCGCGCGCATCGTTGCCGATGCGAACGGGGAGGGCGCCTTCGTACCCGGCCAGCCAAGGCAGCTCGATCTCCGGGAGGCGGCGCGCGCCGCGCACGCTGTACACGATCTGTAGATCGTCGGGGCTTCCGGCAACGGCCCGCAGCAACCACTCGCGCCACGCGTTTGCAGATTCGACGAACCCGCCGGAGAGTAAGGCGTAGAGCGTCAGCGTCGCGTCGCGCAGCCAGCAGTAGCGATAATCCCAATTCCGCGTGCCGCCGAGACGTTCCGGAAGCGAGGTCGTCACCGCGGCGATGATGCCGCCCGTCGGGAGATACGTCAGGGCGAGCAACGTGAGCAGCGAGCGACGCACGACGTCGCGACACGGCCCGTCGTAGTCGCACTGCGCCGCCCACGCGCGCCATTTTTCCGCCGTTTCATCCGTCAGCGCGTCGGGAAGCCGCGGATGTTCCGGCGACGCTTCGAACGAGTAATAATACGTCAGTTCGAACGCGACGCGTTCGCCCGGCGCAACCGAGAACGCGGCGACGTGGCGCATGCCGCTCGGCTCGAGCTCGACGTCCGAGGAGAGGAGCAACGCGTCGGGGCCGGCGACGGCGAGCAAACCGTCGTCCGTGCGCCGCACCCACGGCACGATCGAACCGTAATCGAAGCGTACGGCGTAATCGAGGCTCATCGCGACGGTGCCGGTGATGCCTTCGACGACGCGGCGGATGCGGGGCGTCGGCGTGTCGAGCAGCATGCAGTCCGTGAGCCGGACGCTGCCGTCCGGCGTCGAGAACGTCGTCTCGAGGACCAGCGTCGAGTCGCGGTAGGCGCGCGTCGAGGTGACCCCGTCGCCCGCGGGAGCGATGCTCCAGGCGCCGTTGCTTTCGTCTCCGAGCAGCGCGGCGAAACATGCGGGCGCATCGAAACGGGGCGCGCAGAACCAGTCGATCGAACCGCCGGAGCTCACGAGGGCGGCGGTCCGCCGATCGCCGATCACGGCGTAGTCTTCGATCCGTCTACTCACTACGCGACCGTACCACGTTCGTGCCGCTTTTCACCGGGTAGCGAGGTCACGCTCGCGGTATAGTCGAGACGTGCACGCACGTCTGATGGTCGCGCTCGCCGGTCTCGGGATCGCATTCGCCTGCGCGCTACCGCTGCGCGAGGCGGCCGGGGCCGGAACGCGTCCGGCGGTCGTGTCCGGCTTCACGATCGAGGTCGTCGCGCACGTGCCGCGTCCGCGCGAACTCGTCGCGACGCCGAACGGCGACCTGCTCGCCGGAACGCTCGGCAGCGACGTGTACGTGATTCCGAATGCGGAAGGCGAACCCGGCACGCCGGCGATCTTCGCGCGCATCGACGATCGCGATGCGGCGGGCATCGCCCTCGGCGCGCACGCGCTCTACGTGGGCACGACGTTCGGGATCTGGCGCATGCCCTACGCAACCGGAGACCGGCGCGCGCGAAGCGCGCCCGAACGCATCGCGACCGTCCGCGCCGCCTATGCCGGCGGTCATTCCACGACGAGTCTCGCCGTGACGAACGACACTTTGTACGCGGGCATCGGGTCGTCGTGCAACGCGTGCGAAGAGACGGACGCGACGCGTGCGACCATCCAGCAGATGACGCTCGACGGAAAAGACGAGCGGCCGCGAGCCGTGCATCTGCGCAACGCGATCGCACTCGCGATCGATCCCGCGACGAACGCGCTATGGGCGGGGAGCGCCGGTCAAGACGAACTCGCGCACGGTCATCCCTACGAAATTTTCGACGACGTCGCGGCGATCGACGGCGTCGCCGATTACGGTTGGCCGTCGTGCGTCGAAGATCGCAGACCCGCGCATGCCGGCGCCGACTGTTCGCACGTGACCGAAGCGCGCGCCGCGTTTCCCGCGTACGAGACGCCGATCGGCGCCGCGTTCTATCCGGCCGACGCGCACGGACCGTATGCATTCCCGGCGGCATGGCGCGGCGGCGCGTTCGTGTCGTTGCACGGTTCGTGGCACAAGCCGCTCGTCGCTCCGCTCGTCGCGTTCGTGCCCATTACCGGAGCGGCGCCCGCGATCCCGATCGATTGGAACGATCCCGCGAAACAGTGGAAGACGTTCGTCACCGGTTGGCAACGCGACGGCGGCGTTCGCATCGGCCGGCCGACGGGCGTCGCCGTCGGGCCGAGCGGGAGTCTCTTCGTCGCCGACGACCAGACCGGCTCGATCTACCGCGTGCGGCCGATCGTCAAGTAGAATTCGCGCGGCCGAAAGAGCGGCGCGAGCAACGGATCGGTCACGGCAATTCCGAACACGTTGTTCTCGCCGAGACGCGCGGTCACGATCCCGAAGACGGGAACGCACAGCGAAACGTCGCCGAGCAGCACCGCACGCTGCGCGAGCGCGTTGCCGTTTCCGACGAGCGTCGTGCCGGCACGGCTCTCGCACCCTCGGGCCGTCCGGTACGTGACGGCGACGCGCGCCTTGCTGCCCGGCTCGCCGCCCGTTTCGCCGGCATCGTACGCCGGCGCGACGCGTGCGAACGATTGCACCGCTCCGTAGCGCTCGACTCGCGCGACGTCGAACGATCCGAACGCGCCGAAGCCGCGCGACGGCGCGTGCGCGTATCCGGCACCGGCGCCGTCGTTCGCCGCATCTGCGAGCGGCGCGAACGTCTCGAAGCGGCGCTCGCGGTACGCGGCGACCCACACGCGATCGTTCGCGCCGGGCCGAAGTTCGCCGGTCAGACGATAGCCGAACGCGGTCTCCGGAGCGAGCGCGGGAGAGGCGGCGGTGCGACTCGCGAGCAGCCCCTCCGGCGCCGTCGCATACGCGCTCCCCGCGGCGAGCCGCACGACGACGGCCGACGACGGCCGGTACGCGAGCGACACCGACGGATCGTTGCGAGCGCGCAGCATCGTGCCGCCGCCGTACGCGTCGGCGAGTTCGACGCGAACGGCGCGCGCGACCGCGAATTCGCCGCGCGTCGCGAACGTCGTGAACGTTTGATCGACGGTGGGAGCCGTACCGAGCGTCGTCCGTTCGCCGCGCCGGTCGAACGAGAAGCGAATGCGGTCCGAGCCGAGCGGCAGGTCGTAGGCCAGCTGGACGCCGCGATCGTGCGCCGTCTCCGCCGGCGTCGCGGGCGAGACGAGAGACGTCGTGACGTCGAGCGTACTCGCGTACGTCCGCGCGTCGAACGTTCCCGCACCGACGCCGAGCCGCAGGCCCTCGCTGTATGCCGGCGCGTTGCTCGTGACCCCGACCGTTCCGATCGTCCCGGCGGCTTGCGCCCCGTACGACGCGACGTCGAATGCGGCGCCGGACGAGAATGCGTAGCGCGCCTTCACGGTCTGCGACCGCGCTTCACCACCGCCCGTGACGGCGTCGAACGCGCTCGAAAGATCACCGTACGATCGAACGGCACGCGCGTGCTGGAAGCTTCCGAAACTCGAATCGTACCCGGCGTCGAAGCCGGCAACGGCGGGTCCGTCGACGGCCGGTGTTCGCACGTTCACCACGCCGCCGATCGCGTCGCGTGGCGACGGACCCTCGACGAACGGCGCGGCGGCGATCTGCACGCCGTCGAGACCGGGCGCGTCGCGAAAACGCACGCTCTCCGGCGACCGCGCGCCGCCGGCGAGCGGAATGCCGTCGATCTCGACACGCGATTCGTACGGTGCCGTACCATCGACGGAGAGTGCCGGCGTCGCCGCGCCGGCGACGACGTCGAGCGACGCGTCGCGTTCGAAACCGTGCGCGGCATACGGATCGTCCGTCGCGACGTCGTCCGCGGCCGCGGCGACGACGCCCGCAGCGTTGCCGAGGTTCGCGAACGACGCAACCTGCAGCTGGGGCGCGAAGACGAGCGGAGCGTTCGCCGCCTGGCCGATCGTCAGACTCGACGCGTACGTCGCGTAGCCCGCGTGAGAGATGGAGAGATCGTAGCGCCCGGCAGGCAGCGCGACGAGCACCGCGACCCCGGCCGTATTCGTCGTGGCGTCCCGCGTCGTCGGCCCCGTCAGCCGGACGAGCGTCCCGGGCAACGCTTTCCCGTTCGCGTCGCGAACGCGCGCGACGACCGCGCCCGGACCGAGTGCGACTTCAGCGGCGGCCGACACGCCCGTGCCGAGAATCCATGCGAACGCGAGTCCGAGCGCGAGTTTCCCGATGAGGCGCTACGCCTTGGGATCCTTGTGGATGCTGTCGCTGACGAGCGAGCCCGAGAACTTCATGTCGATCGTCGTCAGCCGGCCGGGGTTCTGCACGTACGTCTTCCGCCAGAGCGTGAACTTCAGCGGCACGGAGACGCCCGTGTCGTACGTCATCGAACCCTGCGTGTTCGCCGTGAATCCGTTGACGCCGACGACGTTCGTCGAACCCTTGAAATCGAGCGCAACGGTTTTCGCATCGGGGTCGACGGAGGTCACGCTGTAGGTGGTATCGTCGGTAACGCCCTTCGCCGGCGACGTCGTATGCCACGTCGTCCCCTTCGCGAGTTCCGTCGGCTTCACGAAGCCGCGGGCGAGATAACGCAGGAGCGTACTTTCTTCTTCCGTGACGTTGCGCTTCGGATCGTACATCACTTGATCGTCGAGGATGCCGACGCGCACGGGTGCGGCATCGCGCGACGCGGCATTCTCCGATACGTCGACGACGAGGCCGCCGTCGCTCGAGGCCGCGACCACGTCGACCGTGATCGTGCCGCGCGCGTTGACGTCGCCGTTCGAATCGGTCGAGTGCCCGGACGTCGACCCGCCGCCCTCGAGACCCGACACCTTCGTCTCGGTCGCGCTCGATTCGCCGAACTCGATCGCGAATTGCATCCGCCGCAACACCTTGACCGGGGCGGTCGACGTGGCCGCCGCACCCTCCGCGCGAACGGGTGCCGCAGGCCCTCCGACGAGTGCCGCGGCGGCGAGCGGAACGAATAAAAAACGAAGCGACATGGCGCCATCCTCCGAACGCGAGAGATTCCGTCCGGGCGGCGGGAGACCCTCGTCCGGAGTGCGCCCCGGGTCGATCCGAATGCGCACGCGGCTCGTTCGTAGGTGTAGGCGAAGTCGATGCGCGTCGTGTTCACCGCATCGAGCCCGAGGCCGTAGCGCGCGAGGCGGCAGATCCGCCGCAAGTTGGCTGATATCCATCGCGACGACGAGCGTCGCGCATCGCTACGCCGTGACGGACGCGAGCGCAACACGCCGGTCATGCTGCGTTCACGCGCGGAGCGCACGATGAGCGAATGTGCTCGCTCGCCGATTCCGGACTTTCGCTCGTTCGCGGCGGAGATCCGAACGTCGCGGCGACGATCGCGCGCGCACTCGCCGCGTTCGGAGCCGGTGCGCTCGCGTTCGCGGCGGCGAGAGACATCGCGATCGTCGCGCTCGCGAGCCGGCAACGCTATCGCGATGCCTCGGCGGCACTCCGCCGTCTCGGCGTCGACGTCGACGCGTGGCCGGTCCCGCCGGCCGGACTCTTCGTCGTCGAGGAGCGGACCGTCTATCTGCGTTCGGCGACCCCGATGACCGTGGCGCACGAGTTCGCGCACGGACTGGACTGCGCGCTCGGCGGCGGCGTCTATCGCAGCGGCTACGATCGTGTGGTGCGCCGCGCATTCGCGAGCGCGCGCGAGTTCGTCACGCCCTACGCCGCGACGGGCATCGACGAGTACTTCGCCGAGTCGATGCGCGCGTACGTCGAGGTGAACGACGCGCGCTCGCCGTGGCCGAAGGCGACGCGCGCGCGCCTGCGCGCGGTCGACGCACCGATGCACGCGTTCCTCGAGGAGATCTTCGCGAACGAATTCGCGAGCTGATCGTTACTTATCGATGAACGTGTTCGACTGCGAGGCTTCTTCGAGTGCCGTGGCGTGCAGCGACGTCGCGACGTGTACGGCTTTTTCCGTTACCGCTTCAACGCCGTATTCCTCGGCCGTCAAGAATGGGTCGATGCCGCCCTGCACGTCCTTTTTGCCGAACGGCATCGAGACGGAACGCTTGATCTGACGGCCTTTGACTTCGACGGGCGTGCCGTCGAGCCGAAGCTTTCCCGTGTCGAGTTGCACCCATTCGAACGAGAGGTGCAGCGATGCTTGACTGAAACCGCCGAACGCCCTGACGCCCGCACTCGTGAGATCCGACACAGTCCCGTGTGCCGCAGCGCCCTTCGGGATGACGACCCAACCGTTGACGATGACCGGGTTCTTCACGGTGAAATCGATCGGATCACCGATGTTGTGCAACGCCGCAAACGCTCCGGTACCCGTCGGGACGAGGACGACTTTGGTGCCGGCCGGCACCGCGACGATGGTCGGCGCGGCCGACGCGCGTCCGGGAGCGTTTGCAACGAACGCGACGGCCATTCCCAATAATAAGCACATCTTGGCGACGATCGACTTCACGATCACGATCTCCGGAAGGCGAGGGGCCCGCAACCTTCCGTCGCGCCCGTTTTAGCTCCTTGACCGCGCGAGAAAGTGCGCGTCGGCCGACAATCGAGCATCGTGCAAGGCAAGCGGGCATGCGTGCCGGACACGTTCGTTCGAGGCACGGCTCGACGATGGATGCACGGGATATTCGAACGAGATGCTACAGTGCAGTACTATTTCGTGGGAGACGGCGGACGATCGCGGCGCGGCGGATCGCCCGAACGCGCGAAGTCCCGGATTTCGTAATAGGGGAGTGATGGCCTAGGCTGGGACGCGTCGCCTCACATTCTCCGCGCTGCGAGGGGCTTCGCCGGATATGCCGCCCAATTCCGAAAGCGTGTCGTTCATGACGCGCCGCATCGACATTTCTTCCGACCGCGAGATCGCGGCCTTGCGCAGCATTCGAAGCGTGCTCTCGCACGCGCCCGCACCGGCTCGCTTCTTCCGCATTCGGTCGAAGGCGCGTCGTCGCGTGTGCGTGGAGGCGACGCCGTACGACAACGGACGTGCCGCGATCGCGCACGATGCGACGCCGACGGCGACGGCGACCAAGGCACTCGGCTATGCGTATCTCGCCGCTCTCGAACGACGCTACGGCGCGGTCGCGCCCGTGATGCCGGATGCGGCGCTCGATCTCGACGCGGTCGTCTTCGATCGCTCGGCGTTCCTCGCCCTCGCACGCGGGAACGCATCGGTTCGCCGATCGTTCGAACGCGCGCTCGCCGCGAACGTTCGCATGGTCGCACCGGCGACGGCGCTCCTCGACGCGCGCGCGTTCGACGTCGCGCGCGAGCTCGCGGCGATCGTCGAGATCGTCGCGATCGACGCGGACATCGCGATGGCGGCCGCACGCCTCGTCGCGGACGCACGGCTCGACCTCCCGCTCGACGCGTTGACCGTGGCGTGCGTGCCGCCGCCGGCACGCGTCGCATTCGTCACGGCGGACGCGCCCGCGGTCGGCACGTTCGCCCGAGCCACGGGTCGCAGCGAAGCGATCTGGGCGATCGCGCGCGGCTAAGCGGTCGCGACGCGCTCCGCGCGCCGTCGCACGCGCGGCTCGAGACGCTCGTTGCTGATCGCCCACACCAGTGCGATCAGAAGGAAGTTCGCGACGAGCGAGCTTCCGCCGTACGAAAAGAACGGTAACGTGATGCCCGTCAGCGGAAAGAGACCGAG
>CAJCIN010000130.1 GCA_903970385.1 Rhodospirillales bacterium | reverse complement strand
CTCGAACGTCACGTCTTCGCCCGTCACGGTCTTGATGATCTCGGGACCCGTGATGAACATCTGCGAGATCTTTTCGACCATGATCGTGAAGTCGGTCATCGCGGGCGAGTACACGGCGCCGCCGGCGCACGGGCCCGCGATGAGCGAGATCTGCGGTATCACGCCGCTCGCCTGGACGTTGCGCCAAAAGATTTCGGCGTAACCGCCGAGGCTCACGACGCCTTCTTGGATGCGCGCTCCGCCCGAGTCGTTGATCCCGATCATCGGCGAGCCCGTGCGCACGGCGAGATCCATCACCTTGCAGATCTTCTCGGCGAACACTTCGCCGAGCGAGCCGCCGAGCACCGTGAAATCTTGCGAGAAGAGGAAGACTTGGCGGCCGCCGATCGTCGCGCGGCCGGTGACGACGCCGTCGCCGAGAAACTCGCGTTCGCCGAGACCGAACGCGGTCGTGCGGTGCACGGCGAACATGTCGAGTTCGACGAACGAACCGTCGTCGACGAGCGCCTCGACGCGTTCGCGGGCGGTTCGCTTCCCGCGCTCGCGCTGGCGTGCGTTCGCGGCCTCGCCCGCGGGGGCGAGCGCGCGCGTACGGCGCGTCTCGAGTTCCGCGAGCTTCGAGCGACGGTCTTCGGTCATGCCGAAGGCCTGCTACCAGATGCCGAGTTGTACCTTCGCGTCGTCGCTCGCCATGGTGCGAGGGTCCCACGGCGGCGTGAACGTGATCTCCACGTTCGCGACCGTGACGCCGTCCATCGACTTTACCTTGGATTCGACGGCCGCTTTGAACATCGGGCCGACGGGACACATCGGCGACGTCAACGTCATCGTGACGTTGACTTCTTCGCTGTCATTCCCCGCGACTTCGACACCGTAGACGAGCCCGAGATCGACGATCCCGATGTGGAGTTCCGGGTCTTCCACGGTCTTGAGCGCTTCACGGACTTCTTCTTGGGTCGGCATGGTCTTCATGAGTTCTTTACGGCGCTCGAAGTTTCCATTCGTCCGTAGGCTACGCGCTAAAGCGACAAAACGGCACTCCGATCGGCGGTAGCACGAACTCTATACTAAGTACGCAGGAGTAGATGGTTCGAAATACGCACTTAGAAAGAGTGGGAACTCCAAACAAGTCCGACGGCGCGTCGAAGCAAGACGGCGCGCCGCTCGACGGCGGCGGCGTTACCCGAACCGACGGCGCTCGCAAGACGATCCGCATCGCGACCGTCTCGCACACGCTCGACGCGGCCGTCGCCGAGCGACTGCGGCATTTCGCCTTTCGCGAGCGAATCAGCGAGAGCGCGGTGATCGAGTTCGCATTGCGCGAGCTCTTCGCGACCGGCGACGACCCGACGCTCGGCGTTCGTTTGAGAGATGCCGGAGCCGCCCTCCGTCGCAAAATATGACGGTCAAGCTGTCCGTCAATGTCTCGGGGGCAGTCGGGACGCGCCTCCGTCAGATCGCCTTCGACGAGCGCGTCTCGGAAAGCTCGATCGTCGGCATCGCGCTCGAGCTGCTCTTCGATCAGACGAAAGAGACGTCGATGGGCTCGTACCTGCGCGACCGCGGAGCGTCGCTCCGGCGCGGGGCCGGCTAGCTCTCTAGCTCTTGCGGCGCCGTCCGGCGCCCTCGCTCCGCAAAATCTCGCCGCGCTCCGTATCGTCCGCGTTCTCGCGAAAGAAACGCTGCAAGCAGTGCTCGATCACGGCGCTCTCGCTGATCCGCTGGAAGAACGCGAACTCCTCGAGTCGCTCGGCGAGCGCGATGCTCAGCGTGTGGGAGACTTTGGCGACGGTACTGCGTCGCGGAGCCGCCGAGCGTGGCGATTCGGGGAGCTCGACCTCCGCTTCGGTGGTCGAACTCTCGGCTTTCCTCGACTTCACGTTCGACCTCCATACCGGCACCGCTTGGTTGCTGACAATAAATACTACGTCCTTCTAACTTTCAGTGCGCGTCCGGCAATCCTCCCGACCGCCGCAGCGAGGACGCCCGAAACTAAATGAATCGCGGCCGTTGTCATATGCTCGCACGAACCGGCAGCGAACTTGGCCAACCGACAAAGGGTTCACGGCCAAAGCCCGGCAAGTCGACCGTTAATATCGTGCGCGTCATGCGCACCGTGGTGGGCGTCTAGGGAGTCTATACATCGTATGTCAATGTGGGAACCGTTCACCGAGCGAGCGCGACGGAGCATCGTCCTGGCGCAAGAAGAAGCGCAGCGGCTCGGAAACAACTACATCGGGACCGAGCACATCTTGCTCGGCATCATTTCCGAAGGTGAAAGTCTCGCGGCGAAAGTGCTCGAGACGCTCGGCGTCAACTTGGCGAAGGTCCGTCAAGAGGTCGAGGCCATCGTCGGCCGCGGCGGCCAGACGGTCCAACAGGAGATGGTCTTCACGCCGCGCGCGAAGCGCGTCATCGAGCTCGCGTTCGAAGAGGCGCGGCAGCTCAATCACAACTACATCGGCACGGAGCACCTGTTGCTCGGCCTCATCCGCGAGGGTGAAGGCGTCGCCGCACGCGTCCTGACCAACCTCGGAGTCGACCCGGCGAAGGTCCGCGTTCAGACGACGTCGCTGCTCGGCGCCGAGGGTCAGCCCGTCGCGCCGAAAGGCAAGTCGAAGACGCCGACGCTCGACGCGTACGGCCGCGATCTGACCACGCTCGCGCGCGACAACAAACTCGATCCGGTGATCGGGCGTGCGAACGAGATCGAGCGCGTGATCCAGATCTTGGCGCGACGCACGAAGAACAATCCGGCGCTCATCGGCGAGCCCGGCGTCGGCAAGACGGCGATCGCCGAGGGCCTGGCGCAACGCGTCATCAAGGGCGAGGTTCCGGAACCCCTCCGCGAGCGCCGCGTCATCACGCTCGACCTCGCGGGCCTCGTCGCCGGCACGAAATACCGCGGCGAGTTCGAAGAGCGTATGAAGCGCGTGATGGACGAGATCCGCGCCGCGGCGGGCGAGATCATCCTCTTCATCGACGAGTTGCACACGCTCGTCGGAGCCGGTGCCGCGGAAGGCGCGATCGACGCGAGCAACATCATCAAGCCGGCGCTCGCGCGCGGCGAACTGCAGTGCATCGGCGCGACGACGCTCAACGAGTTCCGCAAGCACATCGAAAAGGACAGCGCGCTCGAGCGCCGCTTCCAGCCGGTCATGGTCGGCGAACCGTCGATCGACGAGACGATCGAGATCCTGCGCGGACTGCGCGATCGCTACGAGGCGCATCACAAGGTCACGATCACGGACGAAGCGCTCGCCGCGGCCGCGAAGCTGTCGGACCGTTACATTTCCGATCGCTTCTTGCCGGACAAGGCCGTCGACCTCGTCGACGAAGCGAGCTCGCGCGTCCGCCTGCAAGCCACGTTGCCGCCGCCGGAGATCCGCGAGATCGACGATCAGATCCGCAAGGTGAAGATCGAAAAAGAAGCGGTCGTCAAATCGCAAGAGTTCGAGAAGGCCGCCGCGATCCGCGATCGTGAGGAGAAGCTGCGCCTCGAGAAGCAGCGCCTCGAACAGGAGTGGGTCGAAAAGAAAGCGTCGGCCGACAAGACGATCAAGGTCACGGAAGAAGACATCGCCTACATCGTGAGCTCGTGGACGCGCATCCCCGTCTCGAAACTCGCGCAAGCCGAGACGGCCAAGCTGCTCACGATGAAGGACCAGCTGCACAAGCGGGTCATCGGTCAGGACGAATCCGTCGAAGTCGTCACGCGTGCGATCCGTCGCTCGCGCGCCGGCCTCAAGAATCCGAAACGTCCGATCGGCTCGTTCATCTTCCTCGGCCCGACGGGCGTCGGGAAGACCGAAGTGGCGCGCAGCCTCGCCGAGTATCTCTTCGACGACAGCGAGTCGATGATCCGCATCGACATGTCGGAGTACATGGAGAAGTACGCGGTCAGCCGTCTCGTCGGCGCGCCTCCCGGATACGTCGGGTACGAAGAGGGCGGCCAGCTGACGGAGGCCGTGCGGCGCCGTCCGTACTGCGTCGTCTTGCTCGACGAGATCGAGAAGGCGCATCCCGACGTGTTCAACCTGCTGCTGCAGGTGCTCGAGGACGGCCGCCTGACCGATTCTCAGGGACGCATCGTCGACTTCAAGAACTCCGTCATCATCATGACGTCGAACGTCGGTGCCTCCGGCATGCAGACGACGACCGACATCGGCTTCCGTTCGCAGAAATCGAGCGGCGAGCAAGATCAGGCGGCGTACGAGAAGATGAAAGGCAAAGTGCTCGAGGAGGTCAAGCACACGTTCCGGCCGGAGTTCCTCAACCGCGTCGACGAGATCGTCGTGTTCCATCAGCTCAATCGCGAGCAGATCGAACAGATCGTCTCGCTCGAACTCGAGAAAGTCGTGCGCGAAGTCAAAGCGCAAGAGATGCATCTCGAGGTCGTCGAGGAAGCGAAGGCGCTCCTCGCGCGCAAGGGCTGGGATCCGCAGTTCGGCGCACGGCCGCTACGCCGCGCCATCCAGCGCGAAGTCGAAGACGAACTCGCGGAAGAGTTGCTCAAGGGCACGTTCACGGCGGGCGACCGCATCCTCGCGGAAGTCAACCCCGACAACCCGGACAAGCTCCGCTTCTCGAAGATCCCGACCGTCGAACCTCCCGCGGCGCCGCCGCCGGAAGTCAGCGTCGGCTGACCTCGACTTGACGTCGGACACGCGCCCGCGGCACACGCCGCGGGCGCATCTTTTCGCGCCGCGCATGGGATTCGCGGTCTCGCGTCGCGTACTGCATCACGTTTGACACCTTTCGCAACGTGGCGGTCGCGGTTACCCGCGACCATCGGTTCGTGGTTCGCGCGCGACATCGTGCGCACGGCCCTCGCGCTCGTGGAGACGAAGCGCGTCGTTCTGCGTGCCGTCGAAGATCTCAAGATCGATTCGCTCGTGAAGGATCCGCGCGGCGTGCGTGAGGTCGTCGTCGAGTGGGCCGGCGGTACCGGGCCGCTCGCACTGCGTTCGACGTGTTCGTGCGGCGGCAGCGGCATCTGCGAGCACGTCGTGGCGACGCTCGAGACCGTTCGTTCGGCGACCGAGCTCGAAGAGAGCGACCCACCGCCGACGCCCGAGCTCGATCTCAGTTGGCTGCCGACGCCGCGCGTCGAGTCGAAGCAGAGCCGCGCGCGCAGCGTCTGGCCCGTGTTCACGTCGCCCGACGGCGCGACGCTCGCGGCGACGCTCGTCCTCGACTCGCCGCGGTTGCGCGGCGCGGTCCGGGACGCGCAGGCGATCGTCGCCATGATGGACGCGACGCCACACGACGATTGGGACGAAGTCGATCGCGAGCTGATGCGCGACGAAGCGGTCCAGGAAGCGTTCGCCGGTCGCACCGCGCAGCGCGCCTTGGCGCGCGCGCTCTTCCGTCTCTCGCGACACCCGCGCCTGCGCTTCGACGACGAGCCGTCGGCGGGCCGTCATCCATCGGAGCTCGCGGAGTTCCGCATCGACTTGCGCGGCGTCAACCTGCGCGCCGTGCGTCGCGAGTCGACGTTCCTTCCTTCGTTCGAAACGGTCGACGGCCAACGCGTCGCCGCGAAGGACGCGCTCGTGCTCGAGGGACCGCCGCTCTGGATCGCGACGCCGCGTGCGGCGTATCTCGTCGACGGCACGTTCGATGCGAAGAAGGCGATCGAGGTCGCCCGCGCCGCGAACGGCGCCGTTTCCGGCGCGCCGCTCACGCCGCGCACGATCGCCCGCGTCGCTCCATTTCTCACGCAGGAAGATCGCGGATCGCTCGGCATCGGCGACGCGGCGCAACCGGGCGCCGAGATCGCGCTCGGCTGGACGAGCGGCGCGCTGATCGCGACGCTCACGTTCGTCGACCGCGCGACGGGCGCGAAGGCGCCGTACGCCGCGCTCGGTGCGATCGCGCCGCACGAGAATCGGTTCGTGCGGTTCACGACGGAACAGGCCGCGGCGCTGCGGCTGCGGCTGATCGACGCCGGCTTCGTGCCGCGCTCCGCCGACGGGTTCGCGTTGCACGGCGCCGATCGCGCCGCGCATTTCGTGCGCGAGACGCTGCCGGCGTGGGACGATCTCGAGCGGCGCCTCGACCCCGGCCTGACGGATCTCGTGCGCGGCAACACAGAACTCGACATCAACGTCGTCGCGGAGCGCTCGGGTGAAGACGCCGACTGGTTCGAGCTCAAGGTCGACGTGTTCGTCGGCGGCTCGGGCGAAGCGCTGACGCAAAAAGAACTCGCGGCGTTGCTCTCGACGAGCGGACGCTTCGCGGAAGTGCGCGGCAAACTGGTCGACGTCGAGAAGCTGCGGGAACGCAACGCACTCCTGACCGACATCGCGGAGCGCCGGCGTAGCGGGCTCGCGGCGCTGCTCGCGCTACGCGACGAGTTGCACGAAAACTTCGGTAACGTCAGCTTGCCGCCCGACGTCGAGAAGATGCGCGAACGGCTGCGCGATTTCAAGGGCATTCCGACCGTCGGCGCGCCGGAGCTCGTCGACGGGACGCTGCGCGGCTATCAGGAGCGAGGGCTCGACTTCCTCGCGTATCTCTCGGAGTTCGGCTTCGGCGGGATTCTCGCCGACGAGATGGGTCTCGGCAAGACGATCCAGGTCGTGAGCTATCTCTTGCGACGCAAACAGGTCGAAGGGTCGGCACCGTCGCTCGTGATCGCGCCGACGTCGGTCACGCACACGTGGGAAAACGAGATCGCGCGATTCGCGCCGGCGCTCAAGACGCTGCGTCTGCACTCGGGCAGCGAGCGCGCCGCGCGTTACGACGAAGTGCAGAACGCCGACGTCGTGATCACGTCGTACGCGCTCGCGCGTCTCGACGCGCAGCAGCTCTCGCAGTTCCAGTTCCGCACGCTGATCCTCGACGAGGCGCAGAACGCGAAGAATCCGTCGTCGCAGATCGCGCGCGTCGTGCGCAGCCTGCACGCCGATCACCGGCTCGCGCTGACCGGCACGCCGGTCGAGAATTCGCTGCGCGATCTGTGGGCGATCTTCGCGTTCGTCGAGCCGGGCCTGCTCGGCAGCGAGACGTCGTTCCGGCGCCGCTTCGAAATCCCGATCGCGGACAACGACCAGAAGGCGATCGGCACGCTGCGTTCGCGTCTCGAGCCGTTCCTGTTACGCCGCACGAAGGAAGACGTCGCGCCGGAGCTGCCGGACCGGACGGAAGTCGCGCTCGCGTGCGATCTCTCGCCGTTGCAACGGCGACTGTACCGCGGGGTCGCGGAGGCGGCGCGGCGCGACGTGTTCGCGGTCGTGGAAGAGCAGGGCATCGAACACGCGACCGTTCACGTGCTCGCAGCGCTCACGCGTCTGCGTCAGATCTGCGCGCATCCGGGATTGCTCTTTGAGGAACATCGCGACGAGCCCGACGCGAGCGCGAAGTTCGAAGCGTTCCTCGAGACGGTCGAGGAGATTCTCTCGGGCGGCCACCGGCTGCTCGTCTTCAGCGCGTTCGCGTCGATGCTGCGCATCATGCGTGCGGCGCTCGACCGCCGCGAGATCGCCTACGGTTATCTCGACGGTTCGACCAAAGACAAAGACCGTCAGGACGAAGTCGCGCGCTTCATGAAGCCGGACGGACCGCCGCTCTTTTTGTGCTCGCTCAAAGCGGGCGGCGTCGGGCTGACGCTGACCGCGGCCGACTACGTGATCCTGTACGATCCGTGGTGGAATCCGGCGGTCGAGCGTCAAGCGATCGACAGAACCCATCGCATCGGTCAGCAACGTGCGGTGACGGCGTATCGTCTCGTGACGACCGGGACCGTCGAGGAGAAGATCCGCGCTCTCGCGGAGCGCAAATCGGCGTTGTCGCGGAACATCATCAAGGCGGACGGCGCGCTCGCCAAATCGCTCACGCGCGAAGATCTCGAGATGCTGTTCGCCGACCCGGAATGACCCGGGACTAGAAGCGGAGCCGCGGACCCCAGCCGACGAAGTTCGGGCCGGTTTTCGGTGCGATCACGGTCGGGCGTTGCGGTTGATCGTCTTGGACGATGGTACGGGGTTTGATCATCGTTTCGAGCTCCTTTACGATTGCGCTCGTCGCCCGTAGATAGCTCCCGGCGGCGCGGGATGTTTCGCTTCGCCCGTCCGGTTCAATGTGGTGTGCGCGGACGCTCTCGCGACGGCCGTGGCCGGCACGCGCGGAACCGCCGCGCGCGCGTCGCGGGCGATGTCGATGCCGATCTCGTCCTCGTACGAGCCGGCTCCGGTCGCGTGCCGCGATACGCGCGTCTCGACGTCGGCATGCGCGCTCGTCGCGACCTCGCGTGCCACCGCGCGCGCGATCGCGCCCGGCGTCGCCTCGACGGGCACGCGGTGCAAGACGATGCTCGCCGCCCGGCGTGCGTGTGCGACGGGCAACGGCGTCAGCGCGGGCACCGGCACGGACGCGACGTGCGAGTTCGGCTGCGCCGCGGCGACGTCGATGCCGATCGCCGGTGCGCGAACCGCCGCGGCGACGATCGTCACGAGGGCGAGAGCGCCGAAGGCGGCCGCGCCCACCGGTGAGACGCGCGTCCGCGTGCTGCGGCGTGCGTCGAGCAATCGCTCGATGCGGACGGTGATCGCGCGCGCGGAGAAGAGCGCTCCCGGCGCCGCCGGACGTCGCGCGGGCAGATGCACCGACTCCGCGAGATTCCAGAGGCACGTCGCATAGCGGCCCGCGCGGCCGGTGCGCGCGACGACCCAGTCGTCGCACGCGATCTCACGTGCGAGCGCGATGCGCGACGCGAAGAACGCGACGAACGGATTGAACCAGAACGCGCGCTCGATGACGAGCTGCAACGCGTTCGTCCAATCGTCGTAGCGCTCGAGGTGCGCGTATTCGTGCAGCACGATGCGATCGAGGTCGCCTTCGGAGCCGTACGGCTCGTCGAACGCCGCGAGCCGCGCCGGAAGCAAGATGACGGGCGAACGGAACCCCACGGCGGCCGGCACGTCGATGTCGCCGGAAACGCGAACGGACGCCGCGCGGCCCGCGCTCGCGCTGTGGCGGAAGCGGCGCAGGCGCCGGAGCACGCGCTCGTCGATCGGATGCGACGAACGCTTCATCGCCCGCAGCGCCGCGACGCTCGCGCCGAGCGACGCGCCGCCCGCGAGCGCGATCGCGAGCCAGATTCCGGCGATCGCCTCGCCCGCGTAGCGCGTGCGCTCGGCGTTCGCCGATTGCGCGACGCCGGCGGCTCCGGAGAGCGTCGCAGCCGTCTGCGGGATCGCGTGCCACTCGATGCGCGCGAGCGAACTCGCGACGCTCGCGAGCGGGATCGCAGCGGACGCGAGCAGGGCGAGCCACCACAGAACGTGTCGCGTCGACGCGCTAGCGCCGGTGACCCTGATCGCGATCGCGACGACGGCGGCGAGGATCGCGGAGTACGCGATGCTCGCGGCGAGCGCGCACACGATCGTCCGCGCGATCGCTTCGAGCGGTGGGGTCATCGTTCGTCCTCCGTTGCCTTCTCGAGAAGCGCGCGGACGCGCGCGACGTCGCGCGCGTCGAGCCGTTCGGCGTCGAGGAGTTCGAGCATGAGCGCGCGCGGCGAACCCTCGAAGAAGCGCGAGACGACGTAGTCGATCACGCTCGCGCGCGCTTCGTCGCGGTCGACCTTCGGCGAATACACGAACGCGCGGCCCTCGGCCCGGTGCGTCACGTAGCCTTTCGTTTCGAGGATGCGCAGCGTCGTGAGCACCGTCGTATACGCGAGCGGCGGATCGCCGAGCGCGGCCGCAACCTCGCCGACCGTCGCGGCGCGCTCGCGCCACAGCACGTCCATCAGGCGCAGCTCGGCGTCGGTCAGCGTCGCCGACTTCTTACGCGCCACGCCGTACGCTCGCCGCCGGTCGGGATGCGCCGGGTCGTCTCATGCGGTTCAGTGTACGATGCGCGCCCGGCATCGTCAACTAATTGCTTAGTTGGAACGGCTTACCTGCGTTTTGCACCTACGCGCGTGCCGAGGGAGCCGACGCGGGCGCTCGAATCATCGCGCATGACCGCACTCAGTTACGCCTCCGGTACGAGCTCCGTTCCGCTGCTCGGAGAGACGATCGGCGCGAACTTCGATCGAATCGCGGCGGCGTTTCCGGAGAACGAAGCCGTCGTCTCCGTGCACCAGAACCGGCGGCTCACCTATGCCGGTCTGCGCGAGGAGACGGACCGTCTCGCGCGCGGCCTCATGGCGCTCGGCGTGCGGCACGGCGATCGCGTCGGCATCTGGTCGACGAACAACATCGAGTGGGTCGTCGCGCAATTCGCGACGCCGAAGATCGGCGCGATCCTCGTCAACATCAATCCCGCGTACCGCAGTTCCGAGGCGTCGTACGTGCTGCAGCAGAGCGGCGTCTCGGTGTTGCTCGTTCAGATGTCGCACAAGACGAGCAACTACGCGGAGATCATGCGCGAGATTCGCGGCGTTCTGCCGGACCTTCGCACGATCGTCCTGATCGGCGACGACGAACTCACCGCTCCGCTCGCGGGCTCGATGCGGTACGCCGATCTCGAAACCGCGGCGAAGAACGTGACGGCCGAGGCGTTGGCCGAGCGTCTCGCGCGAACGCAGTTCGACGATGCGATCAACGTGCAGTACACGTCCGGCACGACGGGCTTTCCCAAAGGCGCGACGCTCACGCACCACAACATCCTCAACAACGGCTACTTCATCGGCGAGGGGTGCCGGTACACGGATCGCGATCGCGTCTGTTTACCCGTGCCGTTCTATCACTGCTTCGGCATGGTGCTCGGCAACCTCGCGATCGTGACGCACGGCGCGACGATCGTGATTCCGAACTATTCGTTCGATCCGGCGCTCACGATGGAGGCCGTCGTGAGCGAGCGTTGCACCGCGCTCTACGGCGTGCCGACGATGTTCATCGCGGAGCTCGGCCTCGCGAACTTCAAGGACTACGATTGCGGCACGCTGCGCACGGGAATCATGGCCGGCTCGCCCTGCCCGGTCGAGATCATGAAACGCGTACAGAGCGAGATGCACATGCCCGAGGTGACGATCTGCTACGGGATGACCGAGACGTCGCCCGTCTCGACGCAGACGTCGGTCGACGATCCGCTCGACAAGCGAACGGCCACGGTCGGACGCGTGCACCCGCACCTCGAGGTGAAGATCGTCGACGACGACGGGCGCATCGTGCCGATCCGCACGCCGGGCGAACTCTGCACGCGCGGCTACAGCGTCATGCTCGGGTACTGGAACGATCCGGAGAACACGGCGAAGTCGATCGATCCGGCGCGCTACATGCACACGGGCGACATCGCGACGATGGACGCGGACGGTTATCTCAACATCGCGGGGCGCATCAAGGACATGGTGATCCGCGGCGGCGAGAACGTGTACCCGCGCGAGATCGAGGAATTTCTCTACGGCCACCCCGCGATCAAGGACGTGTCGGTCATCGGGGTACCGGACGAACGATACGGCGAAGAACTGTGCGCCTGGGTCGTGCTGCACGACGGCGCGAGTCTCGACGAAGACGCGGTCAAAGCGTATTGTCGCGGAACGATCGCGCACTACAAGATCCCGCGCTACGTCCGCTTCGTCACCGAGTTTCCGATGACGGTCTCGGGCAAGGTGCAGAAGTTCAAGATGCGCGAGATATCGACGGCGGAACTCGGGCTCGAAACCGCAGCCGGCATCGTCACGGCCTGAGGTTGTCCGCCCCGCGCGTGCGCGCGCTCCTGTTCGATACGTTCGGCACGCTCTTCGATTGGCGAACGAGTCTGATCGACGCGCTCGGCGCGTTCGGCGAACGGCGGGGCGTCGCGTGCGACTGGCCCGCGCTCGTGGATGCGTGGCGCGGCGCGTACGTACCGTCGATGGACCGGGTGCGCCGCGGCGAGATCGCCTGGCGTAATCTCGACGCGCTCCATGCGGAATCGCTCGACGCCCTCGCCGAGCGCTTCGATCTCACGCTCTCGCCCGAAGACCGCGCGTGGATCGTCGGACGTTGGCACGAGCTCGAGCCGTGGCCCGACGTGCGACCCGCGCTCGAGCGTCTGCGCGACACGCACCGGCTCGCGCCGCTGTCGAACGGCGGCGTCGCGCTGCTCGTCGATCTCGCGCGGCACGCCGATCTGCGCTTCGACACGATCATGAGTGCCGAGACCTTCCGACACTACAAGCCGGATCCGGAGACGTATCTCGGTGCGGCCGCCCTGTTCGGCTGCGCGCCGCACGAAGCGATGCTCGTCGCGGCGCACAACGACGATCTGCTCGCCGCGGCCTCGCACGGCTTGCGCACCGCGTTCGTGCCGCGCACGAGCGAGTACGGGCCGCATCAGGATCGCGATTTCAGCGCCGACGACGGCATCGACGTCGCGGTTCGCGATCTCGTAGAGCTCGCGGACGCGCTGCAACGTGCCTAAGACGCCGAAGATCGCGCTGCTGCTGCGCCTCCTCGCGGCGATCGACGAAGGGCGCCACACGCTCGAGAGCCTCAAGACGCGCCTCGATCCGGAGCAGCCGCCGAGCACGCGAAGCGTGCGCCGCTATCTCGCGACGCTCGCCGATGCGGGCTTCCCGTGGCGATACGATCGTGAAGCGGGCACGTACGTCTTCGAGAACGGCTATTCGCTGCGCCGCGTCGAGCTCTCGGGCAACGAACTCTTCGGGCTGCTCGCGCTCAAGGGCATCGCGACGTCGCTCGGCGGAAACATCGGCGCGTCGATGGACGAGATGACGGAGAAATTGACGCGCGTGTCGGGCGGCTCGACCGCGCGCGTCGCCGCAAAACCGTCCGTTCGCGTGCACCTCCCGAGTCCCCACCTCGACGGCGAACGCAGCGCGAATTTCGAAGTGTTGCAGAAGGCGCAGCGCGATCGGCAGAGCGTGCGATTCTCGTACGTCGACAAGGCGGGCACGCCGACCGAGCGGCACGTCGACGTGTACGGGTTCGTCGTCTCCGGCGGTCGCGTGTACGCCGTGGCGCACGATCGCGGTCGCGGCGCGCGACGTGTGTTCGCGCTCGACAACATCGCGGCCGTGCGGATCGCGCCGCAGCGCTACAGCGTGCCCGACGATTTCGACATCGAGGCGTTCGCCGCGGCATCCGTCAGCGGCATCATGAACTCGGGCGACGTCACGCACGTGACCGTGCGTTTTTCGCCGGTCATCGCCGGCGCCGCGCGCGCCGATCGCGTCGTGCGCGATCGCACGATCCGGGAACTCGCGGACGGCGGGGCCGAGATCGATTACGCCGTCGCGGATCCGAACGAGTTCGTGCGCTGGTCGATGAAGTGGGGCGCCGAAGCCGAGATCGTGTCGCCGGCGGAAGTGCGCTCGGCCGCCGCGTCGCTCGCGCACGAGATCGCGGCGCGCTACGATCGGCCGGCCCCGATATAACACCGAGGCTCCGCGATTTCTCGCGAAGCCTCGGGACGTTCGTAGATCGGAGAGCCGGCTTTCCCGCCGCGAAGCAGTGTACCGAGTGCCCGATGCGTCCGAACGTGTGACGCACTTCATCGCTGAAGTGAATGCATCGTAGTGCACGCAAAACGCGTGCGCAAGCTCTCGCGCGCCTTACCCACAAGCCGTCCACAAGAAATCGCGCTTATGCGCCGAATCCACAGGCGGTTCGCTCGCTTTCGGGAGTCGCTCTTGCTTTCGTTCTCGCCTCGGTCTTGGGCGCGCGCCGCCGTCGCGCTCGCCGTTCTCGCCGCGACCGCCGCCGCGCGCGCCGACGCACCGGCGGGCGAACCCGTCGACGGGATCCGTTGCGAAGCGATGGAAGGCGCCGTGTTTCACATCCACCAGCACGTCACGATCCTCGATCGCGGAAAGCCCGTGACGATTCCGGACGACGTCGGCCGCCCGCTGCTCGGTAATTGCTTCTATTGGATTCACACGCACACGCCGGACGGACTGATTCACGTCGAATCGCCAGCATTTCGCACGTTCACGCTCGGCAATTTGTTCGACATTTGGGGCGAGCCGTTGACCGCGACGCGCGTCGGCCCGGCGCGATTCGTAAAGGGCGCGCTTCACGTCTACGTCGACGGTACGCGTTATACGGGGAATCCGCGGAACATCGAGCTGACGCAACACGCGGACATCACGCTCGAAGCCGGACCGCCCTATCGCACCCCGGCGCCGTTCACGAATTGGCAGGGGCAGTAGGCGCTCAGCCGAGCGCCGCGCGCAGCGTTCGCGCGAAGGCTGCGAAGCGCGCGTCGCTTTCGGGCGACGACGCGAGGGTGGTGTAGGCCACGAGGACGTAGCTGCGGCCGTCCGCGAGGCTCAGGATACCGCCGTCGTGGGATGCGTCGTCCGTATCGCCCGTCTTGTGTGCGAAGCGGTCAGCGGGCTCGAGCCCGGCCGAGAGCTTGCCGTTCCAGATCTGCGCTGCGAGCGCCGCATACACGGGCGCGAACGTGCCGTCGCGCTCGCGGGCGACCGCCGCGAACAACGCGGCGGCGTCGGCGGCCGGATGGGCGTTGCGGCCGGTCGCCGCGGGATCGTCGATCAACGGCAGCGCGCCCGAGAGCTTGCGCCGCACGGCGGTCGCGTGGAGGCCGAGCCGCTCGCGGCAGATCGCGCCGATCCGGTCGCGGCCGAGCGCGTCGATGAGGACGTTCGTGGCGACGTTGTCGCTCTCAGCGATCATCGCCCGCGCGGTCGCCTCGAGCGTCGTCTCGTAGCCGAGCACGAACGGCGACGGCGCGTCGTTCGGCGTCAGATGCCGCGCTTCGACCCGAATGCGGTCCGCCGGCCGCCGCTCGCCGTCCGCGTACGTGAGGGCGAGCGCGGCGGCGATCGGCACCTTGATCATGCTGGCCGGATACGTCGGCCGCTCGGCGTCCACCGAGACCGCCGGCCCCGGGGTGTCTCCGAGGGGCGCGAGGACGATCGACGCGTTTTCGAGCCCGGCCGCGTCCGCCGCGGCCGCGATGAAACTTCGGACGATCAGCGGACGTACTTGCATGTAGGTACTTGCATGGGCGGGCCGAAGGCCGTTGTGTTGAGGTGCCGCGTCACGATGGAGTCTCGTGTGGCAGACGTTTTCACGCTTTCGTTATCCAAGCCGACCACGCCCGAAGCCTTGCGCGCTTTCCGGGCCGACGTCACGCGGGCGCTCGACGAGGGCGTCCGGAGCCTGCTCGTCGACATCGACGAGATCGGCACGCTCGATTCGCCCGCCATCGCCGCCCTCATCGTCGCCCTGCGCGCCGCCCGGGAACGGTCGGCGGCCATCTCGCTGCGCGTCAGCCGGCCGAACTTGCTCGACACCTTGCGCGTGACCGCCCTCGACCAGGTCTTCGCGATCGTCGTGCCGCTCCCGGCCCGGCCCGAGGCCGCCGTCCCGAAGCGGCGGCGGCGGACCGCTCCGCGGCGAACGGTCGCGGCGGTGGCGGCCGTCATGGTCGCGGCCGGCCTCTCGTTCGGGACCGCGGCTGCAGACTCGACGCCGGCGCCGGACGAGATCGTGCAACACCTGATCGCGCAGAACGTCCGGGTCGCCACGTACGAGGCGACGATCGGCGTCGACGTGCACATGCGCAGCTTCCCGTATCTCGCCGACCACCTCGACGGGACGGCGTATTTCAAGCGTCCGGATCATTTCGAACTCGTCTTCCGGAAGGTGCCGGCGCTCGCCAAGGGCTTCGACAAACTGACGTCCGACATCGACGATCCCACGAGTTGGGAACGCCGCTTCACGATTTCCTACGTCGGCGAACGGACGGTCGGAGCCCATCGCGACGTCGTGCTCCGACTCGTTCAGAGGGTTCGGGGTATGATCGATCACGAGGACGTCGCCGTCGATCCGGACGCATGGCACGTCGACGAAATGGAATGGTACTACTACAACGGCGGCACGATCGCGATGACGCAAGACTATCAGAACGTCGGAGCCTTCTCGGTGCTCGCGTCGCAGCATGCGACGATTCGCATCCCGTACGTGCACGCGGCGGCGGACGCAACGTATACCGATTACAAGACGAACGTCGCGATCGACGACAGCGTGTTCACGGCCAAGCGTTGATGCACGACGTTGCCGTCGCGGGCGAACGGCCGGCCGACGCGAAATCCGGCGTCGAAGAGACGCGCTCGCGCATCCTCGCGGCCGCCCGCGCGCTCTACGCGAGTAAGGGAAGCCGCGGTACGACGACGCGCGAAGTCGCGACGCTCGCGAACGTCAACGAGGCGACGCTGTTCCGGCATTTCGGAACGAAGACGCAGCTCCTGACGGCGATGCTCGAGCACTACAGCGCGTTTCGCGCGTTTCCGGAACTCTTGAGCCGCGTCGACGTACTTCCTACCATCGACGAGCGACTGCGGGAGCTCGCGTTCTTCACGATCGAAGAGATGCGCGTTCGCGAAGATCTCATCCGCGTTTCGATGGCGGAGGAGCTCTCGAATCCCGCAGGCCTTTCGTGTGCCTGGCGCGCACCGACCGAAACGCGGCGTCTGCTCGTCGCATGGTTCGAGACGCAGACCGCGTCGAACGCGTTGCGCGGCGAATCCGAGTGGCTCGCGCGCGTCTTCATGTCGCTCATGTTCTCATTCGTCATGGCGCGTAAAATATGGGCGGGCATCGACGTCCCGCTCGAGCGAGCGGTCGCGAACCTCGTCGAGATCTTTCTGAACGGAGCACGAGCATAGTGGAAGGCACAGCGGGCGCGGGCGCGCGCGGCAAGAGCGACGCGGACGTCAAGAGCGGGCCGAATCCGGTGGTGCGCCTGGCGCTGATCGTCGTCGCCGTCATCGCGATTCTGGTCTTGATCGCATTCGCGGTCAAATTCCTCGCCTACGCCTCGACGCACGAGACGACGGACGACGCGACGATCGATGCGGACGAAATTCAGATCACGAGCAAGATCTCCGAGCGCGTCGACAAGATCGTGGTCGACACGAACCAACTCGTCAAGCGGGGCGAGCTGCTGATCAAGCTCGACGATACCGACGAATCCGCGCGTTTCGCCCAAGCGTCGGCGGCCGTGAGAGCGCAGGACGCGCAAGCGCGCGCGGCCCAGGAGAACGTCGCGCTGACGCGCGACACGCAGCACGCGCAGAACGTCGAGAATACGGGCGGCATCGATCAGGCCCGTGCGTCGATCGACAGCGCGTCGGCCACGGCGCAATCCTCGACGCAGCAGATCGCGGTCGCACGCGCCGCCGTCGACGCGGCGCACGCGCAGCTCAAGGCCTCGCAGGACGCCGTTCCGGGCGCGCTCCAGAATCTCAAGAAGGCCGATGCGGACCTGCGCCGCACGCAGTCGCTCGTCACGACGGGCGACGTCGCGCAGTCGCAGCTCGACGCCGATCGCGCCGCGTACGAATCGGCTCGTTCGACGTACTCCCAGGCCGAGGCCAACGTCGGTGCGTCGCTCGCCGAGCTCGCGCAAGCCGAGCAGAAGCTCGACTCGCAGCGCTTCACGGCGTCGAGCTCGGCATCGCAGATCGGCGTGCAGCAGGCGATGTTGACGACCGCGCGAGGCAAACTCGAGGAGTCGAGCGCCCCGAGCCGCATCTCCGCGCAACAGGCCCAAGCCGACGCCGCGCAAGCGCAAGTCGCGTCGCTCCAAGCGCAGCTGAAGACGTCGTCCGACAATCTCGGCTACACGCGCATCTATTCGCCGATCGCAGGTTACGTCGGGCAGAAGAACGTCGAGATCGGCCAGACGGTCGCCGCCGGCGAGTCGCTGATGACGCTGATCCCGGCGTCGAACGTGTACATCACGGCGAACTTCAAGGAGACGCAGGTCGGGCACATGCGCGTCGGACAGGAAGTCGACATCAGCGTCGATGCGTATCACGGCGTGAACTTCACGGGCCACGTCGACAATCTGTCGCCCGCGTCGCAGAACAAGTTCAGCCTCGTGCCCGCGCAAAACGCGACCGGCAACTTCGTCAAGGTGACGCAGCGCCTTCCCGTCCGCATCCTCTTCGACGGTGTCGAGAACGGGAAGGGCAAACTCGGCGACTACCCGCTGCGTCCCGGCATGTCGGTCGAGACCTCGGTCAAAGTGAAGTAGCGGGGACACGTGACGATCATTCTCTTGGCCGCCGCGCTCGCGGCGAGCCCGGCGCCTTCGGCTGCGCCGTCAGCGGTGCCCACGACGCCCGCCGCGGTCTCGACGGCACGGCCGAGCGGCATCGCGACGCCGAAGTCGACCGACGGCCTCGTGTTGCCGCCGGTGCCGAACGTCGAGCCCGGTTTCCGCGCCGAGCGGCAACCGCTGCCGTCGGGCGACATCGCGGGCGCCGGCGGTCCGTTCGTCGGCATCGCGATCGACGACGCGGTGTCGATGGCGCTCGCGCGCAACACCGATCTCGCCGTTTCCCAATCGAACCGGCGCATCGCCGTGTTCCAGATCGTCGCCGCCAAGGGCGCGTACGATACGAACTTTCAGGTGCAGCCCTCGTACGAAGTCGAAGTCGAGCCGCCCGTTTCACCGCTCAACTCGGGTCCGAACGGCGGACCGATCACGCAGGTCACGGCGGGCGCGCAGGCCGCGTTCTCGGGCAATACGACGACGGGCGGCAGCTACAAGATCTTCACGTCGGCGCAGCGGATCGACAGCAACTTTCTCTACAACGGTTTCAACCCGTACTACGAGACGGCGATCGGGTTCCAGTTCACGCAGCCGCTCGCGCGCAACCGCGCGATCGACGCCAACCGGCGGCAACTGCAGCTCGCGCGCGTGAACGGCGACCTCACGGACGACAACGCCGCGCTGCAGGCGTCGAACACGATCGACAACCTGCTCGACGCGTATTACAACCTCGTCGCGGCCTGGAAGAACGTCGCGATCCAAGAGGACGCGCTGCGTCAGGCCAAGGCGCAATCCGAATCGAACGGCCGGCTCGTTCAGCACGGTGCGGCCGCGCCCGTCGACGTCGTCGAGTCCGATACGCAAGTCGACGAATTCCAGAACGACGTGTACTCGGCGATTCAGAACGTCGCGAGCCAGCAGAACACGCTCAAGCAGCTGCTGCTCGGCAATCCCGCCGATCCGCTCTGGACGGCAAACCTCGTGCCGACGACGCCGATCTCGAACGAGATCGAAGAACCGAAGATCGACGATCTGATCGTGAACGCGCTCAAGGCGCGGCCCGAGGTCGCGCAGTTGCGCGAGAACATGCGCGAGGAGAACGTCAATCTCGCCTACTACGGCGATCAGAAGAAACCGCAGATCGATTTCAATCTGGGCGTCACCGAGAACGGCTTCGCGGGCAACCCCGTCAACCTCCAGCAGACGCCGCTCTTCTCCGTGATCGGAAACGAAGTCACGACGATCAATCAGCTCGTCGCACTTTCGAATGCGGCGAACCCGGGTGCTCCGCTCATGCCGATCAGCGCGGCCGCGTTCAACACGCCGCCGTATCCGTTCACGACCGGCAACGTCGGCCAATCGTACGGCACGGCGCTCAAAGGCGAGTTTCCGACGTACCAGGCGTCGTTGACGCTGAGCTTTCCGTTGCAGAATCGCGAAGCGAAGGCGAACTACGAAGCGGAAGAAGAGCGCCGCGCGCAACTGCAGACGCAAGAAGTCGCGCTGATCCAGCGCATCCAATACGAAGCGCGCAATGCCGTTCAAATGTATCGTTCGAGCCGCTCGCGGCTGATCGCCGCCTCGGCCGCGCGCATCGCCGCGGAGAAAGTCGCCGCCTCCGAGTTGCGCAAGTTTCGCGCGGGTTCGTCGACCACGTTTCTCGTGCTGCAACGCCAGGTAACGCTCGCGAACGAACGCGGTCAGGAATTGCAGGCGCAGAGCGACGTGCAGAAGTCGCTCGTCGAGATCAGCCGCGTGACGGGCAACATCCTCAGCGAAAACAACGTCGACGTGAAAACCGTCGGATCGTCGGTTGCTCGGCCGGCGATCGACCTCGGCGCGTCCACGCACGATCCCTTGAAAAATCCATAGGAGATCCGTTTAAAGGTCATCCCTGTTCGGTATATTTGCCGTACGATGAAAACACAGCAGACGTGGACCTTGAGCAAGACGGCGGCACTCGGCGCTCTCTACGCGATGGCGGCACTTCCGGTCGCGGCGAGCGCGGATCCGCCGGCAGTCGGCGCGCCGACGATTCCTCCGGTGTTCGTCGGTGCGCCGACGAACGATAACCCGAATGCAGGCCAGTTCAGCGTCGATTTCGATTCGACCGGTGCGTACCAGGGCATCGGGACCGCTCCCGAACCCGCACTGACACGTGACCTCACGCCGCAGACCGAACGGCGTCAAGCGAGAGCGGTCGAACCGCGAGCGCAGGAGCGTGCGAGCGTGAACCACTTGTTCGCGAATCTCGCTCAGCAGTTGCGCGATCAGGCCGCCCCGCATGCAGCAGCGCTCGATACGCGTTAAGCGTCGACAGATCGGTTCTAACGATGAGGGGATTGCCGCAAGGCGATCCCCTTTTTCCTCGAATCATCCGTGAATGATCGAGCAACCGATCCGAACGTATCGCGGCGCCGCGTTCGGTATCTCACGAGCGGAGCTCGTCGCGCGCGTTGCCGGGCGCGTCGGGAACAACGGCAGGCCGCTGTGCTTGTGGTGCGAGGACGAACTGGCCGCGCGGCGCCGCGTATGGTGCGGCGACCGCTGCGCGAACGCGTTTTACGACGCGACGACGTGGCGCGGATTGCGGTCGCGTATCGGGCGGCGAGATCGCGGAATCTGCGCCGTCTGCGCGATCGATTGTCGCGCGCTACGGCGGACCTACGCCGCGTTGCCGAAGCATCGCCGCGCGGCATTCGCACGTCTCAACGAGATTCCGACACGACGTCTGCGCAAGACGTGGTGGGACGCGGATCACGTCGTTCCGATCGCCGAGGGCGGCCGCCACGCGGAGAGCAACCTCCGCACGCTGTGTCTGCGTTGCCACAAAGCCGCGACGCGCGCGCTCGCGACACGACGCCTCGCGGCGCGTGCGTCAGGGACTCACGCGCCAGTCGTACACGTTCCAGAAATCGGAGTTCACGGTCTCGGGTCGCAGCCCGGTTAGTTTGGACGTGTACGCGTACACCTGTTGCTGCCAGAGCAACGGCACGAGCGGTGCGTCGGCGCGAACGCGTTTCGAGATCTTCGCGTAGAGCGCGTTCCGCGGGGCGTCCTCGAGCGTGGCGCGTGCCTGCGCCGTCCATGCGTTGACGTCGCGATCGTCGTAACGCGGGTAGTTCCGGCCCGCCGGCGGGATGCCGGGCCCCGTCAACGTGTCGGCGCGGTCGGGCGACGTTTCGTACCCGTAGGTCACGAGGTACGCGGCGAACTCGCCTTTCGGTAACAAGCCGACGGCCGGCGCGAGCATGACGTTCGAGGGCACCGTCTTGATGTCGGCATCGACGCCGAGCGCGTGCCACGCCGCCTGGACCTGCACCGCGGCATTGACGAGCGCGACGTAGCCGCTCGGCACCGTCAACACGAAGGCGAGTGGCGTCCCGTTCTTCGCGCGCATCCCGTTCGGAGCGCGGCTCCAGCCCGCGCGATCGAGGAGCGCCGCGGCGCCCGCGGGATCGCCGCCGAGACGCACCGAGGGATCGTGGACGTGCGCCGGCGACTGCGGCGGCACGAGATCGTCGGCCGCGACGGCGAAGCCGTGATAGACGGCGGAGACGAGGCGCTCACGATCGACCGCGATCGCGAGCGCGCGGCGGACGCGCGCGTCGTCGAACGGCGCGTTCCGCGTGTTGAAGCCGAGCTGGATGTCGTTGTACGTCGGCGCCGTCGTCTGCCGGATCGCGGCCGAGGGTACGAGTTGCGCGGCGGCCGTCTGCGGCAGCTGCGGTGAGAAGTCGAGTTCGCCCGTCATGACGCGGAGCGCGATCGTGTTCTGATCCGGGACGAACTCGACGTCGATGCGATCGATCGCCGGACGGCCGCGAAAATACGACGGGTTCGCACGCAGCACGATGCGACTGCCGCGATCCCAGCGTTCCACCGCGTACGGCCCCGAGCCGACGGGCGCCGATTCGAAGCGGGACGACCCGATGTCGGCGACGCCGCGCAAGACGTGTTCCGGCACGATCGAACCGTCCTCACCGCCGACGAACAGTTGCGACGTGGCGTCGGCCCAAGCGGAATGCAGGTGCAGAACCACCGTACGATCGTCGGGCGTATCGAGCCGATCGACGATCGAATACACGGACGTCTCCGGAAAGTTCGTCTTCGGGTCGCGCATGAGCGCGAACGTGAACGCGACGTCGTGCGACGTGAGCGGTACGCCGTCTTGCCAACGAACGCCGCGACGGAGGTGATAGACGATCGTCTTTCCGTCCGCGCTGATGCCGCCGTTCGCTCGCGTTGGAACGCGCTCGGCGAGATCCGCCGAAACGGCGCCGCGATCGTCGATGACGGTGAGCGCGCTGAACACGGCCTCCGCGAGATAGTTCTCGTAGAACTGGATCGCGTGCAGCGGGTCGAGCGAATTCGGTTGTTGGACGAGCCCGATGCGCAGCGGCCGGTCGCCCGCGGCCGCACCGCGCGGCGCGCCGGTGACGGCGAACGAAAACGCGCATGCGAACGCGAGCGCGCGGCGCACGAGCGTCACGCCGGGCGCACGTTCTTCGCCGCGATCTCGTCGACGAGCCACCATAGACGGCCGTCGCGCGGGCGCACGATCTGCACCGGATAGGTCGCCGGTTCGTACGCGCCGTTCATGACGGCGGCGAGTGCGTCCGTTTTCGTCGCACCGGCCGTCGCGATCGCGACCTCGCGAGCGGCATTGATCGTCGCCGGCGTCAGCGTCAGCCGGTGGGTACCGAACTTGGCGACGAACGGTGCTTTGACGAGCGCCGCGTCGTCGTCGAGCGGATCGGTGCCGGGGAACAGCGAGGCGGTGTGACCGTCCGGACCCATGCCGAGCATCACGAGATCGAAGACCGGAATGCCGGCGTCGTCGCGGTCGAGCGTCGCGCGCAGGACACCGGCGTACGCCGCCGCCGCGGCGCGCGGCTCGTCCTCGCCGTGCATGCGGAAGACGGCGTCGTCCGCGACGCCGAGCGGCTCGAGCAACGCGAGTCGCGCCATCTTGTAATTCGACTCGTCGTCGTCCGGCGGCACGCAGCGTTCGTCGCCGAAGAAGAAGCGCGCGCGCGTCCAGTCGATTTCGTCGCGGAGCGGCGCCGCCGCGAGCAACGCGTACGCCGCCTTCGGCGTCGAACCGCCGGCCAGCGCGACGTCGAACCGGCCGTGCCGCGCGATCGCTTCTCGCGCGGTGTCGAGCGTGTGTCGCGCGACGCGTTCGGCGAGAGCGTCCGCATCCGGCACGACGACGAGGTGCGAGCGATCGATCACGCTCCGGTCAGCCGAGGAGATCGCGTACGGTGAGCAGCGACGTCTCGAAAATGGGGTCGCGCGCGTTCTCGATGATCGCGCGCTCGATCAGCGACGTGTTGTCGATGTTGCGGAGCGGTGCGTACGTTACGGGCCGCGCCTTCGGGCCTTCCACGGAGAGCGCCACGACGTTCGTGTCTTCGGCGCTCAGGGCGGCGCGGTACGTCGACTCGCCCGCACGCAGGACGACGCTGAGCACGCGACGCTGATCGCCCTTGTCGATCTTCGCGAACGGGATCGTGCGTCCGGCGCGATCGCGGAACGCGTCGCGATGGGCGATCTCCCACGATAGGCGGCTGCCGAGCCAGCCCGCGAGATAGAGCGCTTCGGCGGCCGATCCGGATTCGATTTCGAGTCCGGTCAAAGAAAAGAGATCTTCCCGTAGCGCGGGGTCGTCGAAGAATTGCGCGATCATGTCTTGCCACGGCGCGAGGCGCAAGAACGCGAGATCTTGCAGCGCGACCGCGGGGAATCGCGTGAGGAACTCGCCGAGCTCTCGGATCGCCTCTTCGCCGCGCTCTTTGCCGGAGGAGTCGAGCAGCACGGTCGTCGCGTTGCGGGTGAGGCCGGAAAAGGTGCGGCTCGCGAGGAGCCGGCCGCCGCTCCACCAGAGCACGGTCGGGATGTCGGGGACGGAGAGTTCTTCGGTGAGGCTGATGATCGCCGCGTGACCCGTCGTCGCGACGCCGATGTCCACCCGTTCGTTCAGCAACACCGTGCCGCCGGAGTCGAGCGTGCTGGTCGTCACGTCGACGCCGCTGATCGAGCTCGTGGAGTCGAGCACGATCAAGCGCGAGGGGTGTTTGTTCGCGACGCGCGCCGCGCGCTCGAGCACCCACGGGCGATGCGTGGGGTCGTCGACGAACACGAGAAAGTTGAGCATCGCGACGCTCGCCGCCGCATCGGTCCGTTCGTTCGCGGCTGCGAGCCGCGACCTGCGGAGCTGATCGAGGATCGCTTGCGTATCGCTGACCGAATCGATGTGCGCCGTGTTCATATGCGCCTCCACTCGCGGCCGTCCGCGACGAGCAGCGCGTCGGCACTCTGCGGCCCTTGGCTGCCGGCGAGGTAGTTCGGAAAATCGACGATCCGCGACTCGGACCAGCGATTCATGATGGGCACGACCGCCTGCCACGCGCGCTCGACCGCATCCCAGCGCGTGAACAGCGTCGCATCGCCGCGCATCGCGTCGGCGATGAGACGCTCGTATGCCGGCGCCGAGACGACCCCGAAGCCGGTGCCGTAGTTGAAGTCCATCGTCACGCCGCGGATGTGCATCTTCTGGCCCGGGATCTTTGCGTTGAACCGTAGCGACACGCCTTCGTCCGGCTGGATCTTCATGACGAGCGTGTTGTTCTCGATCTGATCGCCGGACTCGCCGAAGATCCGATGCGGGATGCCGCGGAAGCGTACGGCGATCTCCGAGTGCTTACGGGCGAGCCGTTTACCGCTGCGGAGATAGAACGGTACGTCGGCCCAGCGCCAGTTGTCGATGAAGAACTTGACGCACGCGTACGTCTCGGTCAAGGACTGCGGATCGACGCTCTCTTCCTCGCGGTATCCCGCGACCGGCTTGCCTTCGATCAGGCCGGGACCGTATTGCCCGCGCGCGGTGACCTTTGCGACGTCGTCCTCGCGGATGGGTCGCAGCGCGGAGAGCGCCTTGAACTTCTCGTCGCGGATGTGGTCCGCGTTCGGCGAGATCGGCGGTTCCATCGCCACGAGCGCGAGCAGATTCACGACGTGATTCTGAATCATGTCTTTGAGCGCGCCCGCCTGCTCGTAGTAGCC
>CAJCIN010000129.1 GCA_903970385.1 Rhodospirillales bacterium | reverse complement strand
CACGCTTCCTCTTCGAGCAATTCGCGCGCTTCGCGAAGCCTGTGTACGTCGCGCCGGGCAACCACGACCCGTACGCGCACGCGTCGATCTACGCACGCAGCGACGTCCCGAACAACGTGCGCGTGTTCAACGAAGCCGCGTGGCGCGCGTATCCGCTCGGCGCCGGCGTCACGCTCTTCGGCTTCGGGCATACGCCGGCCGAACCGGGGCGTCCGTTCGCGCACGCGCGCTTCGATCGCGGCGGCGTCCAAATCGCACTCGCGCACGGCAGCGACGAGGAACGCTGCCCGCCGAACAAACGCGCGACGGCTCCGTTCCGCGCGTCGGAGGTGCGCGCGGCGGGCGCGGCACTGCTGCTCGCGGGTCACTACCACGGCGGGTACGTCGTGAACGATGGCGGTGCGCCCGTTCTCGCGTATCCGGGGTCGCCCGAGCCGATCAAATTCGGCGAGAGCGAAACGCACGGCGCGCTGCTCGTCGAGATCGAGGGCGAGCACGTTCGCGTCGAGCCGATGCCGACGGCGAAGACGCGCCTCGTCGAGCTCACGTGCGCGCTCGACGGCGCGTCGAACGAGACGGCGGCGCTCGCGTGCGTCGAATCGTCCCTCGCCGCGTATGCGAAGAACGATTACGTGCGCTTGCGCCTCGCCGGGAACGTCGAGCCCGGAACGCGGCTCGACACGGATCTGATGGGCGAGCGATTCGCCGCGCATCTCGGTTCGCTCGAGATCGTCGACGCGACGGTCTCGTACGACTACGCGACGATCGCACGCGAGCCGACCGTTCGCGGCCACGTCGTCGCCGATCTGCTCGCGCGTGGCGAAGGCTCCGCCGCGGCATTGCGCTACGCGCTCGCAGCCTTCGACGGCACCGAGATCGCGCCGTGAGATTGCAGCAACTGCGCATCGACGGCTTCGGCAAGCTCGAGGCGCGAACGCTCGCGTTCGACCGCGAGTTCAACGTCGTGTACGGACCGAACGAAGCGGGAAAGTCGACGCTCGCTGCGGCGCTTCTCGCCTCGCTGTACGGGGTCGGCCGCAACGACAAGGACCGCTATCGCCCGTGGTCCGGCGCGCGCTACGCGACGGCGCTGACGTACGAACTCGAAGACGGTCGCACGTTCGAAGTCCATCGCGAGTACGAACGCGACACGAAGGGCGTTCGCGTTTTCGATCGCAGCGGCGCCGACGCGTCGGGCGAAACGTCGGTCGGCAAGACGATCAATCCCGGGCACGCCCATCTCGGCATCCCGCTCGAAGTGTTCGTAAACGTTTCGTTTTCGGCGCAGGGCGACGTCGCGATCGACACGTCGCGCGCCGAACGGATCACGCACGCGCTCGCGCGCGCGCTCGACGGCGGACCGAAAGAAGATGCGGCGCTCGGCGCGCTCGAGCGTCTCGACCGCGCGCTCGCGCTGCACGTCGGAACGAAGCGCGCGACGGTCAACGCGCCGCTCAAGCACCTCGGCGTCGAGATCGAGGAGGCGGCGGAACGCGTCGAGGAGATGCGCGCGAAACTGCACGCGCTCGACGATGCGCGCGAGCGGCTCGAAGCCGAGACCTTACGGTCGCACGAACTCGATGCCGCGCTGCGCGACAGCGAACGCCGTGGCCGCGCGCTCCGCGTGTACACGCTGCGCTCGCGGCTCGATTCGCTCGTCGACATTCGCGACGATCTCGCCGCGCTCCAGGCCCAACGCGCCGAATACGACGACGTCGACGGTTTCGGCGCGGAAGCGGTTGCCGTGCTCGCGGACCGCTATCGCGAGTGGCACACGCTCGAAGCGCTCGGCCGCGCACACGGCGAAGAGGCCGCGCACGCACGCCTCTCGCCGGCGCTCGTCGCCGAGATGCGCGAGCGCGCGGCGGACGGCGGCGCGCTCGACGACGCCGCCGTGGCCGAACTCGACGCCGCGTCGGCCGCGGCGAAAACCGCGCGCGACGAATCGACGATCGCGGCCGACGACGCGCAGCGCGCGCGCCGCGCGATCGACGGCGGCAACGACCTCTTCGGCGCGGCCTTCACCGCGGGCGCGTTCGTCGCCGCCGGCGCCATCGTGCTCGCGATCGTCCACGATTGGATCCTCGCGGCCGTCGTCGCGTGCGTCGCCGTCGTGCTCTTCGCCTTCGCGCTCTCGCGCTGGCGCACGCGTGCGACGGCGCAACGTACCGTCGCGGCGATGCAGGCTGCCGCGGACGACGCGTCCGCTCGCGAGCGCGCGGCCGCGGCCCGCGTCGCGCGCATCCTCGAGCCGCTCGGAGTTCCGTCGATCGAAGAGTTCGCGCGACGGCGCGCGCGCGCGCGCGAGCTCCGCGAACGCTACGATCACGCGACGCGGCTCGGAGCACGCGCGGACGATACGCGGCGACGCCTCGACGACGCGGCACACGCGTTCGACGAACTCGCGGCGCGGCTCGTCGAGCCGACCGGTTCGCGCGAACGCGATCTCGCGGCGGCGCGCGTACGCGAAGCGCGCAAGAGCGCACGCGACGGCATCGACCTGCGGCTCTCGATGTTGGACGTGCGCCGCACCGACGTTCTCGGCAACGACGACGAGGCCGCGCTCGAAGCGGAAC
>CAJCIN010000128.1 GCA_903970385.1 Rhodospirillales bacterium | reverse complement strand
CGGCGAGCGGCGCGCCCGCATCGGCGGCTCCGGCTACCTGCTCGGTGACGAAGGTTCGGCGTTCTCGATCGGCTTCGCCGCCGTGCGCGCGCTCGCGCGCGTGTACGACGGCCGCGCGCGCGAGGACGAGACGACCGCACTCGCGGCGCGCGCGCTCGCGGCGCCGGACCGCGACGCGTTGCTCGCCGCGATCTACGGCGCGCCGCTCGACGTCGCGAAGATCGCGGCGCTCGCGCCGAGCATCGTCGCGTTCGCCGGCAAGGGAAATCGCACGAGCACGAAGATCGTCCAGGGTGCGGCGCAAGAACTCGCCGATCTCGTCAAGGTCGCGGCGCGTGCGCTCGATCTCACGGACCGTTCGCCCGCGATCGTCTTCGCCGGCGGTTTGCTGCGCGAGAATTCGCTGCTGTCGTTTCTCCTCGAGACGCGGGTCGTGAACGACGTGCCTGGCTGCGGCATCTTACGCGAGCGCGAGGAGCCGGTGCTCGCGGCGTTGCGTTTCGCAGAGGCGCTCGCATCGTGAGCGTGCCGGTGACCGAAACGATCAGCGAGGCGACGCACGGTCTCGACATGCTCGAAACGGAAGCGCTCGTGGCGTTGCTCGCGCGCGAGCAGGCCCTTGCGGCCGATGCCGCCGCGCTCGCGACGCCGATGGTCGCGCGCTCCGTCGATGCGATCGTCGAACGCTTGCGCGCGGGCGGGACGCTCCATTACGTCGGCGCGGGTACGTCGGGCCGCCTCGCGATGCTCGACGCCGCGGAGTGTCCGCCGACGTTCGGTACGCCGCCGTCGCTCGTCGTCGCGCACGTCGCGGGCGGCGAGGCGGCGCTCGTGCGCGCCGTCGAGGGCGCCGAAGACGATGCGGGCGCCGCGATCGCGGAGATGCGCGCGTCGATCGTACCGAAGGATGCGGTCGTCGGGATCTCCGCGAGCGGCGGCGCTCCGTTCGTCGTCGCGGCGCTACGGGAAGCACGGTTGATCGGCGCGCTCACGATCGCGCTCACGAGCGTCGCCGCATCGGAACTCGCGCGCGCCGCCGATCTCTCCATCGTCGTCGAGACGGGCCCGGAACCGCTCGCCGGCTCGACGCGCCTCAAGGCGGGCACGGCGCAGAAGCTCGTGCTCAACGCGCTTTCGACCGCGACGATGGTCGGGCTCGGCCGCGTCTACGACAACCTGATGGTCGACGTCGTCGCCACGAACGCGAAGCTGCAGGCGCGGGCGGAGCGGCTCGTGCGTACGGTCGCGGACGTCGAGAACGGGCGCGCACGCACGCTGCTCGCGGATGCCGGCGGCAACGCGAAGCTCGCGATCGTCATGCAGCGGCGAGGCGTGGACGCGGCGCGCGCGCGCGCGTTGCTCTCGGCGTCGAACGGGTTCCTACGCCCCGTGATCGCGCAGGACGCACGATGATCCGGAAACTGCTCATCGCGAACCGTGGCGAGATCGCGATCCGCGTCATGCGCGCCGCGACCGAACTCGGCATCCCGACGGTCGCGATCTACTCGCTGGAAGATCGCTTCGCGCTGCATCGCTTCAAGGCGGACGAGAGTTATCTCGTCGGTGCGGGGCGGTCGCCCGTCCAAGCGTATCTCGACATCGACGACATCGTGCGCATCGCGCTCGAAGCGAACGTCGACGGCATCCATCCGGGCTACGGCTTCCTCTCCGAGAATCCCGACTTCGCGGAAGCGGTCCGCGCGGCGGGCATCGCATTCGTCGGTCCGTCGGCCGACACGATGCGACGCTTCGGCAACAAAGTGTCCGCGCGCGAGCTCGCGACCGCATCCGGCGTTCCGGTCATGCCGGCGACCGGCGTGTTGCCGCCGGACGGACGCGAGGCGGTCGCCCTCGCGAACGCCGTCGGATTTCCCGTCATGCTCAAGGCGAGCTGGGGCGGCGGCGGCCGCGGCATGCGGGTCGTGCGCAGCGCGGAGGCGCTCGAGGAATCGATCGATCAGGCACGGCAAGAAGCAGCCGCCGCGTTCGGTCACGACGACGTGTACGTCGAGAAATACGTCGAGCAGGCACGGCACGTCGAAGTGCAAGTCCTCGGCGACGGCCACGGCAACGTCGTGCACCTCGGCGAACGCGACTGCACGGTGCAACGCCGCCATCAGAAGATCGTGGAAGAAGCTCCCGCGCGCAACCTCGCGGAGGACGTGCGCGTGGGGTTGCGTGAGGCCGCGCTCAAACTCGCGCGCGCCGTCGGCTACGACAACGCGGGCACGGTCGAATTCCTCGTCGATCGCGCGAGCGGCGCGTTCTACTTCATCGAAGTCAACCCGCGCATCCAGGTCGAGCACACCGTCACCGAACTCGTGACGGGCATCGATCTCGTGAAGGCGCAGATCCGCATCGCCGAAGGGTTCGCGATCGGCTCGCTCGAGACGGGCGTACCGCAGCAGGACGAGATCGTGCTCCGCGGTCACGCGATGCAGTGCCGCATCACGACGGAAGATCCGCAGAACAACTTCACGCCGACGTATGGGCAGATCACGGCGTATCGGCCCGCGACCGGCTTCGGCGTCCGCCTCGACGGCGGCACGGCCTACGCGGGCGCGGTCGTGACGCCGTTCTACGATTCGCTGCTCGAGAAAGTGACGGTCTGGGCGCCGACGTTCGCGGAGACGCGCATGCGCATGCTGCGCGCGCTGCGCGAGTTTCGCATCCGCGGCGTGACGACGAACGTTCCGTTCCTCGACGCGTTGCTCGAACATCCCGCGTTCGTCGACGGCACGGTCACGACGCGCTTCCTCGACGAGAACGCGTCGATCATCGACATGCGGCGCTACCGCGATCGCGCGACGCGCGTGCTGCAGTTCATCGGCGAGACGATCGTCAACGGCAATCCCGAGGTGCGCGGGCGCACGCCCGCGGAAGCGCGGCTCGAGCCGGCCGTCCCGATGCCGTGGAACGCGCCGCTCGCGTCGGGCACGCGCGAACGCCTCGCGGAGCTCGGCCCGAAGGCGTTCGCCGCGTGGATGCTCGCGGAGAAGCGCGTGCTCGTCACGGACACGACGTTCCGCGACGCACATCAATCGTTGCTCGCGACGCGCGTGCGCACGCGCGACATGCTGCGCATCGCCCCGGTGTACGCGGAGCGCCTGCCGAATCTGTTTTCGCTCGAATGTTGGGGCGGCGCGACGTTCGACGTCGCGATGCGGTTTCTCAAAGAGGATCCGTGGTGGCGGCTTCAAGCCATTCGCGACGCCGTGCCGAACGTCTTGCTGCAGATGCTCGTGCGCGGCGCGAATGCCGTGGGCTACACGAGCTATCCGGACAACGTCGTGCGGTACTACATCGCGCAGGCCGCCGTCGGCGGCGTCGACGTCTTTCGGATCTTCGACTCGCTGAATTGGGTCGACAACATGCGCGTCTCGATCGACGCCGTGCTCGAGAGCGGCAAGCTCTGCGAGGCGGCGATGTGCTATACGGGCGACATCCTCGATCCGTCGCGCACGAAATACGATCTCGCGTACTACGTCGCGCTCGCGAAGGAACTCGAGAAGACGGGCGCCCACGTGCTCGGCATCAAGGACATGGCCGGCCTGTGCAAGCCGGAGGCGGCGCGCCGCCTCGTGCGCGCGCTCAAGGACGAGATCGGCATCCCGATCCACTTCCACACGCACGATACGAGCGGGAACAGCGGCGCGAGCGTGATCGCGGCGATCGAAGCCGGGGTCGATGCGGTCGACGCGGCGATCGACGCGATGAGCGGGCTGACGTCGCAACCGAATCTCGGGACCATCGCCGCGGCGCTGCGCAACGGGCCGCGCGATACGGGGCTCGACGCCGAAGCGATCAAGGAGATCTCGACATACTGGGAAGCGGTGCGCCGTTTCTATCGCCCGTTCGAGAGCGAGATGCGCGCGGGATCGTCGGACGTGTACGAGCACGAGATGCCGGGCGGGCAATACACGAATCTCCGCGAGCAGGCGCAGGGCATGGGCATCGGCGATCGGTGGCCGCAAATCACGAAAACGTACGCGGCCGTCAACCGCATGTTCGGCGACATCGTCAAGGTGACGCCGACGTCGAAGGTCGTCGGCGACATGGCGATCTTCATGGTGTCGAGTAACCTGACGGCGGCGCAGGTCGAGGATCCGAACCACGAGATCGCGTTCCCGCAATCCGTCGTCGAATTCTTCCACGGCGACCTCGGTCAACCGCCCGGCGGTTTTCCGAAGGCGCTCCAAGCGAAGGTGCTCAAGGGCGAACCGCCGCTCACGGAGCGCCCGGGCGCGAGCCTGCCGCCGTGCGATCTCGATGCGGCGCGCGCCGAGGCGAGCGAACGCGTCGGCCGCGACATCCTCGATCGCGAACTCGCGTCGTATCTCATGTACCCGGCCGTCTTCGTCGAATACGCCGCGCATCGCGCGCAGTTCGGCAACGTCGACAACCTCGAGACGCCCGTGTTCTTTTACGGGATGGACGTCGGCCAGGAAATCGCGATCGAACTCGAGCGCGGCAAGACGCTCTACGTCCGCTACGCGGCGCTCGGCGAACCCGACGAGTCGGGCAATCGCATCGTCTACTTCGAGCTCAACGGCCAGCCGCGAACGGTCTCGGTGCTCGACGGCCACCTCACGGGCGTCAAGCCGGCGCCACGCACGGCCGAACCGGGCAACGCGAAGCACGTCGGCGCGCCGATGCCGGGCCAGATCGTCAAGGTCAACGTCACCGAGGGAACGAGCGTGCGCAAAGGCGACGCGTTGCTGACGATCGAGGCGATGAAGATGCAGACGGTCGTGCACGCGTCGGGCGACGGAACGGTCAAGGCGATCCTCGCGCCGAGCGGCGCGCGCATCGGCGCGGGCGACCTTCTCGTCGAGATGCAGTAGCCCTCGCGCGATGAGGTCCGGCGCCGTCGTTCGCACGCTCGCGCTCGCGACGGCGTTCGCCGCGTTCTCCGGCAGCGCGCTCGCCGCCGTCAGGACCGATCGTCCGGCGATCGCGTTCGTGCCGCTCGACGATCGTCCGGTCACGTACCAATTGCCGATCATGCTCGGCGAGATCGCGGGCCAGCCGTTGCGCACGCCGCCGCGCGCCGCGATCGGCAACTATCTCACGCCGGGCGATCCCGATGCGATCCTGCGCTGGCTCCGCGACGACGATGCGGACGGCGTCTCCGCGCTCGTCGCGTCGAGCGACATGCTCGCGTACGGCGGTCTCGTCGCCGCGCGCATTCCCGGCGTGCCGGTCGAGCGGGCGATGCAGCGGCTCCGCGATCTCGCGGACGTGCGATCCGCGCGCGCGATCCCGTACGTCGGCGTCTTCGGCACGATCATGCGGCTCGCGCCGACGGGCGTCCCGCGCCTCGGCCTCGCGACGTCGTACTATGCGGCCGGACAGACGGTGGACGACCTGCAGGCGTATGCGAATCTCCCCGACCCGCCGGCGACCGATGCCGAACGCGCGCGCGCGACGCATCTGCGCGCGCTGATCGGCGAGCCGACGCTCGACGCGTACCTGCATACGCGCGCCCGCAATCTCGACGTCGATCAGTGGGCGTTGCAACTCGCGGCGGAAGGGGGCTTCGACCGGATCGTCATCGGTCAGGACGACGCCGGCACGGTCGGTCTGCACTTGCGCGATTTGGCCGCGCTGCGCGCGTTTGCCGGACGCTGGCTCTCGCCCGAGCGCGCGTCCATCGAACCGGGCGCCGATGAACTCGGGATGATCCTCACGGGCGCCGCGTTGGCGCACACGGCGCATCTCGTGCCACGCATCCGCGTGCGCTACTCGCGTCCCGGTGCC
>CAJCIN010000127.1 GCA_903970385.1 Rhodospirillales bacterium | reverse complement strand
GGCTCGCCGTACTGCTCGGCACGACGGTGATCATGTGCAGCGTCTTCTGATACGACGGTGTGATCGTGGTCGGCGTGGTGCCGAACGGCGTGCCGTCGAGCAGCACGGAGAGGCCGCTGCCGGGATACGATTGGACCGTGTACGCGCTCTGCACCGCCGGACTCGCGCTCGGCAAGACGTACGTCGGGAGCGGCGTCGGCGTTGGCGTCGGTGTCGGCGTCGGTTTGAACCCGACGGGCGTCGGCGTGGAACCCGACGGCAGCGGCGTCGGCGTGTAGCCCGACGGCAGGGGCGTCGGCGTCGGCGTAACGCCGACCGACGAACTCACGGGCGTCGGCGTACCGCCCGGAACGGGCGAATGACCGCCGCCGCCTCCGCTACAGGCATCGAACACGACGGCGCTGATAGCCAGCGCAAAGAGCGTAGACATACGTACGGTCATGCTCCCGCTATCGGCAGAGTTTTGTCGCATCCGCGCAAGTCACGCGGACATAGCATCCATGTGAGCCCGCTCGCAAATGCCGCGCCGCCGGAAGGCGCTCGCGCGTGCCGGAACGCACACGGCCGGAAGATGGAATGGAATCCGGAGCGCGCGCGCGTCGACGCCGAAGCACGCCGGTCCGAGCACTGGACGCACTGGGGTCCGTATCTCAGCGACCGCCAATGGGGCACCGTGCGCGAAGACTACAGCGCGACGGGCGACGCGTGGGGATACTTCCCGTTCGAACACGCGCGATCGCGCGCGTATCGTTGGGGCGAGGACGGCATCTTCGGCATCAGCGACGACAAGCAGCGGCTCTGTTTCGCGCCGGCGTTCTGGAACGGCAACGATCCCTTCATCAAAGAGCGATTCTTCGGCCTCGGCGGACCGCAAGGCAATCACGGCGAGGACGTCAAGGAGTGCTACTACCACCTCGACAACGTGCCGTCGCACGCGTACATGAAGGCGCTCTACAAGTATCCGCACGCGGCGTTTCCGTACGCGGATCTGGTCGCGGAAAACGCGCGGCGCACGCGGCTCGACCCCGAGTACGAGCTCGTCGATACGAAGATCTTCGACGACGACGCGTACTTCGACATCACGATCGAATATGCGAAGCGCGCGCCGAACGATACGTCCGTGCGCATCACGGCCGTCAATCGCGGAGCCGCCGCCGCGGTGCTGCACGTCATCCCGCAGCTGTGGTTTCGCAACACGTGGTCGTGGTCGCCGGGTCAGCCGCACGGGCGCATCGCCCCGCGCGACGGCGTCGCCCGCGCGTTCGCGGCGGTACATCCGGAACTCGGCACCTACACGCTGTACTACGGCGGCGATGCGGAGGCGCTCGTCGTCGAGAACGAGACGAACGTGAGCGCGCTCTTCGGCGTGCCGAACGCGCAGCCGTACGTGAAGGACGGCATCGATCGCGCGGTGCGCGGCGAACGCGGCGCCGTCGATCCCGCGCTCGCGGGCTCGAAACTCGGCCTGCACTTCACGCTCACGCTCGGAAGCGGCGCCTCGGAGACGCTACGCCTGCGCTTGACCGACGAAGAGCCGCTCGGCGACCCGCTCGGCGACGAGTTCGATCCGCTGTTCCGCGAGCGCGCGTTCGAAGCCGATCGCTTCTACGCCGCGCTCAATCCGTCGCCGGCGACGCCCGAGCACCATCGCGTTCAGCGCGCCGCGTTCGCCGGCATGCTGTGGTCGAAACAGTTCTACTTCTACGTGGTGCGCGATTGGCTCGCGGGCGATCCGCTGCAACCGAAACCGCCCGAAGCGCGCGCGACGGGGCGCAACCACGACTGGATGCATCTCTACAACGACGACGTGATCTCCATGCCCGACACGTGGGAGTATCCGTGGTACGCGGCGTGGGATCTCGCGTTCCACACCGTCGTGCTCGCGCTCGTCGACCCCGGGTTCGCGAAACGCCAGCTGATCACGCTCACGCGCGAATGGTACATGAACCCGAACGGCGAGCTCCCGGCGTACGAATGGCAGCTCGGCGACGTGAACCCGCCCGTCCACGCGTGGGCGGCCTACCGCATCTTCCAGATCGAGCACAAGATGTACGGGGTCGCGGACTATCTCTTTCTCGAACGCGTGTTCCAGAAGTTGCTGCTGAACTTCACGTGGTGGGTCAACCGCGAGGATCCGAACGGCGAGAACGTGTTCACGGGCGGCTTCCTCGGGCTCGACAACATCGGCATCTTCGACCGGAGCAAGGAACTGCCGACGGGCGGCCGCATCGTGCAGTCCGACGCGACGAGCTGGATGGCCGTCTACGCGCTCGACATGATGGCGATCGCGCTCGAGCTCGCGCAGCACAACCCGTCGTACGAAGACATCGCCTCGAAGTTCTTCGAGCACTTCCTCTACATCGCGTACGCGATCAACGACGACGACGGTGCGCAGGGTCTGTGGGACGAACGCGACGGCTTCTACTACGACCGCCTCGAACTCCCCGACGGCCGCCACTTCCCGATGCGCGTGCGTTCGATCGTCGGCTTGCTGCCGATGCTCGCCGTCGAGACGCTGCAACCGCAGCTGCTCGAACGGCTGCCCGATTTCAAGCGCCGCTTGGATTGGTTCGTCGCGAACAGGCCCGAACTCAAACGCAACGTCGCGAGTCTCTCGACCGGCGGCCTCGGCGAGCGTCGTCTCCTCGCGCTGCTGGACGCCGAGCGACTCCAGCGGCTGCTGCGGCTCATGCTCGACGAGAAGGAGTTCCTGAGCGCGTACGGCATCCGCTCGCTCTCGAAGTATCACGAGGCGCACCCGCTTTCCATCCACATCCAAGGCGTCGAGTTTCGCGTGGACTACGATCCGGCGGAGTCGCGCAGCGATCTGTTCGGCGGCAATTCGAACTGGCGCGGACCCGTGTGGTTTCCGCTCAACTTTCTGTTGATCGAAGCGTTGCAGAACTTCCACTTCTTCTACGGCGACGCGTATCGCGTCGAGTTTCCGACGGGCTCCGGCACGCTGAAAACGCTTTGGGAGATCGCGACCGACCTCTCGAACCGGCTGATCGCGCTCTTCCTACCGAACGAGCGGAACGAGCGGCCGTTCAACGGCGACGTCGCGAAGCTACAGCGCGATCCACACTTTCGCAACCATCTCCTCTTCTACGAATACTTCCACGCCGACAATGGGGCGGGCTTGGGCGCGTCGCATCAAACCGGCTGGACGGGACTCGTCGCGAAGCTGATCCAACAGGTCGGCGAATACGAGAGCGCGGGGAAGTCGCCGCTCGAATGGGAGTACGAAGCGATGCCGGTTGACCCGCGGGCCGCGGACGAAGCATGACCGGCATACGCGGTCCGATCGTGGAGGCGGGTTCGCCGTATCCGCTCGGCGCGACGTGGGACGGCGTCGGCGTCAACTTCGCCCTCTTCTCCGAAAACGCCGAGAGCGTCGAGCTCTGCCTCTTCGACGCGCGCGGCCGGCGCGAACTGCATCGCCTGCAGTTGCGCTCGTACACGGACGGCGTGTGGCACGGCTATCTGCC
>CAJCIN010000126.1 GCA_903970385.1 Rhodospirillales bacterium | reverse complement strand
GCAAGGCGATCTCGCGCTCGCCGAAGCGGCGCGCTCGTATTTCTCGTGCGAGCCGTCGTTTTTCGCGGCCGCGACGCAGACGATGATCGACGTGACGACGGAGCGGCCGAAGGATCTCGGATCCGACCTGCTCGTCGCCGCGGTCGCCGCGAAAGCGAAATACGGGACGCCGCTCGTCGCGCTCGGCTTCGGAACGGCGACCACGTTCGGCGCCGTCTCGCGCGAGGGCGAGTATCTCGGCAACGCGATCGCACCGGGCATCCGGATCTCGATCGACGCGCTCGTCGACCGCACTGCGAAATTACCGCAGGTGGCGCTCGAGGCACCGAACGGACCGATCGGCCGCGACACGGTGTCGTCGATGCAGGCCGGCATCGTGTTCGGTTTCGTCGGCCAGACGGAAGCACTCGTCGCGCGGATGCGCCACGCGATCGGTGAGGACGCGCGCGTGATCGCGACGGGCGGACTCGCCGACGTGATCGCGCGGCATACGTCGGTCATCGACGCGGTCGAGCCGCACCTCGTGTTGCAAGGCCTCGCGCTCTGGTACGCGGCGACGGAGCGGCGCGGCTGAAGCGCGTCGGGCTCACCGCGCTCGCGCTGGCCGTCGCGTCGTCCGCCGCCGTCGCGAAGACGCCGGCGCCGGCGCCCGCGTCCGTCGACGTGCTGGATTTTCTCGAGTTGCAGATCGTCTACACGACGATCCTCGCGCGATACGAACGGAAGGTCGCGCCGCGCGTGCTCGTCGACGGTGCGCGCGTCGGCGTCGCGGCGGCGCTGATCGCGAGCGGCATCCGCGACGCAGATCTGCCGTTCACGCCCGCGCGCGTCGACGCGGGCGCGGGCGAAGATCTCGTCGACGCGCTCGTGCTCCGGCAACTCGCACGGTACGGCACGCGGCTCGACGCCCATCGCCTCGTGCAGGCCGCCGTCGCGGGCGAACTCGCGGCGCTCGACGATCCGTACTCGTTGCTCTTCCGGCCGCAGGCCTTCAAAAAGTTCAACGCGTTCCTCGGCAACGAAGCGTTCGGCGGCATCGGCGCCGTCGTCTCGTTCGAGGCGACCCGCGCGTACGTCGATCGCGTGCTGCCGGGCAGTCCCGCCGAACGCGGCGGCATCGCGCGGCGCGACGAACTCGTTTCCGTCGACGGTCGCGACGTCGCCGCGCTCGGCGCGGCCGGGTTGCGCGACGCGCTGCGCGGCAAGATCGGGACGCCCGTCTCGATCGTGTATCGCGCTTCGGCCGGAGCTGCGACGTCGACCGTCACGCTCGTGCGCGCCGCGGTGCGCGATCCCGAAGTCACGACGGCACGCTTCGGCGACGTCGCCTACGTCGCGCTCTCGCGGTTCGGCGATCGGTCCGGCGCGGAGGTCGCCGCCGCGCTGCGCGACGCGCGGTCGGACGGCGCCCGGGCCGTCGTGTTCGATCTGCGTGCGAACGGCGGGGGCTACGGCGACGAGGCGACCGCGGTCGCGTCCGCGTTCCTCCGCTCGGGACCCGTCTTCACGACGCGCGAACGCGGCGGCGCGACGACGGTGGCGACGGCGACGGGCAAGCCGGAGTGGACGGGTCCGCTCGCCGTGCTCGTCGACGGCGACACGGCGTCGGCCGCGGAGATCGTCGCGGGCGCCGTCAAGGACGACCGCCTCGGAACGATCGTCGGCGCGCGCACCTTCGGCAAGGGCGTCGTGCAGTCGGTGTTCCCTCTGCCGGACGGCAGCGCGGTCAAACTCACGACCGCGCGTTACACGACGCCGAGCGGCACCGACATCGACAAGCGCGGCATCGCCCCCGACGTCGCGGTACCGGAGCCGCGCGGCGCGACCGCGGGCGACCCGTCGACCGACGCGCAGCTCGCCCGCGCGCTCGAGATCCTGAATGCCCCGGCGGCAGCTCCGGCGCCCTCCGTCGCACCGCGGGGATAGGCGTGGTATACTCGGGGGCTGTGACCCGCCTCGTTCCGCCGCTGCGTATCGGCACCCACGAGATCTGGCCGCCCGTCGTGCTCGCGCCGATGTCGGGCGTGACGAACCGTACCCTGCGCGCGCTGTACAAGCCGTTCGGATTCGGATTGACCGTCACGGAATTCGTGTCGTCGAACGCGATTCAGTACGGCGCCAAACGAACGATGGAGATGATCGACCAGCACGGCGTCGAGCAGCCCGTGTCGACGCAACTCTGGGGCAACGATCCCGCGCTCATGGCGCATGCGGCGCGCGTCGTGCGCGAATGCGGTGCGGACATCGTCGACATCAACTTCGGCTGTCCCGCGCCCAAGGTGACGAAGACCGAGGGCGGGAGCGCGTGTCTGCGCGACGTCGATCGCTGCGAGGCGATCATGCGCGCCGTCGTGGGCGCCGTCGATTGTCCCGTCACCGTGAAGATGCGGCTCGGCTGGACGGAGAACGATCTCGTGTACGTCGAGGTCGCGAAACGCGCGCAGGCCGCGGGCCTCGCCGCCGTCACGCTGCACGCGCGCACGGCCAAGCAATTCTATCGCGGTACCGCCGACTGGTCGCACATCGCGCGCCTCAAGCGCAGCGTCGACATTCCGGTCATCGGCAACGGCGATCTCGGCGAGCCGAACGAGGCGGTGCGGCGTATGCGCGAGAGCGGCGTCGACGGCATCATGCTCGGCCGTTCCATCCTCGGCAACCCGTGGCTCGCGGGTGGCGTGCGCGATCTGCTCGAGGGTCGCGATGCCGCGGCGATGCCGGACGCTCCGGACCGCCTGCGATTCGCGATGCATCACTATCGCGTGATGGTCGCCGAGTGGGGTGAGGCGCGAGCGGTGCCGCAGATGCGCAAACACCTCGGCTACTATCTCAAGGGCTTCAACGGTGCGAGCGAACTGCGCGAGCGCTTGATGCGCACGCCGACCGCGGAGGAGACGCTCGGCATCGTCGCCGCGACGATCGAACGTCTCGAAGCC
>CAJCIN010000125.1 GCA_903970385.1 Rhodospirillales bacterium | reverse complement strand
TGGACGCAGCACACGCTGACGGTGTACGGCTCCTGGGTCTTTTTCATCATCGCAGTCATCGCCCACATTTTCGTGTGGCTCTGGCGCCCGTGGTAGGAGTGACGAACTAAAATGGTTGTTCGCAAGAATTACAATTTCCGCGCCGTGCTCGGCGCGTACTTGGCCGCAGGCCTCGTCGTCGCTTTCCTGATCCACTTCATCGTCCTGAGCTCGCCGAAGTACAACTGGATCTTCCCGCAGACTTCGACGAACATGACGGCCCCGGCGCCCGCGCCCGGAGCGAAATAGTTCACGCGTTGCGTGATTGACACGAGCGGCGCCGGAGCGCCCCTCGCGTAGGTTTGGGATAGAAAGGCATCCATGCTGAGTTTCGAAGGCGTCTATCGCAAGCGCGGAGGGACGTTCCTCGCCGATCTGATCGGCGACGATCCGCTCGATTTCTGGGCCGGCCGTTTCTACGTCGGTGTCTTCGGCGTGACGACGATCGTCGCGACGATCATCGGCATCGCGGTCATCGCCTTGTCGATCGCCGCGCAGGGCGACGGCGATCTGCTGCGCGTCACGATCGGCGCGCCGCTCCGTCAATACGGCCTCCACTTCGCACCCTTCTATCAGGGTGGGAATTGGGAGGTCATCACCATTTGCGCGATCGTTGCGTTCGTCTCGTGGGCGCTGCGCGAAGTCGAGATCTGCCGGAAGCTCGACATGGGCTATCACGTGCCGATCATGTTCAGCTTCGCGATCTCGGCCTACGTCGTTCTCGAGGTGATCCGGCCGCTGCTGCTCGGCTGCTGGTGCGAGGGCTTCGACCTCGGATTCACCGGCCACCTGACCTGGGTTTCGAACACCGGGTTCAAATACATGAACTTCTACCTCAATCCGTTCCACGCGTACGGCGTGCTCGGGTTCTTCCTGACGGCGATGGTGCTCGCGATGCACGGCAGCGCGATCCTCGGCACGTACAGTACGAACGCCGACCCCAACGTCGAGACGGCCAACGTCGACAATTTCTGGCGCGACTACATCGGCTACTCGATCGGCGAGCTCGGCATTCACGTGCTCGGCTTCTGGCTCGCGATCTACACGCTGATCATGTCGGACCTGTGCATCCTGACGTCGGGCCCGTGGGTGAAGGACTGGGTCGAGTTCTGGCACTTCTCAATCCCCTGGTTCCACTAAGAGGTCGAGCGCGACATGGCAACCGTAATCAATCGCCGCCTCCCTACGACGATCGCTCGTCCGGGCCCGTCGCCGATGGAGTTCCCGGAACCGAGCGAGATGGATTCGAGCGACCTGCTCGGCATCCGCCTCGGCCTACCGATCCAGATCCCGCTCCTCGCGCGCATGGGCATGTCGACGCAGACGGGCCTGATCTATCTCGGCACGTGGGGCTTTCTCTCGACGCTGTTCTTCTTCGCCGGGCTCGGCGTCCTGACGTTCGCCGGCATCCAGCAGATGCAAGGCAACGTGCCGCTGCTCATCAAGTATTTCGCGAACGTGCAGATCCAGCCGCCCGAAGGGCTCGGCATGGCGCCGTCGCTGCAGCAGGGCGGCTTCTGGCAGATCAACATGGTGCTCTGGGCGGCGTCCGTCACGTGCTGGGCGTTCCGGTGCTACGAGCGCTGCATCCGATTCAGCTGGCGGCCGTATCTGTTCTTCGCGTACGTTTCTGCGATCTTGCTGACGTCGACGATCTGGGTGTTCCGGCCGCTCGTCATGGGCTCGTGGGCCGAAGCGCCGGCGCTCGGACTGAATTCGGACATCGACTGGGCGCAGAACTTCAGCGTGCTCTGGGGCAATCTGTACTACAACCCCTGGCACATGCTCGCGATCTTCTTTCTCTTCGGTTCCACGATGCTCTGGGGTATGCACGGCGCGACGATCCTCGCGACGGCCGCCGAAGGCAGCCACAAAGAAGTCGCCGAGATCAAAGACATGCATTCCGGCTCGCACAAGTCGATGCTGTTCTGGCGCTGGACGATGGGCTTCAACGCGAATCCGAAGACGATTCACGACTGGCTCTACTGGTTCTCGGTCGGCGTCGTTCTCTCGTCCGCGATCGGCATCATCACGACGGGCCCGATCGTCAAAGACTGGTACGTCTGGGGCGTCGATCACGGCTGGGTGCAGCAGTACGGCCCGATGACGCGCGACGCGATCAACGGCACGCCGCAGAAGCCGGCGGTCGGTATCAATGCGGAAGTGCAGCCCGGCATCCCGGCGGGGCAAGGCGGATACTAAGGTGCGCAAACTCTTCGGTCCACTCTTCGTCGCGGCGGTCGTCGTCGCGGCCAGTTCGATCGCGCCGCTGTTCAATCACGCGAAGGCCGATACCGGAACGCAAGCGACGGGCGTAAAGCCCGCGAGCGCGATGGGTCAACCGGAGCGCGCCGTCCAGCAGCCGGTCACCTCCGTGAACCCGGCGCAAGACGGTGAAGAGATCGATCATCGCGCGCTCGAGATCTACAAGGGCGAATACGGCCCGGTCGACCAATCGAAGCCGCTCGATTTCCGCAATCAGCCGAAGTCCGTGCCGCGCAACTACGTGCCGGGTCAGCTCTACAACATCCAGGTGCTCAAGGGCTACAACTACGGCCAGGTCATCGGGCAGATGGGCTACTACACGCAATCGCTCGGCGTCGGCTGCACGTACTGTCACAACGTCGGCAACTTCGCGTACGACACGTCGACGAAGAAGATCGCGCGCACGATGCAGATCATGTCCAGCGGCGTGCAGCACGACTGGATCGAGCCCGTCAAGCACGACTACCCGAACTACGCCGTCACCGGCGCGGTCGGTTGTGCGACGTGTCACCGCGGCAACCCGCACATGGCCGTGAAGTGGAACATCGTTCCCGTGCAATATTTGAACTCGACGAACAAGTCGACGAAGCAGGCGGGATACGTCGTGAACTCGATGTACTCGGCGTCGCGCTCCTTAGGTGTGAATTGCCTCTTCTGTCATAACAGCGCCGATTTTCTGAGCCTGCAATACTATCCGACGAACAAGATCGCGCATCGCATGTGGGCGATGGTTGACGATATCAATCACAAGTATCTACCGCCCAACATCAAAGCCGTCACGTGCTACACGTGTCATCAGGGCGCGAAGTGGCCGTCGGCTCTCGTGAAGGCAGGGCTCGACCAAACGCCGGTCCAAGCCGTAGCGTCACACCCGGAATATCAAGATAATCCGGGTGCGCACCTGGAAGCTGGAGTTGTGCGATAGTTGGATTTGTTTTGGAGCCTTCCGAGTGCTTCCGTTATCGGTTCGCCCCCCGCGGGGAGCACGACGATGGAAGCCTTACTCGGACAGGGAGTGCTACGCAAATACGATAGCGGCGCGACGATTTCCGATCCCGAAAGCCGGCCGGAAAAAACGTTCCTCTGCGTGGGCGGCACGCTCAAAGTAACGAAGCTCCTCGCGAGCGGCCGTGAGATTCTGATCACGATCTTGCAAACCGACTCGCTGTGGAGCGATCGTGCGATTCTCAACGGATATTGGCGCGAGATCTTCATCGAAGCGCTCGAGCCGAGCGAAGTGTACGCGTTCGACAACGTCGTGTTCGAGGCGTTTCTGCGGACGAAGCCGGAGCTCTTGACGGGCTTCATGCAAAAAATCTCCGAGCAGGTCAGCGACGCGTTGACGCTGCTCGACGATTTTCGCGGGCGCGACGTGGCGTCGCGGCTCGCGCGCGTGCTCGTCAAATTCTCACAGCAGTACGGTGTGAAGACCGATAGCGGCGTCCGCATCGATCTCCCGGTGACGCATCAGGATCTCGCGAACATGATCGGCACCGCGCGCGAGACGGTCTCGCGCAACATGGCCCGCTTCCGCCAGAAGGGCTACGTACGCGACGCCTCGACCGGCCAAGCGCTCGAACTGCTCGACCTCGGCTCCCTCGAAGCGCTCATTGTTTAAATAGGGTACGAGCGGCTCATGGCTCGCTACTTGCACACGTCCATCTTCGTGAACGACATGGCCGAATCGATCGCTTTTTATGAGAAGCTTGGTCTGAAGTTGCTCGAGGGTCCGGTCCACTACCCCGGCAACGCCGACATGGCGTTCGTCGGTGCCGGGTGGGACGCGTACATCGAGCTCGTGTACGATCTCGAGGATCATCCCGCGTATCAGACGGGCAACCGGTACGAGCACCTGGCGCTCGAGATCGACGGCGATTTCGCGGCCGAGATCGAGCGGCTGCGGGCGAGCGGCGTGAAGGTCACGAGCGGACCGAAGAAGTCCCCGGGCGGCGGCCGCTGGATCGCTTTCGTCGAGGATCCGAACGGCATCCCCGTCGAGTTGCTCGAACCGCGTACCACGGCCGCGTCCTAGCCGGGACGGCCTCCTTTCCACCACCCCCGATCGGAGACGCCCGTGTTCGTCCTCTTCATCCTCGTCGTCATGCTGCTCGGCAGCATCGTGAGCTTGTTCGTCATCCCGCCCTTCCTCCACCAGATCAAGGACAGCGGCGAGGTCAACGTCTTCGGCATCAAATTCCTCGGCAGATGAGCCGCTAGGAACCCGGCCCGCGCGATGGGTGACAGTCGTCACCGTGCCGCGGGCCGGTCCGGACTACGCTATGCGTGGAGGAATGCATGGCCGAATCCGGACGAACGTCCGTCGTAGAGCGCCGTAAGGCGAGCATCTGGACCACGATCCATCCGCTGTTCGCGATCGGCCAGCTGCTGGTATTCTTCGTGAGCGTCGGGCTCTTCGTCGCCTACCTCCGCGGAGCCGTTCCTTTTCAATTCGTCCACGTCTCGGTGCTCGTCAAGATCGCCCTGATGGTCGGGGCGGTGATCACGGGATCGCTCTGGGAGCGCGACGTCTTCGGCTACTGGTGGTTCGCGCCCGAATTTCTGTTCGAGGACGTGATGACGCTGATCGTGTTCATCACGCAGATGACGTATCTCGCGATGGTCTTCACCCATCCGCAGCTCATGGGCGTCATCCTCGGCGTGCTGATCTTCGCCTACACGGTGTACATCGCGAACGTCGCGCAGTACATCCACCGCACGCAGACGGCGAAGAAAGAGGCCGCCGCGGCGTCGTCGTCCCTTTTGAAGGCCGCATGACGACCGCCGCCGCTCCGCAGGGCCACCACGGGCACGGCCACGGTCATGGTGCGGCCGTCGCGCCGCCGAAGCCGTCCGGCGAAACGACCCACGCGATCGTCTTCGCGGCACCCGGCGTGCTCGGCACGCACGAGGCGTCGTTGCGCGAGGCCGCGGCGGACGAGGTCGTTGTCGATACGCGGTATTCGTCGATCTCCGCCGGCACGGAACGCCTGCTCTTCTCGGGCAAGCTGCCCGGGTTTCCCGCGCTGCGATTTCCGCTCGTCCCCGGCTACGAGTCCGCCGGCGTCGTCGTCCGCGCCGGTGCCGACGTGCGCGACGTCGAGGTCGGCGACGAAGTCTTCGTCGGCGGAAGCATGTGCTACACCGACGTCGCCGGCGTGTTCGGCGGCAACGCGGCTCGTCTCATCAAGCGCGCGTCGCAAGTCGTTCCGTTGCACGGCATCCCGCTCGCGCAAGCGCCGCTACTCGCGCTCGCCGCGACCTCGCTCCATGGGATCCGGCGCCTCGGCGACGTGACGGATCGCCACGTCTGCGTGCTCGGCATGGGCGCGATCGGCCAGTTCGCGGCGCGCTTCCTCGTCGCCGCCGGCGCGCGCGTCACGTGTGCGGACGTCAACGCCGCACGCCTCGCGTATGCGCCGCCCGAAAGCGCGACGCTCGACCTGACGACGATCGCGCTCGACGAAGCGTACGGCGATCTCGATGCGGTCGTGGAAGCGACGGGACGTTCGGAAGAGATCGCTCGGTGCGCGCGCTCGCTCCGCCCCGGCGGCACGATCGCGCTGCTCTCGTATTACGACGAGCTGCAGGTGCCGTACGTCGATCTTTTCGTCAAGGAAGTTTCGCTGCTCGTCGCGCGCGAGTGGGCGCACGACGATCTCCTCGCGGCGCGGGACGCGCTCGCATCCGGATCGATCGGCATCGGCACGATGGCGGAGTACGTCGTGCCCGTCGCCGAGTACGAACGAGCCTATCGAACGGCGTTCGAAGACCCCTCCATCCCGAAGGTGATACTGCAATGGGCGTAAGCAAAAACAGCACGGTCGCGTTCTACGGAAAAGGCGGCGCCGGTAAGTCGTTTCTGACGAGCATGGTGGCGCGCACGCTCACGGAACGGCAGAAGCGCGTGCTGCAGATGGGATGCGATCCGAAGCACGACAGCGTGATCACGCATTTCGGCGGCGCCTTCATTCCGACGGTGCTCGGCACGTGGGCGTCGTTCCAAAACGAAGGCCGCGACGAAGAGCTCGCGCCCGAGCACATCATCTTCAAGGGCAACGGCGTCTACTGCATCGAGCTCGGCGGTCCCGAGTCCGCACGCGGTTGCGGCGGTCGCGGCATCACGTTCGGTTTCGGCCTGCTCGAAAAGTGGGGTTTGTCGGAATGGAACTTCAACTACATGCTGCTCGACTTTCTCGGCGACGTCGTGTGCGGCGGCTTCGGAACGCCGATCGCGCGCTCGATGGCGGACAAGCTCGTGATCGTGTGCAGCAACGAAGGCCAGTCGATGTACGCCGCAAACAACATCGCGTCGGCCGTGCGGTATTTCGCCGAACAGGGCGGTAAGACGCGTCTGCTCGGCCTGTTCGTCAACAAGGACGACGGCAGCGGGAAGGCCGCGCGACTCGCCGAGTTCCTCGGCGTCCCCGTGCTCGCGTCGTTGCCCGTGATCCCGCAGAACGAACTCGATGCCGACGCGTACGCGCATCCGAAGGTCGCCGCGGCGGTGGAAGCCGTGATCGACGCGATCGACAACAAGGACGCGCATTTTCCGAACAAGGTCGATTTTCACGACTTCATGTGCGCGCTCTCCGGCAACGCCGCGACGATGGACGGCACCGCGGTCTCCGCGGACGAACTCTGGTCGCTGCCCGAGCTCGAACCGTCGCTCTCGCTCGCGAACATTCCAAACGGCGGCGCGTTCGACCATCGTTACATCGAGGCCGAGTCGGATGCCGAGAAGCTGCTCGTGCCGACGGTCGTGAGCGCCGGCGGGTTCGCGGTTCCTTCGGCGGACTGGTAATGTCGAAACAAGCCTCGTCCATGTGCCCCGCGTTCGGGGCGATCCGCAACCTCTTGCGGATGGAAGACGCGATGCCGATCGTCATTTCGTCCGGCGACGGATGCATGTACGGTCACACGTTCGTCGCGCATTTCTACGTCGCGAACCGGCCGATCTTCTCGCCCGGCGTGTCGTCGCAGATGTGGGCCAAGGGTTCCGTCTTCGACGAACTCAAGGCGATGGTCATCGAGATGGCCGAGAAGCATCAGCCGTCGCTCATCCCGATCTGTTCGCTCTGCGTGAGCGACACGGTGGGCTTGCCGTTCGAGCTCCTGCCGAAGCAGATCGGCAATACCGAGATCGTCTACGTGCCGCTGCCGGCCTACAGCGTGCACACGCACGCGAAGGCGAAGGACATCGTGGTCGATTCGCTCGTGTGGCGCCTGCCCTCGCAGCGCAAGGCGCGCGCGGGGGTCAATCTGATCGGCGAAGTGTTTCCGTCCGATCCGATCAAGATCGACGAAGTGCTCCGCCGCATCGGCAGCCACGTCAACACGCACGTGCCCGGCCCGCGCTGGGCGGACTACGTCGCGATGGTCGACGGGTCGCTCAACGCGCCGTTGCATCCGTTCTACAGCGAGTCCGTCAAGCGGATGAAGATGAAGCAGGGCCTGCCGTTCGTCGAGGGCGCGCCCGTCGGGATCAGCGGAACGTATTCGTGGATCAAGAGCGTCGGCGAGGCGTTGAAGCTGAATCCCGCGGTCGTCGAAGCCGTCGCCTCGGAAGAGCGCGACAAGGTCGAAGCCGCGATCGCCGACTACCCGCTCAACGGCTTGACGTTCATGGTCGCGGGCTACGAGGGTCACGAGTTCTTGCTCGTGCGGCTCTTGATCGAAGCCGGTGCGAAGGTGCCGTATCTGTCGACCTCCGTCAACACGAATCCGCTCGCGCGTGAAGAAGAAGCGTGGCTGCGCGAACGCGGGTGCACCGTGCTCTACGGCGCGAACTTCGACAACGAGATCGGCGCGCTCGAAGACCATCCGTACGATTGCGTGATCGGCACGACGCCGCTCTGCGCGCACGCGAAAGAACTCGGCATCCCGTCGATCTACTACACGAACGCGATGGCGACGCGCTCGCTCATGTTCGCCGAGGGCGCGAGCGACGTGCTCTCGCTCGTCATGTCGACGTACCGGAGCAAGGCGCGCTACGACAAGATCGCGCGATTCTTCAGCGACGACGGCGTGCCGAAGCGCACGTACACGTCGTGGGCGCCGACGATCGACATCACGGAACACTTGCTCGCGAACGCGGCCGTGGCGCCGCACGAGGCGGCCGTCCCGATCGCCGCGACGGAGCGGTAGCGCGTGGCGCTCAAGCAAGAGTTACCGACCGACGTCGTCAACACGCCGATCCGCAAGCGCGTCACCGATCTCGATCACGCGGGCGGCGACACGGGCGCGATGCAAGTCTTCGCGTCGCTCAAGGACGGCAACGTCGTGCTCGACGGCCCCGTCGGCTGTCACGTGATGCCGGCGGTCGCCGTGATCAACTATACGGATAGCGTGCCGTACCTGCAGAACGTCACGTGTTCCGAGCTTTCCGAAAACGAAGTGACGATCGCGGGCACGCTGCCCGTGCTCAAGGAGAAGGTCGCTCGCGCGAACGTTCCGGGTCGCCAAGTCTTCATCGTCAGCACGCCCGTCTCGGAATTGATCGGCGCGGCGTGGACGACGACCGACGAAGACGTCAAGGGTTCGCCGCTCTTCTTCAACGCGCAGTCGCTCGACGACGACGAGTGGATGGCGCGCGACCGGTCGCTGCTGTTCCTATGGCAGAATCGCGACCACTTCGTGCGCCCGGAATCGGCGGGACCCGTGCCCGCGTGCGCGCGCCCGTCGGTCAACATCGTCGGGCCGACGTACGGCTGTTTCAACTCGTACAGCGATCTCGCCGAGATCAAGCGCATCGTCGCGGGCATCGGCGCCGACATCAACGTCGTCTACCCGTTCGAGGCGAGTTCGTACGACACGTCGCGCCTTTCGGACGCGCGTGCGACGATCGTCATGTATCAGGAGTTCGGCAAGTCGCTCGCGCGTGAAGTCGGCCTGCCGACGTTCTACGCGCCGTTCGGGCTCGAGGACACGACGACGTTCGTCACGGACCTCGGCGCGGCGCTCGGGCTCGAGGCGGAAGCCGCCGCGTTCGTCGCGTCGGAGAAGAAGACGACGCTCGCAGCATGGCACGACATCTGGCGTTCGACGCACAGCGACTTCTTCGCGAACAGCCCGATCGCGATCGTCGCTCCGCCGTCCTACAAGGACGGGCTGGAGCGGTATCTCGGTGACGAGCTCGGCTTGCCGATCTCGTACAGCGCGTACCGGACGGGCCCGCAGAGCGCGCCGAGTGAGGACGTTCGTGCGGCGCTGTGCGACGCGTCGCCGAGCCCGATGTTGATCTTCGGCTCGATCAACGAACGCATGATCATCGCGCAAGAGAAGCTCCCGTCGCGCTTCTACCAAGCATCGTTCCCCGGCGCCGTCGTGCGCCGCGCGACCGGCACGCCGTACGTCGGCTACGCCGGCGCGGTGTGGTTGCTGCAGATCGTGTGCGAGATCTTGTTCGACACGCTCTTCGCGAATCTCCCGACGTCGTACGCGCCGCCGCAGAAGGCGCTCAAGCCGACCGCGGAGATCATGCGCGACGGCCAAGACGCCGCGGCCGACGGCGGCAAAGGTCAGAACAGCGTGATCGCGTGGACCGACGATGCGAAGGCGCTTTCGGAAAAGACGGTCAAACGCGTGCCGTTTTTCGTGCGCGTCTCCGTGACGAAGAAGTTGCGCGCCGAGGCGGAAAAGCTCGCGCGCGAGCGCGGCGGCCCGGTCGACGTCGCGATCGTCGAGGAGATCACCGCCGCATACCGGCCGAGGTAATGGGAGAGAAGACGGGTTGACCGAGATGTTCCAGCCGTTCGACTTGGAGCAGGCCTCCGCGGTCCGCGATGTCGACGACCTTCCCTTCGGCGTGATCGTGGTGGATCGCGCCGGCACGATCCTCGAATACAACACGTACGAATCGGAGATGACGGGGTTCTCGAAAGAGCGCGTGCTTGGCCGGAACTTCTTTCACGACGTCGCACCGTGTACCGCGATCAAAGAGTTCGAAGGTCGCTTCGAGAGCTTCCTCACGTCGTCGGCCACGAGCATCGAGCCGTTCGAATTCACGTTTCCGTTCGCGAAGGGGCCGCAACGCGTGAGCATCGTGTTCGTGCGCTTGAATTTCGATTCGGAACGCGCTACGATTTGCGTCGCGCGCCGCAGCGACGATTCCGGTGCGTCGCACGACGGGACGGAGATCCCGCGCTAACGACGCGTCCGAGCGTCCTCGCGGGAGGCGCGAGTTCTCCCGTTCGCGCGGGCGCGGCCGTCGGCGGCGAGCCGTTCGTCGCGACGCACGGCCGCGGCGCGTATCTCTACGACGGGCGCGGCGAAGCGTACGTCGATTACGTGATGGCGTACGGGCCCTTGCTGTTCGGCCACGCGCATCCGGCGTTCGCGAGCGGGCTCGACGCGATCGCGTCGCGCGGCTCGGTGTTCGGCTCGACGACGGAGGACGAACTCCGGCTCGCGGCACGCATCGGGCGGCACGTGCCGTCGATGGAGCGCCTGCGGTTCGTGTCGACCGGCACGGAGGCGGTGATGAGCGCCGTGCGCGTCGCGCGCGCGGCGACCGGGCGCGCGCTCGTCGCGCGTTTCGCGGGCAACTATCACGGCCACTTCGACGGCGCGCTGCACGCGGCGGGCGCGTCGTCGGCGACCGTCGATGCGGCGCGCAGCGGCATTCCGGCGGGCGTACGCGCCGATACCGTCGTCGCCCGTTACAACGACCTCGCCGATCTCGTTGCGAAGCTGGCCGGTCGCGAACGCGAGCTCGCGGCGATCCTCGTCGAGCCCGTCGTCGGCAACATGGGTCTCGTCGAGCCCGACCC
>CAJCIN010000124.1 GCA_903970385.1 Rhodospirillales bacterium | reverse complement strand
AACGTGTTCGGCTTCAAAGCGCTCAAGGCGCTGCGACTCGAAGACATGCGCATCCCGGTCGCGTACGTGAAGACGTTCCAAGGGCCGCCCCACGGCATCGTGATGGAGCGCGAATACCTCAACAAGTTCGGCCGGCCGATCCTCGGCGCGACCGTCAAGCCGAAACTCGGCTTGTCGGCGAAAAACTACGGACGCGTCGTGTACGAAGCGCTCCGCGGCGGCCTCGACTTCACGAAGGACGACGAGAACATCAACAGCCAGCCGTTCATGCGCTGGCGCGACCGCTTCCTCTTCTGCATGGAGGCCGTCAGCCGCGCCGAAGCGGCGAGCGGCGAGATCAAAGGTCACTACATGAACGTGACCGCCGCCGACATGGAATCCATGTACGAACGCGCCGAATTCGCAAAAGAAATCGGATCGGCGATCATCATGATGGATCTCACGATCGGGTTCACCGCGATGCAATCGATGTCGAAGTGGGCGCGCAAGAACGGCGTGATCCTCCATCTCCATCGCGCGGGTCACGGTACGTACACGCGTCAGAAGACGCACGGCGTCAGCTTCCGCGTCCTCGCGAAGTGGTGCCGTCTGCTCGGCGTCGACCACATCCATGCCGGCACGGTCGTCGGTAAGCTCGAGGGCGACCCGAACACGACCAAGGGGTTCTACGACATCCTGCGCGAGGATTTCATCCCGGCGAATCCGGCGCACGGCGTCTTCTTCGATCAGCATTGGGCGTCGCTCGCTCCGGTGATGCCGGTCGCCTCGGGCGGTATCCACGCGGGACAGATGCACCAGCTCCTCGACCTGCTCGGCGAAGACGTCGTCCTGCAGTTCGGCGGCGGTACCATCGGCCATCCGGACGGCATCGCTCAAGGCGCGGAAGCGAATCGTATCGCGCTCGAAGTGATGGTTCAGGCACGCAACGAGGGTCGCGACTACGTCAACGAGGGTCCGCAGATTCTGGAGGATGCCGCAAAGCATTCGAAGGCGCTCGCGAACGCGCTCGGCATCTGGAAAGACATCTCGTTCAATTACGAATCGACCGACACGCCGGACGTCGTCTCGACGCCGTCCTACTAGGAGTACGACGATGAGACTGACGCAAGGACAGTTTTCTTTTCTTCCGGATCTCACGGAAGAACAGATCAAGAAGCAAGTGCAGTACGCGCTCGATCACGGCTGGCCGATCTCGATCGAATACACGGACGATCCGCATCCGCGCAATTCGTATTGGGAGATGCACGGGCTGCCGATGTTCGACGTAAAGGACGCCGTCGCGATCGTCGGCGACATCATGAAGGCGATCGAAGCACACCCGAACTCGTACGTGAAGGTCAATGCATACGACGCGCGACTCGGGCGTCAGACGACCGCGATGTCGTTCATCGTCGGCCGGCCTGCGAACGAACCGGGCTTCCGCCTCGATCGCACCGAGTGGTCGGACCGGCAGATCAAATACAGCGTTCACTCGTACGCGGTCGAAGAGCCGGTCGGCGAGCGTTACAAGAAATAACGATGCAGAACGATCAGGCGACTCCGGAGACGGAGACCCGAACTCCGGAGTCGCTCGATCTCGACGCGGCGTACCGCGACTCGCAAGTCGGCGACGTGCTCGCGAAACTCGATCGCGAACTCGTCGGGCTCGCGCCCGTCAAGAACCGCATTCGCGAGATCGCGCACCTGCTGTTGATCGACAAGCTGCGGAAGCAAGTCGGCCTCGCGTCCGAACCGCCGCCGTTGCACATGTCGTTCACGGGGCGTCCCGGCACGGGGAAGACGACGGTCGCCATGCGGATGGCCGAGATCTTGCTCAAGCTCGGCTACGTCCGTAAGGGCCAGCTCATCACGGCGACGCGCGACGATCTCGTCGGTCAATACATCGGCCATACGGCGCCGAAGACGAAGGACGTGCTCAAACGCGCGATGGGCGGCGTGCTCTTCATCGATGAAGCGTACTATCTCTACAAGCCGGAGAACGAGCGCGACTACGGCGGCGAGGCGATCGAGATCCTCTTGCAGGTCATGGAGAATCAGCGCGCCGATCTTGTCGTGATCTTCGCCGGCTACAAAGACCGCATGGATACGTTCTTCTCGAGCAATCCCGGTCTCGGTTCGCGCGTCGCGAACCACATCGATTTTCCGGACTACGCACAAGACGAACTGGTATCGATCGCCGACCTGATGCTCGAGAAGTTGAACTACACGTTCACGCCGGCCGCGGAGAAGGCGTTCTCCGAGTATCTCGAGATGCGCATGACGCAACCGCAGTTCGCGAACGCGCGCAGCGTGCGCAACGCGATCGATCGCGCGCGCCTGCGCCAAGCCACGCGGCTGTTCGATCGCGGCGGCACCGTGACGCCGGCCGACCTCAAGACGATCGACGAGGCCGACATCCGGCAGAGCCGCGTTTTCAAGATCGGCGCCGGGACGACCTGACGCTCCAGCACCTCGCGCTCGTCGCGATCGCGGCCTTCGTCGCGAGCGCGATCAACGCGGGCGCGGGCGGCGGGAGCTTCATCTCGTTTCCCGTCCTCCTCTCGATCGGCGTGCCCTCCGTTTCCGCGAACGCGACGAACAACGTCGCGATGTGGCTCGGCTCGTTCGCGTCGGCGGGCTCGTTCCGCTCGGAGCTCGACGTGCCGCGCCGGACGCTCGAAAAGATGATCGCCGTCAGCGCGGCCGGCAGCCTCGTCGGCGCGCTGCTTCTGCTGCGCACGTCGAACGCACGCTTCAGCGCGCTCATTCCGTTTCTGTTGCTCGCGTCGACCACGCTCTTCATCTGCGGCCCGTGGCTCACGAAGCGTTCGCGCGCGTCGCGCGGCCGGCTCGGCATAGAATCGCCGCTCGGCCTCGTGCTGCAATTCGCGATCGCGATCTACGGCGGCTTCTTCGGCGCCGCGATCGGCATTCTGATGCTCGCGCTGCTCGCGATCCTCGGCATGGGCGACTTGCGTCGCGCGAACGCGTTCAAGCTCTTGCTCGCGACCGTGATCAACGGCGTCGCCGTCGTGCCGTTCGTCATCGCGCGCGCGGTCGCATGGGAGCCCGCGATCGCGATGAGCGCGGGCGCGATCGCCGGCGGCTTCCTCGGTGCCGGCGTCGTCAAACGCATGCCGCCGCTCGCCGTTCGCGGGTTCGTGATCGCCGTCGGCGTCAGCATGACGACGTACTTCTTTTGGAAGACGTACGTTCGTCATACGTAGCGATGCCGCCGGAACGCACGGTTACCGGCGGTCCGATGCAGAACGCGAGTGAAGATGATCGGCGAAACGGACGTAGACGTCCTCGTAACACCACCCGCGGACGGATTCGCAACGCTCGGTCTCGACCCGGCGCTCTCGGGCGCGCTGACCGCGCTCGGGTACGAAGAACCGACGGATATCCAGCGCGAGGCGATTCCGCCGCTGCTGGCCGGTCGCGACGTGCTCGGCCAAGCCGCCACGGGCACGGGGAAAACCGCGGCGTTCGCGTTGCCGCTCCTGAATCGCATCGGGCGAAGCGACGGTGACGGCCCGCGGCCGCTACGCGGCCTGATCCTCGTGCCGACGCGAGAGCTCGCGATGCAGGTCGCGGAAGCCGTGCATACCTACGGCCGCGCGCTCGGCACGCGCGTGCTCCCGATCTACGGCGGCCAATCGATCTCGCAGCAACTGCGCGCCTTGCAGCGCGGCGTCGACGTCGTCGTGGCGACGCCGGGCCGCGCACTGGATCACGTCGGCCGCGGGACGCTCAAGTTCGAGACGGTCGAGACGGTCGTGCTCGACGAGGCGGACGAGATGCTCGACATGGGCTTCGCGGACGAGCTCGACGCGATTCTCGCAACGCTACCGAAGCAGCGCCAGACCGCGCTCTTCTCGGCCACGATGGCGCCGCGCATCTTGCAGATCGCGAAGCGCCACCTGCACGATCCCGTGCGCGTGACGATCGCGCGCGAAACCGTCGCAGCGGGCGAAGCGCCGCGCGTGCGCGAGATCGCGTACGTCGTCCAGCGGCGGCACAAGGCGGCCGCGCTCGCGCGCGTGATGGACATGGAAGACTCGGCGGCGGCGATCGTCTTCTGCCGCACGCGTCTCGAGGTCGACGAGCTGACGCAGACGCTCGGCGCGCGCGGCTACAGCGCCGAGGCGCTTCACGGCGGCCTCTCGCAGGAGCAACGCGACCGCGTGCTGCGTCGCTTCCGCGACGGCGCGTCGGACATGCTCGTCGCGACGGACGTCGCGGCGCGCGGCCTCGACATCGACCGCGTGTCGCACGTCGTGAACTACGACGTGCCCTCGTCGCCCGACGCCTACACGCATCGCATCGGCCGCACCGGGCGGGCCGGACGCGAGGGCGTGGCGATCACGCTCGCGGAGGCGCGCGACTTCCGTCTGCTGCGCAACATCGAACACTTCACGAAGCGCAAGATCACGACGGAAAACGTGCCGACGGTGCACGATCTGCGCGCGCGCCGGCTCGAACAAACGAAGACCGCGCTCGAAGAAATCCTCGAAGCGGGCGGCACGGACGCGTATCGCAGCGTGGTCGAAGCGCTGTCGAACGACTACGACGTCGTGGAGATCGCCGCGGCGGCGGTCAAGCTCGCGGATCAGGCGCGCGACGGCGACGCGGACGAGGAAGAGATTCCGAAGGTCGCGGCACCCGCCGAACGGATTTTCGTACCGAAAGGCCCGCGCCGCAAGATCGAGGACGTCACGAAGATCTACGTCGGCATCGGCCGCAATTTCGGCATCCGACCGGCCGATCTCGTCGGCGCGATCGCGGGCGAAGCGAAGATCGATTCGCGCGACATCGGACACATCGATATCGCGGACAAGTTTTCGCTCGTCGAAGTGCCCGGCTCGGCGGCGGACGCCATCATCGCGGCGCTGCGGAAGGCGACGATCCGCGGCAAGAAAGTCATGGTCCGGCGCGACCACGAGCGGTAACGCGGGCCCGCAGGAATCGGGCTCGGCAGCGGCCGAAGCTTATTGAGAATGAACTTTCATGAACGAGGGGAGGGTACCGGTCGACGATCGCTGATCGCCGCGATCGTCTTCCTCGCGTTCACGACGCCGCTCGGCATCGCAGCGCACCTCATCTCGGAACTCGCCGGACTCGGCTGGCACGACGACGCGGACGTCCTGTTCTCGGCGCGCCACGGCTACCTCGCCGCGGCGGCACTCTGCAGCCTCGCGACGCTCTTCGTCGCGATGCTCTCGGTACGTCGTGACGAGCGGCGCACGCGGATCGCCGAGCTCGTCGATGCGCTGCCGTTTCGCGGCAGCGGAGCGGGCTTCACGCTCGCGTCGTTCGTCGCGCAGTTCGGTTTCTTCGCGCTGACGCAAATCGGCGAAGGCTGTCCGCTGTGTTCGGGCGACGTGTTCGTCGGAATCGTCGCCGCCGCGGTCGCCGCGGCGATCGGCGCGCTCGCCGTCTCGCTCGGCAAACGCCGCATCGTCGCGTTCGCACTCGCGCTGATCCACGCGCTCGCCGTCATCGTTCTCCGCGTTGCGGACGTCCGATGCGCGCGCGAGATCGGCGGCGCCGTCGCGCCGCTTCCGCGCCGCCGCACGCCGTTCTCGTTCCGGTATCGTCCTCCGCCGGTGATCGGCAACTCGTAGCCTCTCGCGTCGTACGCGACGCGCGCTCTCGTTGCTCCACTTCTTCGAAGGACGATCATGTTGCTTCTCGTGCGGCGCCGTTTCGGCGTTGCGTTCATCCTCTTCTGCCTCGCGCTGGGAAGCGCGACCGCAGCATTCGGCGCGCCGAACGGCGCGTCGCTTTCCGGCACCGTCACGCGTGACGGTCATCCCGTGGCGGGCGCCGCCGTCAGCGCGGCCGGCAACGACGCCGTCGTGCGGGTCACGACGGACGCCGCGGGCCGTTTTCTCTTCCCATCACTCTCGCTCGGAACGTACGTCCTCGTCGCGACGAAAGACGGCACGACGCACGACGCACGCGTCGACCTGTCGTCCGGCGGAGCGACCGTCGACATCGCGCTCGACGAGTTGAAGACGATCGGGACGACGACCGTCTTGCGCAGCGCGCCGGTTCGCGGTAGCGGCGCCGACGTCGCGCTCAACTCGACGTTCCTGACGCGGTCGCCGACGAGCGACAGTTTTCCGGAGACGCTCATCCAGCTGCCGGGCGCGGCGCGCGGCGCGAACGGCGTCGTGCACGTCAACGGCGACCACGGCGTCATCGACTACCTCGTCGACGGCGTGCCGCTGCCGCAGGCGCTCAATCGCGAAGTGGGCAGCGAGATCGATCCGAACGACATCTCGTTCCTCGACGTCATCGAGGGGGCGTATCCGGCCCAGTACGGCCTGCGCTTCGGCGCGATTCTCAACATCACGACGCGCTCCGGCGCGGGTCCGGCCGGCTTCGACGGCGACGCGCACATCGGCTCGTATACCGATCTCGACCAGACGCTCGGCTACCACGCACCGCTCGGCAACGGCGGCGGCTACGACGTCGCGATCCGCAACCAGCAATCAACGCACGAGCTCGACCCGCCGGACTTCGATTCGCCGCATGACGACGGCAGCGACGCGAACCAGTTCGCACGCGTGACCCTCGCCGGCGGGAAAAATACGTTCACGGACATCACGCTGATCCACAGCTTCCGCACGTTCCAAATCCCGAACGACACCCGGTTCGGCGAACCCGCGACGACGGACGACAACGAATCGCAGGACGACACGTTTCTGAACGTGCAGTTCCGGCGCGCGCTCGGGGACGGCGGGTCGCTCAGCTTCGGGCCGGCGATCAAGGTCTCGCACATTCGCGATGACGGCGATCCGCCCGGCGATTGGGCGTACGGCGAGTCGTTGAACACGACGCCGGCGCCGTTCGGCAACGGCGGCTCGTCGACCGATTGCGCCACGGCGATCGCGACGCGGAACTACGGGCCGACGACGTGCGGGTTCTCGCTCGCCGACGACAAGACGTCGCTCGACTATATCTTTGCGACCGATTACGTGCAGCGTTTCGGCCGTCACGAGTTCCGTGCCGGCGCGAACTACGATGCGACGCGCGTCGTCAAGGACTACGACGTCACGCTGCAGCCGAACAACTTTCTCGCACCCTTCGAGACGCCGGCGACGCCGAACGCCCCGATCGCGGTAACCGACGATCACCCGAACGTCGGCAACACCTATCAATCGTATCTCCAAGACAGCTGGCGCATCTCGGACAAGTACGAAGCCGACTACGGCCTTCGCTACGACTTCTTCGACATTCGCTCGACGGACTTCGCGCAGGGCTTCGGCGCGTTCAGCCCGCGACTGAAGTTCACGCGGTTCTTCGGACCGCGCGCATCGCTCTACGCGTACGTCGGCCGCTTCTTCGAACCGTTCTCGTTCGAGAACGTCGATCCGGGCGCGGCGCAGATCCTCAATCTCCCGCTCCAATCGTCGGTCGCGCAGTTCGATCTCAAACCCGAACGCGATACGCAACTCGAGTTCGGAGGTCACGTACCGCTCGGTCCGGGCGAACTCGGTTTCCGCGTGTGGCAGAAAAACGCGAACGACCTCATCGACGATACGCAGGTCGGCGTCACGCTGCTGCATCAGGACATCAACTACGTGCTTGGCCGGCTCTCGGCCGAGACCGTCGATTACGTCCAACCGTTGCGGAACAACGGTCGGGCATATCTCAACGTCAATCACACGATCTCACTCAACCAGGGCTGCGAGACGCAACTGCTCGCACCGTGCTTCGGGTCGCCCACGATCTTCACGCCGGCCGATCACGAACAACGCTGGTCCGTCACGGGCGGTCTGCTGTTGAACGATCGGCGCGGCGGCTGGTTCTCGGCGAACGGCGAGTACGGTAGCGGACTGTCGTCGGCTTCCTGCAGCCCGGCGAGCGACGATTGCAAGGCGACGCCGCATACGATCTTCGCCGCCGAAAAAGGCGTCGCGATCGCTCCGCACGCGGCCCTCACGTTCAGGATTCAGAATCTGCTGAACGATCGTTATTACGTGACGTTCCTCAACGCGCAGGGCACGCACTACGCACCGCCCCGCACGTTCGACGTCGGAATCCGCTTCGGACGATGAGCGGGAATCGTCGAAATTGTGCGCTGTGACGCGCTTCGCGCGCCGAATCGTTTCCAGGCGCTGTGCGCGAGCGCCCGAAACGTCGACGATCTCCCGCTCGTTTTCCGCCCGGCCGATACAAGGTAGGTGGCACCGTTCCCCCTCTTCGTGCGGATGGCGAAGGCGTTCTTGGAACGCAAAGCCCTCCTTTCGGCGGTCTTCACGTCGCTCGCGATCTTCGCCATCGTCGCGTTGACGCGGGCGCCGCACGCGCTCGTGCGCACGACCGAGATGGAAAGCGCGGGTATCGTTCGCCTGCGCGACACGCACGATCTTCTGCTCGCGGTCGTGCGACGGCAGTTCGCGCCCGGGGACGTCACGGATCTCGCGTCGCGCGTGGCGCGCGTCATCCACCCGAAGCACGACGGCGTCCACGTCGACGCATCGTATCTCGACGCCGTACGTCTGTCCTGGGTGTCCGTTTCGAAACGCCCGCACGATCAAGGCGCACTCGCGGCGCTCGGAACGGCGACGGCGGAACTCGCGAGCAAGATCTCCCACGCCGCTCACCTCACGTACGATACCGACGTCGACGCGGTGAATTTCGGCGACGCGTCGGCCTACCAATTACCGAAGGCGCTCGAAAACGCCGCGCATGCCGCGGCGCTCGCCGTCGGACCGCACGCGCGGCTCGCCGTCCCGGATCGCCTGCTGATCGGCCGGCTGATGGCACAAGCCGAAGTCGGGTGGGTCGGAGCCGATAACGACGTCGATCTCGGTCTGGCCGCGACCGAGGGCGACACGACGGTCCTCACGCGCGAGCGCAAGAGCATGTCCGCCGCATTCACGGCGCTCGAGACGCGGCTGGATGCCGTTGCCGATTCGGCCGCTCCGAGCGACGTCGCGGCGTTACCCGCCGAGGAGCACGCCTTCGAAGCGGCCGCGCCGCGCTACGTCAGCACGCTCGACACGTTCGTCGGGAATCTGCTGCAACGTCGCATCGCGGCGCAGAGCGAGCGCATCGATTTCATCATCGAATGCTGCATCTTCGCACTCGGGTGTTCGCTGATGCTCGTCGTGCGCGTCTCGCACCTGATGCTCGAGCGGGAGCGGCGTGCGCTGCAGATCGAGCGCGATCGTGCGAGCGCCCTCGAGAACGAGCTCGCGCGCCAACGCGCCGAACGCGCCCGCGTCCTCAACGAAGCGCAATTCCGCACCATCTTCGACGGATCGCCGCTCGGCATCGCGACGCTCGACCGCGACGGCATGCCTCTCGAGCGCAATACCGCCCTGCTCGCGCTGCCGGGCGAGTTCGCGTTGTTCGATGCGACGTTCGATCGCGACACGTACGCGCGTCTGCTCGGCGGGACGATCCAGCCGCGACAAGTCGAACGCGAATTCGCCGCGGCGGACGGGTCCAGCCGGTGGATCGACTTGACCGTCTTTCCGGTCCGCGTCGACGACAGCGAGGCGGTCGCCGCGATCGCGATGGTCGCCGACGTGACGGAACGACGATTGCTCTCGGAGCAACTGCGTTACGAAGCGAAGCACGATGCGTTGACCGGACTGCGCTCGCGCGGCGCGTTCCTCGACGAAGTACGGGCGGCGCTCGACGAAGGCCACGCGGCAAGTCGAGGTCACGCGATCATGTTGATCGACCTCGATCGCTTCAAGCTCGTCAACGATTCGCTCGGACACGCCGCCGGCGACGACGTCCTCGTCGCGGTCGCGAAACGCCTGAGCGATATCGTGCGACCGACGGACGTGCTCGGCCGCTTGCACGGGGACGAATTCGCGCTCTATCTCGGAACGAGCGGTGAGGCGGAATTGAGCGCGATCGCCGAACGCGCGCAACAGATCTTACGCGCCCCGTTCGTTTTCGACGGACAACCGGTGTTCATCGATTCGAGCATCGGGATCTGCATCGCGCAGGGCGACGTGCGCCCGGAAGACATGCTCCGCAACGCCGATACCGCCATGTACAAGGCGAAGCGCATGGGCCGCGGGCGCTTCGTCTACTTCAACGGGGCGATGAAAGAAGCGTCCACCCGTTGGATGCGGCTCGCATCCGATCTGTTGCTCGGCCTCGAGCGCGGCGAATTCCACGTGGCGTACCAGCCGATCGTCGCGCTCGACGACGCGACGATCCAAGGTTTCGAAGCGCTCGTGCGTTGGGACCATCACGAACTCGGAGCGATCGCGCCGATCGAATTCATCCCGATCGCCGAGGAGACGGGCGCAATCATCCAACTCGGACGATTCGTCCTCGCCGAAGCGTGCCGCCAGGTCGCACGCTGGGATTGGGAACATCGCAAGTCGCGTCCCGTGACGATGAGCATCAATCTTTCGGCGCATCAACTCGAAGCGTATATCGTGCACGATCTCGAGCAATGCCTGGCCGAGGCCGGCATCTCGGGCGACCGCTTGATCCTCGAGATCACCGAATCGACGTTGCTCGAGACCGGACCGCACGTCTCGGACGTGCTGGCGAGCCTCCGCGCCACGGGAGCGCGCATGTGTCTCGACGATTTCGGAACGGGATACTCGTCGCTGCGATACTTGCAGCAATTCCCGATCGATCAGCTCAAGATCGATCGCTCGTTCGTCTGCGGAAAGAACGGCGCGCTCGCGAGCGAGCCGATCGTCCGCATGTTGCTGAACCTCGCGCAGACGATGGGATTACGCGTCGTCGCCGAGGGCATCGAGAGCGAGCACCAGAGCGATCGACTCAAGGCGCTCGGCTGCCGGCTCGGCCAGGGCTTTTGTTTCTCGCCCGCGCGTGCGCCGCGCGACATCGATTTCGATCGTCCGCTCGCGCCGGCACGCATGTTCCCGCAGCTGGATCTCGTCGCGGAAAAAGAGTTAGCGTAAGGCCGGTTCGCGCGCCGCTCGCAACTGCGGGATCGCATCGCCCTCGAGATAGCGATCGAGTTCCGAGATCGAAAACTGCATGCCCGTGTAGAACTGCCCGAAGGCCGCGTACTTCGCGCTCGCCTCGTCGAAGCGCATCTCGTAGATCAGCTTCTTGAAGACGAGCGGATCGTCGGCGTAGAGATCGACGCCCCATTCCCAATCGTCGAAGCCGATCGAGCCCGAGATCACCTGCGTGACGAGGCCGTGGAACGAGCGGCCGATCTTGCCGTGATCGAGCATCAACCGCGCGCGATCCTCGTACGGGAGCTGATACCAGTTGACGGCCTCGCCGCGCTTCTTGTCCATCGGATAGAAGCACACGTAGCGGCGCTGCGGGATCTTCGCCCAGAGCCGAGCGGCGTTGCGCGGCGCGTTCGCCTGCTCCGCGAGCGCGGCGTCGAACGCGTCGTTCCACTCCTGCGCGTGCGGCTTGAGCCCGCGGTCGCGCAGATCGGCGTGGATCTTGCCCGTCGCCTCGTACAGGCCGAGCTCGAGGATCGAGACGTACGAGGTCTGCGGCGTGCAATACGCGGCGAGTTCGAGTTTGTCGAATGCGGTCTGCGCGGCGCCGAGCTCGTCGAAACTCTTCGCGTAGTGCGTGAGCATCAGATCGCTCTTGTGGCCGAGCAACTGCGCGAGCCCGGCATCCGCATCGGCGGCGGACGCTTGCGTCTCGAGATGAACGCGCGCTTCCTCGGCGATGCCGCGCCGGCGTTCTGCGGCGAGCGCGTCGAACGCACGCCGCTCGAACCGGAACATGCGATGGAGGATGTGCCAGCTATCGAGCGATTCGGGAACGTCGGGATGTCGCATGCCGCTCGGATTCGACGCCGCCCGAAACGAAGTCTCTCTAGACGCCGGGCGGCCACACGTTGAAGCGCAGGTCCTCGGCCGCCACCTCCGCGAGCAGCGCGGCCGGCCGCTCGCGATACTTCGCCCACAGTTGCGGCGTGGCCGCGATGTCGCCGAGCACGCGTGCGAACGCCGTGTTGACCGGCGTGGCGACCCCCGCGGCGCGGCCGGCGGCGGCGACCGAGCCGCTCAGCACGTCGACCTCCGAGCGTCCGCGACCGGCCCGCAGATCGAGCACGAGCGACGGCGGCTTGCTGCCGCGGGCGCCCGCGATGCGGCGCGCGAGCACGAGCCGTGCCGCCGCGACCGGCAGCGAGGCGACGGCGAACAGCGCGCGCACGGGGTAACGCGGCAGGTCGACCGCGGCGACGCCCATCTTCGCCATCACCGCGCGCGTCTCGCGTACCGCGCGCAGCTCGAGCTCGAAGAGCCGCTCGGACTCGACGAGCCGCGACGGCGGAACGTCGAGAATCGCGCACGAGGCGTTCGCCATCACGTTGAGCGCGAGCTTCGACCATTTGAGCGCGCGATAGTCGCTGCCGACCTTGACGGGGATCGCCGTTCGCTCGAACGCCGCGACCAGCCAATTGTGCGCGAGCGAGCCGACGGGAGCGAGCGCGATGCCGCCGCGCATCGCGGCGCTGACGGTGCCGTCGTCGCCGATCTCGACCGGCACGGTGAGCGCCGCCGCGAGAATGCGGTCCGCACCGAACGCTGCGGCCAACCGTTCCTCGTTCCCGACGCCGTTCTGCGGGCAGAGGATCGCCGCATCGGAGCCTTCGGGCAGCGCGCGTCGCAACGTGTCGATCGCGCCGAGCGTGTCGTACGCCTTGACCGCGACGATCGCGACGTCGGCCGCGACGGGCGTAACGGCCTCGGGCCGCCGGGGCGCATACACGACGTCGGCACCGGTCGCGGCGAGGGCCTCCCCGAGAAAGCGGCCGACCGCTCCCGAACCGACGATGTAAATCTTCAGCGCGCGCCGGCTCTCGGCTCGCCCGTGCGAGCGGCGAGGCCGGTCGAGCCGAAGCCCCCGGCGCCGCGAACGGATTCGGACGAAAACGCTTCGACCACCTCGAGCACGGGGTGCAGCACGGGCACGAAGATCAGCTGCGCGATCCGGTCTCCCGGCTCGATGACGATCGGTTCCGTGCCGGCCGCCCGGCGATTCCACACGCTGATCATGAGGAGCCCCGAGTAGTCGGCATCGAGGATCCCGATCGCATTGCCGAGCACGAGGCCGCCGTGCCCGCGACCCGAGCGCGGCACGATGAGGCCGGCGACGTTCGGCACGCCGATGTAGACGGCGAGGCCCGAAGAAACGAGCGTCGCGGGCGATTCCGCCGGCACGACCAGACGATCGTCGACGCAGGCGTAGAGATCGACGCCGGCGGCCAGATCGCTGTGCCGGCGCGGCAAGCCCCACGCGAAGACGCGCGGGTCCAGGACCTTGACCTCGACCCGAAAATCCGGGCTCGCGCTCGCTTCGCTCATCGACGAAGGCTTCGAAGCACCGCCCGAAGGACCTCGGCGCCACATCCGGCCGCCGTCCGCGTACGTTGTATTGAGCGACGGATCGAACGAATCGCACGCCGCGCGCGTTCAACGATCACGCACGTACCACTACACTGCTTAACAATCGAAAGAAGATCTACATGCGAATGTTGAAACCGGCTGCGGCCGCGCTCGCGTTGCTGCTCACGAGTTCCGTCGGAATCGCCGTCGCGGACGAAGCGATGAGCATGAAGGACCCGATGGTCGGCGGCGCCGCGATGTATCCCTCGAAGACGATCGTCGGCAACGCGGTCAACTCGAAGGATCACACGACGCTCGTCGCCGCGGTGAAAGCTGCCGGCCTCGTCGACACGCTCAACGGCCCCGGCCCGTTCACGGTGTTCGCGCCGACGAACGAAGCCTTCGACAAGCTCCCCAAGGGCACGGTCGACACGCTCGTCAAGCCCGAGAACAAGGCCACGCTGACGAAGATCCTCACGTACCACGTGATCGCCGGCAAGCTCGATTCCAAGGCGATCGCCGCGAAGATCTCCGACGGCGGCGGTAAGGCCACGCTGACGACGGTTCAGGGCGAGCCGCTGACGGCGACCATGGACGGCAAGACGCTCGTCCTCACGGATGCCAAGGGCGGCACCTCGAAGGTCACGATTGCTGACGTCTATCAGTCGAACGGCGTCATCCACGTCGTCGACACGGTTCTGATGCCGTAATCGCTTCCAAAGCGAAAAACGAGACCCGGGCGAAGCGATTCGCTCGGGTCTTTTTTTTAACGTACGCCGCTCAGAGCGCGCGAACGCGCGCTACGACCGCGACCCAACCGGCGCGCGCGAAGCGAAGCCGGAGCGGCACGCGATCGCCCGCCGCGAGCGAGCGGCGCAACCGAACGAGCATCAGATGGTAGCCGCCGGGCGACAGCACGCGCGCGCCGCGCGGCGGCACGTCGATCGCCGCGAGCGGCTTCATCGACACCATGTGCTGCGGCATCGCCATCCCGTTCATCGAATCCGCCGGCATCGCCGTCTCCATGCTCTCGTGCATCTCGACGCGCGCAGCGAGCGGCGACGATGCGGCGATCAGACGATCGCCGCGACCGTCGCGCGAGCGGATCGTCGCGTACACGACCGCCGTGTCGACCGCGGGACGCGACCACGCATCGTCGACGGCGATCGCCGGGCGGACGGCGGCGGCTGGGGCTGGGGCGGGAAGACCGGACGCGAGGATCGTCAACGCCAGTATGCGATTTCGGCTCGTCGACGCGACGTGCGATGCAAACAGCATACGCAGATGGTGCCCCATTCGAACGAAGGCTTCCCGCGTTCGCATCGAAGCTCGCACGGGTGATTCGATCCGGATTCATCGGCGGCATCGCGGCGGTCGGCGTGGGAGCGATGCAAGCGCGAGCGACGCCCGTGCGCATCGGATATCTCGGCAACGTCTGCGAAGCCGCGACGTATGCGGCGCCTGCGGCCGCCGCGTTCGCGCGCGAAGGCCTCGAGGCGAGCATCGTGCATTTCGCATCGGAAGCGGCGCTCGTCGACGCACTTGCCGGCGGCCGCGTCGACGCCGCGTCGATGCGGCTCGCGTCGCTCCTCGCACCGCTCGCACGCGGGTCGCGTATCCGCGTGCTCGCGGGGCTGCACTCGGGCTGCCTGCGCGTCGTCTCGCCGGACCCCGTTGCGGCGCGCTTCACCGATCTTCGCGGCAAGACGGTCGCGATCGACTATCTGCGAAGCCCGTCGATGAACATGCTCTCCGCGCTGCTCGGCGTGCGCGGCATCGATCCGCGCGAGGTGTCGTGGCGCGTGTTCGACTCCGACGCGCTCGCGCAGCAGCTCATCGCGAAGAACGTGTCGTGCGTCGCGGCCGCCGACCCGCTCGGCTATCTGCTGCTCACGTCGCAACTCGCCGAACCGTATCTCGACACCGCCGACGGCGGCTTCACGTGCGGCACCGATTTCGCGCACGGTCACCACTGTTTTCTCACCATGCACGCGGGCCTCGTCGAGACGCGCGGCACGACCGCCGCGGCAATCACACGCGCGTTCCTCGCAACGTCGCGGGCGATGCCGAAGCGGATCGGCGTCGAAGCGGTTCGCGACGCGCAGGCGGGATACGCCGACGACGACGTGTCGCAGACGATCGGGATGCTCTCGTCGTATCGTTGGAACGCGTCCGCGGAATTCGTCGCGGAAGAGATCGAATTCACCGCACGCGATTTCGTCGGCGTCGGATTGCTACCGAAAGGCACGAACCCGCACGACCTCGCCGGCCGCGCGTATGCGAACGTCCTGAATGTCTAGGCGAGTCGTCACGGCGTGGCTTGCGCTCGCGTGCGCGTTGCTGACGACGACGAACGCCGGGGCTGCGACCGCGCCGGCGCCGGAGATCCGTCTGACCGATCAGAACGGCCGGCCGTTCGCGCTCTCACGGGAACGCGGCAAACCCGTCGTGGTCTTTTTCGGCTACACGCACTGCCCGGACGTCTGCCCGACGATCCTCGCGAATCTCAAGCGGGCGCGCGACGAAGCCGGGCACAAGGCGGCCGACACGGTCGTCGCGCTGATCACGCTCGATCCGAAGCGCGACACACCATCCGAGATGAAGAGCTACGTCGAGACGTTCGACCGGTCGTTCCTCGGGCTCCGCGGGAGCGACGCGAATCTACGCTCCGTCTATCGCGCGTATCACGTGAAGTTCTCGAAAGAAGCCGAAGGCCCGAACGACTATCTGATCTCGCACACGGCGTTCGTCTACTATATCGGCCGCGACGGGCGCATCGATTCGCTCGGGCTCTGGAACGATCCCGAGCCGACGCTACGCACGACCCTCGAGCACATCGCCGGAAGCGGCCGCTAACGCCCGGGCCGGGCTCACTTCGAGAGTTCGGCCAGCTCCGCCTGAAAGCTGTCGACGTCGTCGAACGAGCGGTAGACGCTCGCGAAGCGGATGTACGCGACCTTGTCGATGCGCTTGAGGGCTTCCATCAGCTTCTCGCCGACCATCGTCGTCGGCACCTCGTTCTCGCCGCGCGAGAACAGCTCGCGCTCGAGTGCGGCGACCGTCTCTTCCATCTGCGCCTCGGCCACCGGCCGCTTCTCGCACGAACGGCGCAGGCCGCTCAGTACTTTGTCGCGGTTGTACTGCTCGCGGCGGCCGTCTTTCTTCACGACGAAGAGCCGGGGCGCTTCCATCCGCTCGTACGTGGTGAAGCGGTGCTTGCAATCCAAACACTCGCGCCGGCGACGCACCACGCTCTCATCATCGCGAGAATCGACGACCCGAGTCTCGCTCTTGCGGCAACCTGGACAGATCAGTTGAGACCCGAGCCTCCGAAGAGAAGCCCC
>CAJCIN010000123.1 GCA_903970385.1 Rhodospirillales bacterium | reverse complement strand
CTCGTGCGCGAACGGGAAGACGAGCGGTGCGGCCGCGCACGCGCCGCTCCCGACGTGGCCGGACGCGCTCGGCGCGAACTTTCACGAGAGGTTCGACGTGCCGGCACCGACGGTGTGGCACGAAGAACAGGTGCGCAGCGGCATCGCGACGCTCGATCCCGTGTGGGGCGCGCTCAGGCTCGCGTCGCTACTCTCGTGTGCGTTGCTCTGGGCCGTCGCGAGCCGCGTCCTTCGCGTCCCTACGGAGCCGGCGTCACCGTAGCGCTCGGCAGCTTCTTCCACGCGGCGTCGGCCGCGGGCGGCAACTCGTCCATGTGACCGAGAAACATCGTGAGCTGCCAGAGCTGCTCGCTCGTCAGCGTCTTGCCGAACGCCGGCATCGCGCTGAAACGTATCCCGTGATCGAGCTTCCAGTACGTTTCGTTTTCCGGGTCGTCTTCGACGCCGTCCGTCGCGAGCAACGGCGCTTTGATGTAGAAGCCCTTCGCGAGCGTCGACGCCTTGCCGTCCGACGTGCCGTGACACACCGCGCAATGCGCGCCGTACAGGTTCGCGCCCGCGACGAGATTGTCGTCCGTCGGCTGCAAGGGATTCTTGTACGCGACGTCCTCGCGATCGATCGCCGCGTGGAGCGACGTGCGCGCGGCCCAGCGCTCGAGGCCCGGTGCCTTCGCGTCGGCGCCGGCGGGCAGCGCGCCGAGGTAGACGCCCGCGACGATCGCCGCGAGAGCGAACGCGAGCGTGAAGATGATGCCGTAGAGAAAGCGGATCATATGCTGTAGTCTTGCGGATCCCAGAACGGCCCGAGGACGGGCGACGGTTTGAAGTTCTTGAGGTCGGAGTTGTAGACGAACGGCTCGCGCCGGAAGTAGAGCACGATGGACGGTTCGTCGAGCGCGAAGCGCTCTTGTTCGACGAACGAAGCGGCTTTGCGCTTCGCCTCGTCGACCGTGAGCAGCCCGTCGGCCATGGCCTTGTTCGCCACCGGATCGTTCCAGAACAGTGCGTTCTGGCCGGTCGGGGCTTGATTGACGCCGCTATAGATCGGGCTATCGTCGGGATCCGCGGCGCCGACCCAGGCGAAACCCGCAACGTCGTACTTGCCGCCCTGCAGCGTCCCGTTCGTCGTGTTGTCGAAGAATTGCGCCGTCGGCTGATTCTTGACCGACACGTCGGCGCCGAGATCGTGCCATTCGCGCTGCACGAAACTTTCGATCGCGCGGCCGGTCACGGTTTCCGTCTGCGTCGCGTACGAAAACGCGAGCCGCTGACCGTCCTTCACGCGGATGCCGTCGGCGCCGACTTTCCATCCGAGCGCATCGAGCGCGGCGCGCGCGCCCGCGGGATCGAAGGGAATCGCCTTCACGTTCGGATTGTAGTCGGGCGAAATCAGCGGTGAGTCGGGCACCGGCGAGAGATCGCCGAGACCGTGGGCGATCTTCGCGAGGATCGCTCGCCGGTCGACGCCCATCGCGAGCGCGCGGCGCATGCGCACGTCGGCGAACAGCGGGCGCTTCTCGTTGAAGTCGATGTGATCGAACTCGAACGACGGAACGCGGTCGGCGATCGTTCCGGGCACGTTCGCGACTTCCGGAAAGACGTTCGCGCCGATGCGCGCCGCCATGTCGACCTCGTGCGTCTTGAGTTCGTTCGCGAGGGTCGAATCGTCCGGCATCACGCGAAACGTCACGCGGCGAAGCTTCGGCTTGCCCAAGAAATACTTGTCGAAGGCTTCCATGACGACTTGCTGACCGCGATCCCAGCGCACGAATTTGAACGGCCCGCTACCGATCGGCGCGCCTTGAAACGGCGCGGTGTTGAATGAGCCTTTCGGGTCGTTGTACTTCGCGAGGATGTGCTCGGGCATGATCGGCGCGTTGCCGTTGACGCCCCAAAGCTGTTGGAGGAACGGGGCATACACGCGCTTCATGTGCACGACCGCGACGTACGGATCGCTGCAGTCGATGCTCGCGATATCGCGGTACCCGTCGTGCGTGATGTCGTTGTTCGCCGGGTTCATCACGACTTTCCACGTGAACGCGAGGTCGCGGCACGTGAGCTTCGCGCCGTCGTGCCACAGAATGTTCGTGCGCAGCTTGTATTTGAGCGTCAGGCCGTCCCGGCTAACGTCGCCGTTCGCGATCGTCGGGATTTCGCGAACGGCGATCGGAACCGGGTGCGCCTTGTCGTCGTAGACGACCGCGTAGGAGAAGAGAAACGTCGAAAGATCGCCCGTCACGGCGTTCGCCGCCAGGATCGGGTTCAGCGATTTCGCATCTTGCGGCTCCGCATAGATGAATTCGCCGTGATGCGTGAACGGATTACCGCCGTTCGTGGCACCGGTGCGCGTCGACGTATCGACTTTCGTGCACCCGGGCGCGAACACGCTCGCGGCGAGCACGAAGCTCGCCGCACGAACGAACGATGCGAGACGCACGCTACGCACGCAGCGTTTCCGGATCGATCCCGCGAGCGCGATGGAACTCGGCGTACGCGAACGGCGAGATCTCCGACGGCTTGATCTCGCTGCGACCGCCCCAGAACACGTTCGTGTAGCCGAGCTCGATGCCGGCCTCGCGCAGATGATCGTCGATCGCCGCCTTGTGCGCGAGCAGCACGTCCTTGTCGAGGCCGTGCGCGACGCCCATCACGTTGACGTTCTTGAATTCCGGACCGCCCTCGCGCCAATACGCGTGCGTCATGATGTGATGGCGGCCGAGCTCGCGCCCGGCGTCGATCTCGCGACCGACCGGAACCTGCCAGTGGAAGAGCGCGTTGTATCGCGTCACGCGTTCGTTTCCGGGCGTCGCCTTCACGTGCTCGAGGAACGTGGAGAAGCGCCCGATGACGGCGCGCGACGCGAGCGATTCCGCAACGGCGTAAAACGTATCGAGGTCGACGCCGGCTTCCGCAGCCCGCGCCGTCCAAATGTCGGCCACGAGCTCGTGCGGCTCGAACTCCCTCTTGAGCGCCACGAGAACTTGCCAGTCGAGCGCGGAGAGTTCGACGATGTTCGTATCGATGACGTCGGCGAGTACGTCCGCGCGCGAACCCGGTTCCATCCCGCGGCGACGGATGTGGCCGACGCCGAGCGCGAAGAGACGCTTGGCGGGCATCAGCCGGTACGCTTCGGCGCCGACGTGATCGCGCAAGAACTCCGCGTGCTTCTCGATCGCGTAGCCCTGCGGCACCTTGAGCGTCGTCCACAGCCGGTAATTCGAACCGGGCGTGGCGCTATCGGTCGTGCGGATCACCACGTGGCCCGAAAACGGATCGACCTTCGACATGTAGTCGAACGCCGCGTCGAGACGCTCGGACGGGATCTGCCACGCGACGAGCGCGCCGTTCGCGAGATTCGTCGCGAGCAACGTCTGACGCACGCGACGGATCGTTCCCGACACGAGCATCGCACGGATCCGCGCGATCGTCGTGTCGAGATCGACGCCCGATTGGCGCGAGATCTCGTCGAGCGGATCGCGCATGAACCCCGAGATACGATCTTCGGATACGCGTAGGATCGCCGCGTTGACGGGATCTTCGACGGAGACGGGATGTTCGAGAAGGGCCATGCCCGCCTCTACGCTGCGGCTCCGCCGAAACCCCGGTGCGGGAACGGCGCTAGCAGGCTGCTTAGTGGATCGCCGATTGCAAACGCTGCAGGAGCGTTCGCGGAGCGTGCGCCGTCGTGGTGCCGGTCGCGCGTTTCGACACTCTGGGAAGCGTGAATTGCGTGGCGTCGTAATTCGAGCCCTCGGCGTAGAGATACGCCTGCTCGTTCTCCCGGAGCGTATACACCGACGAGACCTGATCGACGAGCGCCTGCGTCAATTGCACCTGCGCGTTCAGCAGCAGCGGCAGGGTCGTGACGCCGGCGCGATACTGCGCCTGCGTCGATTGAACGTTGACGACGGCCGTCGCGTACTCTTGCTGCGTCTCGTCGACGGCGGCGCGTGCGGCGACGAGATTCGTGAGCGCCTGTTTGACGTTGAGTTGTACGCCGAGCGCCGTGTTCTGCAGGTTCGAATTCGAGATGTCGAGTTGCGCGCGAGCCGATGCGGTATTCGCGGCGGTGATGCCTTGATCGTAGATCGGCAGGGACAACGAGAGCCCGATCGACTGGTCGTTCCGGAACGCGTTGAGATTCTGAGCCGTCGAGGCATTGGTCGCCGACGCACTTGCGGAGAGCGTCGGGAAGAGACCGAGCTGAGCGGCCCGCAGCGAGTAACGTGATGCCGAGACCGTCTGGACCTGTGCGTCGTAATCGGGCCGGAGCGCGAGCGCACGCTGCAGCGCCGTGTCATATGACGGAATCGGAATGCCCGAAACCGCAGCGGTCGTGAAGACCGGAGCGTCGTCGACCGGCTGCACGTTCGAGTTCGCTTCGAGGCCCATGGCGTTCACGAAGGCGGCTTCGGCCGAATACTGTGCACCCTGCGCGCGGACCACGGCGAGGCGCGCCTGCGCCGTGGGAAGCTGCGTCGTCGCGATGTCCGCCTGAGCCGACGTGCCGGCGCGCACCTGCGCGCGCACGAGATTCTCTTGCACGACGTCCTCGCGCACGATCTCGAGATCGACCTGCGTGAGGCGTTGCGCGCCGAGATACGCGTAGTACGAGTTCGCGACGTTGTACGCGACCGTCTGCAATTCGCGCTTGTAGTTGTCGACCGTCGCCGATTCCGTGCTCTTCGCCGCGTCCACGGACGCCGCGATCTTCCCGCCGTCGTAGATCAGTTGCGCGAGTGAGAGTGCGAAGCTCGCGTTCGTGCTGCTGTACGGACCGCCGCCCGCGATCGCCGTCGTGGTCGTCGTGCCCGTCGTCCCGGTCGTACCGGTGCCCGTATCGACGAGGGAACCGCCGCCGCCGTTCTGATCGTGCGTGTACGTCAGGGACGCGGAGCCGGAGAACGACGGCAGCAGGCCGGCGCGCTCGAGGCGCACCGCGGCCGCTTGAACGGCGACGTCGCCGCGCGCGATCGCGAGCAGGGGACTGCGCGCGAACCCGATGGCGATGGCTTGCTGCAAGTTGATCGTCGCCGGGACGTCGGAACGCACGACGCCGATGCCGACGCCCGGCACGGGGGTGCCGTATGCCGGGAACGGGAGCGGCGTGCCTGAGCCGAGCGGCGCGAGGGTGTTGAGCGGATACGGCGTCGGCTGACCGGCGTTGAGAGCCTTCCCCGCTGCGGCACCGTTGTTGGGAATGCCGATGACCGTCGGCGCCGTCTGCGAAGCGCCGGAACTGCCGGCGGACGGCACGGCCGACGGACCCGCGGCGGGAGCCGCCGACGCATTGTTGAGACCCGACGACGGCGAGGCGATCGCCGGAACGGCGCTCGTCGCCGTACTCGGGGAGGCGGTCGCCGTCGCGCGAGCCGACACGCTTCCGATCGGCACGGCGGCGAGCGCCACCATCGACGCGAGCGCGAACGTTCCCGCGCCGAAAACGAGGCGCACTAGTGCGAGGCTCCGGGGGCCGCGCCGTGCGGCGCCGAGCCGCTCACGGCGACGACGCTGCCGTCTTGCAACGCGTCCGGCCGCGTCGTGATCACGACGGTGCCGGGATGCACGTCGGCACTCTTCACTTCCGCGAGCGTGTCGGTTTCGAGCCCGATCTGCACGGGGATCATCTTCGCTTTGTTATCGTCGCCGACGGTATACACGTTCGCTCCTTGATCGCTTTGGAAGACCGCCGTCCGCGGCACGACGATCGCGTCCGGATGGCGTTCTTTCTGTACGATCAACGAGACCAGCATCCCGCCGCGCAGCACGTCGCCGCCGTTTTCGTAGCGGACGCGCGCGCGGTACGAGAGCGTTCCGCTCGTCGGCGTCGCGTTCACGTCGAAGATCCGTCCCGTGAACACGTGACCGGGCACGCTCTGCGAGGTGAAGCGCACGGGCGTATTCGCTTGCACGTAGGCGAGGCTCTCGTCCGGCACGTTCGCGTTGATGTAGACCTGATCGATGTGCGACACTTGCACGATCGCCTGATTCGGCCCGGCGTACGCGCCCGGATCGAGCAGCCGCTGCGTGACGGTCCCGTCGAACGGCGCGTAGATCGACGACTGCGCGATCTGCACTTGCAGCAGCTTCACGTTCGCCCGCGCCTGCTCGAGTTCGGCCTTGTTCTGTTGGATCGTCGTCTGATCCACTTGCGTCTGTTGCGTGTTCTTCAGCGCGGTGTTCAGCGCGGCTTGTGCCGCGGGAACCGCCTGTCGCGCGCTCGCGAGCGCCTGTTGGGCCGACACGTACGACGCATTCGCCTGTTCCGCGGCGGTCTTGGAAACGTACCCCTGCTTCACGAGCTGCTGATTGCTGTCGTACACGAGCTGTGCGTTGCGCAGTGCGGCTTCGTCGACTCGAACGGTGTTCTGCGCGGCTTGAAGGGTCTGACGCGCCTGATAGACGGCCGAACTGTATTGCTGCGACGAGATCGGCGCCTGCACGTTCGATCCGCGCAGCTTCGCTTCGGATTGATCGGCCGTCGCCTGGTTCGCGGCGAGTTGCGCGACGAGTTGCGACGCGTCGAGTTGCGCGAGCAACTGCCCCTTCGTCACGCGATCGCCTTCGTTGACGAGGACTTGCGAGACGGTGCCGGATTCCGGCGTGCTGAGCGTCGACTGGTACAGCGGGACGACCTGTCCGTCGAGCGTTATCGACGTCGAGATGTCCTGACGATGCGCCTTGGTGACGTCGACCGCGAGCGGAGGAGGCCCCTGCTGCTTCTTCGCGCCGCCGCCGCACGCGGCCGTACCGAGCGTCACGATCGCGATAATAGCGAACGCACGAACCTTCATAGATCTCCTCGAACTCCCTCGAACTCTTCGCAAGAGTGGTTGCCGTGCTACATACGCCCTCCGCTGCGAAAATGATTCACGCGCTTCACAGGGAGCGGCGCGACCTCCGAGATAAGAGGTCTCTTCATGGCCGCCAAAGTCGACATCGGTCGAACCTATCAGAGCCAAACTCGCGTCGAAGAATGGATGACCGCGGAGAAAGCCGGGAACAAAGGCGTCGACGTTCTCTCGACGCCGATGTTGCTGCAATTGATCGAGGACGCCGCGGTCGCGTGCCTCGCACCGGTTCTCGGCGCCGACGAAGTGACGCTCGGTTCATACGTCGAGTTGACGCATCTGGCACCGACCCCCGTCGGCTTCATCGTCCGCACCGAAGTCGAAGTGATCGGCGTCGACGGTCGACGCGTGAACTTCGCGGTCGCGGCCTTCGACGAGCGCGAGAAAGTTGCCGAGGGGACGCACGAGCGATACGTGATCGAGAAGTCGCGCTTCATCGCCAACCTCGAAGAGAAGCTGACCTAGTCGGACCTACTGGGCGGCCGCGCTGCGTGCGGCGTTGAGGCCGCCGAGCGTCGCCCCGACCGTGCTCTGGCCCGGGAAGGTCGTGTCTCCGCAGAGGTAGAGCCCGTGAATCGGGGTCCGTTGCGTGAAGACGCGATGGAGAGCCGGAGTTTGGGGAAGCCCGCCGACGAGGCCGCGCCGGCGCGACGTGTAGCGCGCGAACGTGTGCGGAGTCGCGGGTTCGACGAAGAGCGCCCGTCGCGCGGCGCCGGGGAGCACGCGGTCGAGCGACGCGAGGAGCACGCTCGTGTACGCGGTTCGGAGGCGCTCGTCGGACCCGTCCTTGTACGCGCGCTCCCAACGGGCGACGTCGGTATGCGTGCTGATCGTGACGGCGCGCGCACCCGCCGGCGCGCGCCGCCGTTCGTCCACGCCGGAGAACGAGAGGAAGGTCGTGTTGCCCTCGCCGAGCGGCGCCGCGCAATCCGCCACGAGCTGATGGTGCGATGGGAAGTCGTCGGGCACGAGGTTCGGCGGAAGCGCGACGTACAGCATGAAGGCGCCCCAGCGTTCGGGCAACGCGGCGAGGCGCGTGCGAAAGGCGGCGGCGAGCGGCGCGCAGAGAGCGGCCGTATCGTGGACGGGCAGCGCCGAGACGATGCGATCGCACGCGATGCGCCGGCCGTCGGCGAGGAGCACGCCAGCGATCCGGCCGCGTGCCGTCTCGATCGCACGAACGGTTTGCTTATAAAGGATGGATCCGCCGGACCGCCGGACCGCCCGCGCGAGCGCGACGGCGATCGTCGAGACGCCGTCTTCCAGATGGAACGTGCCCTCCCGCGCGAGATCGAGGGCGGTCGACCCATAGGCGAGATCGGCGCCGTGCGCGTCCGTCTGCGCGGTGATCAGTAATTGAGCGTCGACGAACGCCCGTAAGCGCGTGGAGGCGTCGGCCGGCATGATGCTCGCGACGTTCTTGCCGACGGCGCCCAGCAGCGCGATGTGTCGCGGCCGCACGGCGCGCGCGAACGCGATGAGACTCGCTCGGTCGACAGGAACGGCAGGAAAGCGCGTCGAGAAGTCCCAGGTAAGGTCCGCGATGTATTCCTGCGCGCGCCAGAACGTCTCGGCCCCCGGGCCGAAGGCGCGTTTCCGCTCTTGCAGCCAGCGATCGTCTCCATAACGAACGATCGTCAGGTCCGGCATGTGCACGACCATCGACGGTTCGATGGCGACGGATGAAACCTCGAGACCGAGTCGTTCGTTGAGCAGACGGTGCACGCCGCGGGTTCCGAAACCCCCGACGAGGGTCGCACCCACGTCGAAACGGTAACCGTCGCGCTGGAAGAACGACGCACACCCACCCGGTACGTTGTGGCGTTCCACGACGCACGTCCGTACGCCGCGCGCCTCGAGCGCTGCCGCCGCCGTCAACCCGGCGATCCCGGCACCGATCACGACCGCGTCGAAACGTTCGCTGGACTTGCTGCTAATCACACTTCGATTAGAAGCACTTTGGGCCGGTTTCGGTCCCGAAGGGAACGGGTAAGGCCCGTTCTGAGTTACCGGGGAAGTCCCAGAAGGCTCCAAACCACATCTTTAGGAGGCACTCTTAGTGAAACGACTCGTTTCGCGGGCGTTCGTCATAATGGCGACAATCGCGTTCGGGATCGTCGGCTTTGCGGCCGCGGCGTTCGCGCCGGCGTCCGCTCAGATGGCAGGCCCCAATTTCGGCGCCCCGCCGTCCGGTGAAGTCCCGATCCTTTTCAATGACCAGCACGTCTACTCGAAACCCGATCGCTTGAAAAAAGGTCGTGTCCTGGCCGCTTTGGTACGCGGGAAGACGATCCTTGTTCCGTTGCGTTCGATGTTCGAGCAAATGGGCGGAGCCACGGTCTCGTACAACGCGTCGACGAAGACCGTCGACGTTTCCAAGCCCGGCGCCGACGTTCAAGTAACGGTCGGTAAGCCCGAGGTCATCCTCAACGGCGAAACGCGCCCGCTCGACGTCCCTCCCGAAATCTACAAGGGTTCGGTCGTCGTCCCGGTCCGCGTGATCTCCGAAGCGCTCGGCGCCTACGTTCAGTGGGTTCCCGACAAGCGCGTCGTCGTGGTGCGTTACTTGCCCCCGCCGACCGCTGCTCCGGCGACGGCGACCCCCGTCCCGCCGACCCCGACCCCGACGCCCGCGCCGACGGCAACGCCGACGCCGACCCCCGTCAAGACCCAGGGTGCGCAGTTCTTCGTCGCCGGCGACGCGCTGTTCGACCCGAAGACGTACAACGAGTTCAGCCCTGGTAACAAGGGCGCCGTCTCCGGTGCGGCTCGCGCCGGAGCGACCTTCAGCTTCGCCAACGTCGCGTTGATGGCTGAAGCGAACTACGCGTACTTCCGCTACCCGCATCGCGGCAATCCCGCCTTCGACGGTAGCCCGGCGCTCGGCTCCAACGCCAACACCGGCCTCAACGGAGCGCCCGTGTGCGGCGTCGGCGGTCAACTCGCCGGAACCGGCGATCCGGGCTGCGTCACGACCCTCGGACCGGCGTCCGGTTCGTCGTTCGTGAACTCGTTCGATGCCCGCGACACCGACCTCGATGGTCGCGTCGGCATCGGCATCGCGAATCCGAAGATCTTCCTCGTCGGAAGCTATGAGGATCGCTATGGCAACTACGGCTACCCGCGCCTCACGGGCATCGGTGGCGGTCTCGAGAAGCTCTCGAACTTCGAGCAGCCGATCGACATCTACGGCAGCATCCTGTACTACCCGCAGATCAGTGGCGACTACGTCGACATCTTCGGAAACGACCAGAAGCTGCAGTACCGGTACCTCAAGTACCAGGCCGGTATCACGCTGAACCTGCCGAAGACGCCGATCTTCCTAGACTTCGGTTACCTCGGTAACCGCGGTATCGCGAAGCAGAACGCGCCGACCAACTTCACGGAGAACAGCCTCTACGGCGGACTCGGCCTCCACTTCTAAGCGGAAGCCGAACCACCGAACAGGTTAGGTTCGAAGAAAAGCCCCTCGCTTCGGCGGGGGGCTTTTTCTATCCGACCATTGCCGACATGAAGAAAGAGCCGGAACGGCGTAAGCGTTCCGGCTCGAGATCGGCCGTATAGAGCGAAGCGGCGGTTACGAGCCCGATGCCGGCGCGGGCGACGTCGCCGGCCCGGCGGGCGCGGCCGACGGCGACGTTGCGGGCGTACCGAAGTCGGACTTGTAGTTCGGGCCGAACTCCGACGGATAAGCGGGAGCGGCACTCGCCGGTGCGGCATCCTGGAGCGCTGGCAGCGGGGCGAGGTGTTCGACGGCGAGCGTCTTCTTCAGTTGCCGGCCTTGCGGCGACTGCGCGTAATCAGCAAACATCCACTTCGCGGTGTAGTTCGCACGGTCGCGCGCTTCTTGCGACAACACCTTGGTGTACAGGCGCTGGATCAGATAGATCGCCTTCGGCACCTGGCCGTCGTGCGGATAGCGCTTCTCCCAATCGTGGATCGCGCGCTCCGTGAGCTGCGCCGACGAATACGTCTGATGCCAGATCGCATGATTGACGTCGTAGCGCGCGCCGAGATCGTGGATCGTGTTGCGAATGCCGAGGATGCTCAGCTTGAGCGGACCGAAATATTCGTCCGCCGGGGCGAGCAACGCGATCGCGGCCGCTTGACGGGCCGCGATGGTTTTCGCCGACGGGCGCGGCGAAGATGCCGCAGCATGATGCGCGCTCGAAGCGGAAGCGGACACACAGGAAGCCGCCCCAAGAATAAAAACAAGCCCAATGACTCGCTTCACGTAAAATAACCCTCGATCGAAGCGTGATAGCCGTCGTTAGGTGATTGCAATTCGTGTCCTTACCCAAAATACCCGTCGCCTGCGTGCAACCCGGCGCACATAATCGGGACGATTTCGAGACGGCCTGGCCCCGTATCGTCACGTTGACGAACGAGGCGGGGAAGCGCGGCGCTCGGTTGATCGTGTTGCCCGAAGGCACCGTGCCGGGTTACGTTCTCGGCATGCAGCCCGTGCCGAGCGAACAGCTCGCGCGTGCGGCCGACGACGTTCGGACGCTCGCGCGCCGGTACGACGCCGTGATCGTCTACGGCGGCGCGAAGGTCGTCGCGGGCAGAACCTTCAATGCCGCGATTTGCGTCGGGCCGAGCGGCGACGAACTCGGTTATGCCGCCAAACAGTTTCTCTGGCACTTCGATCGCCGCTGGTTCGCGGCGGGCGACACGCTGCAGCCGATCGAGACGCCGCTCGGCACGCTCGGCGTGCTCGTGTGTGCCGACGGCCGCATCCCGACGATCGCGGGGACGCTCGTGGAGCGCGGCGCCGGCATGCTCGTCATGCCGACGGCGTGGGTCACGAGCGGACGCGACCCCGCCGCACTCGAGAACATGCAGGCCGACTTGATGGCGAACGTGCGCGCGTACGAGAACCGCGTCCCGTTCGTCGTCGCGAACAAGAGCGGCATCGAACTCGAGAGCGTCGCCTATTGCGGCAAGAGTGCCGTCATCGACGCCGGCGGTGCGTTCGTCGCGCGCGGCACCGAACGCGGCGAGGAGATCGTCTTCGGTGAGGTCGAGCTCGCCGCGCCTCGAGGACCGGATGCGGCGCGAAAACGATCTCGCGAGCGTCTGTCGGCAGCGGCGGCCGCGGCGCCGGATACCGGGGCGGCGCGCGCTCGCATCGCGTTCACGCCGGCGACGAAGCCGGCGGACACCGCTCGTTTCGCCGCCGCCGCGGACGTTGCCGATTGCGATCTTCTTCTCTCGCGCGCCGACGTCGAAGGACGAGCCGAGACGATGCTCGAGCGCGCCGGCGTGCGATTCGCCGCCGTCTCGGACGAGACGATGCGCGATCCCGCCGGGCTCACCGGAGCACGCATGGACGGCGTCGATCTCTTCGTCTGGACGACGGCGGCGGACGATCCGTGGACGGTGCGGATCGCGCGCACGCGCGCCGCCGAATTGCGCGCGTTCGTCATCGTGTTCGAGAGCGACACGCGCTCGTTCGCCGTCGATCCCGACGGCGTCGTCGTGGCCGGAACATTCGATTCGTTTCGCATGGCGTCGTTCGTCTACGATCGCGCGCGAGCACGAGCGACGACCGTCGCACCGACGACCGACGTGCTCGCCGGCTTGCGCGTCGCCGAAGCGATCCGCACGCGCGCGTAACGGAGGAACCGTCGAACGCGACTGCGGACATGAGTGCTCGATGACGGATTTCGATGCGTGCGCCGCACGCGCTCTCGATACGGCGAGCGCTCGCGGCGCCGCATACGCGGACGTTCGCTTCGAGGAAGATCGCGCGGAACGCATCGAGGTGCGGAACGGCTCGGTTGCGACGCTCACCGATCGAACCAGTGCGGGCTACGGCGTGCGAGCGCTCTTCGACGGCGCGTGGGGCTTCGCGGCGAGCGCGGACACGAGCGACGCGGGCATCGATCGAACGGCGGCGCGCGCCGTCGAGATCGCACGTGCGGGTGCGGCGATCGCATCGCGCCGGTTCGGTGAAGCGCCGCAGGATCGCTACGTCGATACGTTCGCGACGCCGTACGAACGCGATGCCGCGAGCGTTCCGCTCGGCGAACGCGTCGCGCTGTTGCTCGATGCGGAGCGAGCGTTGCACGCGGCTCCTTCGATCCGCGCCGGGCGCGCGTGGATCGATCTCTGGCATACGGGCAAGGTCTTCTACAGCACGACGGGTTCGCGCATCGAACAGTCGTTGCTTCAGACGGGCAGCGGCATGTCCGCGCTCGCTGCGGCGGACGGCGAGGCGCAGGATCGCTCGTATCCGGGCGACGTCGGCTTGTACCAGGGCGGTGGCTGGGAGATCGTCGAGGCGGCGCAGTTGCGCGAGAACGCGCAACGCATCGGTGAGGAGGCGGCCGCGTTGCTCGTCGCGCCGCAATGTCCGTCGGGCGAGTTCGACATCGTGCTCGGCGGTTCGCAAGTCTCGCTGCAGATTCACGAATCGTGCGGTCATGCGGCGGAGCTCGATCGCATCATGGGCTGGGAGGCGAACTTCTCCGGCACGAGCTTCCTCGACCCGGCGCAACTCGGCACGCTGCGCTACGGGTCCGACCGCGTCACGATCGAGATCGACAATACGATGCCGCGCGGCTTCGCGACCGTCGGCTACGACGACGAGGGCGCGAAGAGCGGCCGCTCCGACATCATCCGCAGCGGCATGCTCGTCGGCTTCGAGATGTCGCGCGACACCGCGCGTACGCTCGGGCGCGAGACGAACGCGTGCGTACGCGCCGGCGGCTGGGAGCACGTGCCGATGATCCGCATGTGCAATCTCAGCTTGCTGCCCGGCGACGTACCGTTCGACGCGCTTTTCGACGGCGTCGATTACGGGATCTACATGGAATCGAACCGCTCGTGGTCGATCGACGATCACCGTCTGAATTTTCAGTTCGGCTGTCAGATCGCGTGGGAGATCCGCAACGGCAAACGCGGTCGCATGCTCAAGAACCCGACGTATGCCGGCGTGACGCCGCAGTTCTGGAACAGTTGCGACGCGATCGCGGACGAACGGTCGTGGCTAGCCTGGGGCACGCCGAACTGCGGCAAGGGCGAGCCGATGCAGACGGGCCGCACGGCGCAGGCCGCATCGCCCGCGCGGTTCCGCAAGGTGCGCGTCGGGGTCGGCTACGATGGATAGCGCCGCACGGGAAGCGCTCGCGGAACGCGTGCTTTCGTTCGCGCCCGACGGCGAAACCGAAGTGCTGGTGTTCGACGTCGACTCCGGACTGACGCGCTTCACGCAGAACGCGATCCATCAGAACGTCGCGCACGTCGACACGTCGGTCCGCGTGCGCACGATCGTCGACGGCCGTACCGGCGTGGTGATGACGAACGCGCTCGACGACGCATCGCTGCGAGCTGCGGTCGCGAACGCACGCGCGATCGGTGCGCTCGCTCCGCGTGACGACGACGCAGCCGGGCTCGTCGCGAACGCGCCGGTCGCGGCTCCGGACGGCGCATTCGATACGGCGACGGCGACCGCGTCGCCGGCCGAACGCGCGCGCGTCGTCGCCGACATCGTTCGCGTCGTCGAGGGGGCCGGGCTGTGGGCCGCAGGCTACGTCACGAACGAACGTTCCGGGATCACGATCGCGAATTCATCGGGCACGCGCTCGTCGTACGACACGACGTCGTGCGGTCTCAACGTGAAGGCCAACGGCGACGACTCGACGGGATTCGCCGAACGCAATTCCATTCGATTCGACGATCTCGACGGCACGTCGGCCGGGACGATCGCGACGGAAAAAACGCTCGCCTCGAAAGCGCCCGTCACGGTCGAGCCCGGCGAGTGGACGGTGATTTTGGAGCCGCCGGCGTTCGGCGAATTGCTCTCGTACCTCACGGGCCACTTCTCCGCGCAGAGCTACGACGAGGGCTCGTCGTTTCTCGCGAACGGGCTGGATCGCGCCTACGCCGGCGACGATGTGACGCTCTCCGACGATTACGCGCATCCGCTCTTCGCGGGCCAACCGTTCGATTACGAGGGCTATCCGACGCGACGCCTCTCGCTCCTCGAGCGCGGCGTCGCGCACGAACTCGTCACCGACTCCGCGTGGGCGAAGCGTCTCCATCGCTCGAACACGGGTCACGGCTTACCGGCGCCGAGCGCGTACGGACCGGCGGTCCAGCATCTCGTCGTTGCCGGCGGCACGCAGAGCGCGGCTGACCTCGTGCGCGGCACGAAACGCGGTTTGCTCGTCACGCGCTTTTGGTACATCCGGCCGGTCGATCACATCAAGACGATCGTCACGGGCATGACGCGCGACGGGACGTTCCTGATCGAAAACGGCGAGATCGTCGGCGGCGTGCGGAACATGCGCTTCAATCAGAGCATCCTCGAAGCGCTGGGGGCGGCGACGTTCTCGAGCGAGATCGCGCGCACCGGAGGCTACTCGTACGCGTCGATCGTGCCCACCGTCAAGATCGAGAACTTCCGCTTCTCGAGCGGAACCGACTTCTAGATCGGCGTCGAGCTAGCCGCGGGCGACGCGCAGCGTACGTTGCACCGCGAGCGGCTGCACGATGTCGAACATCGCCTCGGAAACGACCGGGTCCCATTGCGTGCCGGTGCCCGCACGGAGCTCTTCGAGCGCGGCCGGCACGGGAAGCGCCGTGCGGTACGGCCGCTTGCTGATCATCGCGTGAAATGAGTCCGCGACCGAGACGATGCGCGCGACCATCGGAATCTGCTGGCCGCTGAGGCCGTCCGGATAACCTTTGCCGTCCATACGCTCGTGATGCGCGCGAACGATCGGCGCGAGATCTTTGAGCGAGGGGATCCGCTCGAGCATTTTCGCGCCGATGCTCGCATGCGAGCGCATCGACTCCCACTCGTCCGGATCGAGCGGACCGGGCTTGAGAAGAATTTCCGTCGGCGTTGCGATCTTACCGACGTCGTGCAGCGTGCCGCCGAGCGCCGCGAAGGCCTGCATCTCTGGATTCATGCCGAGCATCTTCGCGATGCGCCCGCACCACATGCCGACCGCGCGGGAGTGCTCGCACGTCGCCGCGTCGCGGGCGTCGATCGCGGAGAGCAGAGAGGCAACGACGTCGTCGCGACTCACGAGCGCCGAGCCGGCCGGTGCGACGACCGCATTGCGATCCGCTTGGAATCGCTTCTCGAGTTCGCCGGAGCGCAGCGCTAGATACGAGATGACCTCGTCCGAGTGCCCGCAGTCGGCAACGAACTCTGCGGAGATCACCGCACAGGCGATGACGACGATACGGCCGCGTTCGAACGCCTCGTCGGGCTGAGCGGCGCCATCCGCCCAAATGTCGAGGACGTCACGCTCTCCGCCCTCGAGCTCCTCGGAGATGCGGTCGAGGAAGACACCGGCAAACGTATTTGCGGCGATGGAGGCGGGCCGCGGCAAGACGGAAGAACGAACGATGGACGCGACGAGGTCCCGCCGGCGACCCTCGATGTACGAGGCCAGCCGACTCGCCTCGCCACGCGAGATCGTCGATCCGCCCATTTCTCTCCACTTCCGATGCGCCCGCGAGCGGGCGACGCTTGCCAGTGAGAGCCCGACCGAGGGGCGTGGCTCTCCCGGTTCGACCATACGGTCCTCCAGTGCAATTCGCCTACAATGGGTCTTAAGCCCTGTTTACCACGGGAATATTGGGAAGTGCCGTATCGCGAAGAGGCCTCTCACAAAGTCGACAGCGATCGAAGATGTGACGTCGATTGCAAATGAGCAACTTATAAAGCCAAGCGCCGTTTCAAACAGACCCATTTTTAATTCTCCCCATGTCGACGATAGCTGATAAAGAATTGGCTGTCTCTCCCTAATCGCTAGGGAGAAGCGTTATACGAAACCCTTGAGGCGCGCAAAGGCAACTGCAGCTCGCCTTCCATCACAACCCAATTTTCTGACAATCGATTTTACGTGCGAGTCAATCGTGAGAGCACTGCGGCCCATTTCCTTCGCTAACTCTTTACTTGTGGCGCCGCGAGCAATGCCTAACAAAACTCTCACTTCTGTTACGGTTAGCGCGGAGAAAGTGGGAGTCGAAGAAGTCGTTTGCAAAGGCAGCGCCTCGATAAGTTTAGCTAATCCCGCTAAATTTCTCGATCGCAAGTTCTCCAATGCAGGCCCTAGCCCACCGTATGCGCCGCTCGTCTCGATCTGAAGATAAAGTGCGCGTACCGTCTTCGCCAAAGCAATCAGAGAACTATTGGCAATGTTGATATTGAGCTCAACAGAACGAATAAGTTCATTTGCCTTCGACATCTGCCCGAGTAACAGCAATGTGATCGCTGCGTAAATTTGTGCTTGCAAGACAAAGTGTGATGACTCCGCGCTTTCTGGAAGCGCCGAGATGTGCTCAGTGAACTTTCGCAGTTGCGCTTTGGCGATTTCCGGTTTGCTTGCTCCTGCCGCATAGAGTGCAATTTCCGACGAACGTAAGATGTTTCGCCAAGCAGCATCTGGCAATTGCGCAGCATACCCATCGGATGACTCAATTGACTGGTATGCTGTAAGAAATTCGCCAGCCCAACCGTGTTGCATTGCAATTGATGATTGCAACACTGGCCAGCGCTCGCCAAGATTCTGAGTAGACCATGCGTCGCTCAGCGAAGCTTCAATCGCCGCTATCTTACTAACATCACCGCGCCGAACGTATATCTCATGGGCAATTAGCATCGACGATTCAATTGCAATGCGGTCACCAATTTGTTCAGCACTCCGTCGCATCAGCATCGAATGCCATAACGCTGCGTCATCGTCGCCATTCTCAGTGGCGATTGTAGCAAGAAGCATAGAGAGCCGCGCTGCAAGCCCAAATAATTTGTCGCGCTCTGCAACCGCCATAGCTTGCTCGGCAAAACGCCTCGCATCCTCGATCTTTCGTTCATTCATCGCCACTAATGCGACATATTGCAAAACAGTCGCCTCAAGTGAGGAATCCTGAAGCCAAACTATTTCGTTAACAGCGCGACGCGCTAACGCCGATGCCGTGGAATCATGAATAGTAGACATTGCATACGCTTTGAATGCAAGAAACCTTGCCCTTAGGGAGATCGGCTCGACCGTGTCCGCATTGATGTCACGCACTACCGCGGCCGCATCTTGCATCCTCCATCGTCTAGCAAGTGTAATCGCGTATCTCATAGCTACATGAGCTTTCAGACCACTATTATGGCGATCACTTAAGGCATTCGAGAACAACATGTCGGCTAGACCATATTGACCGCGGAATGCCTTGATCATTGCACGTAGCGTCAGGACGAGTGGTGACGACTCTACTCGCTCGTTTGGTAAATCGTCGATGATGTTCTCTAGCGATTGCACCTCGCCGCGATCGAAGAGATCCGCGCCTTGCGCTTCAAGGATCGCGACGATTGCGTTCTGATTTTGCACCTCTCGGAAGAGTTTCAGTGCTTCGCCCGTCCCCTTGGCGCGATGCAACCACGTCGCCGCATCGTTATAGGCGTCGGCAAACGCTGCGTTGTCCCGCCTGAGTTCGTGGTCGAGGAAATCGCGAAACAGATCGTGATAGCGGTAGACGCCGTCGGACTCTTCGACGATGAACGACGTCGTGCCGCGCAACCGTTCGATCGTTGCCTGCGGGTCGTGGAAATGGGATTCAGCGAGGATACGTAGATCGAGCGCCGGAAGCGGCGCCGTCCGCATCAGGAATTCGCGGTCGGACGCATCCAGGGAGCGAAACACTTGCTCTGCGAGGAAAGCGTACACCATCTCCCGCGTGCCGTGCGTCACGCGGCCGAGTTCGCTCGTCCGTTCGAAGGCTCGCAGCGCGAATGCGAACGCCGTGGCCCAACCGTCCGTCAACGAGAGGACGTGTTCGAGAACGGGCGGAGCGAGCGAAACATCGCAGGCTCGTGCCGTGGCGGCCGCCTCGTCGTTCGTGAGGCGCAGGTCGGCTTCGTCGATCGGCACGTCGCAGACGCCGTACGCGAGCCACGTCGCGACGGGCAGAACCTGCGGATCGCGCGCCGCGAAGATCCAACGAACGTCAGGTTCCGTTCGTTCGACGAGTTCCAAGAGGAGCTCGCCCACGCGCGGGTCTTCGCGCGCGAGGTGCACGTCGTCGACGAAGATCGTCCCGCGAAACGACTTCAGCATCGCCGCCATCCACTGCGCGATGCCGAGCACGATCGTCGGCGACTCCTCGACGTTCGCGTAGAAGTTCGAGTACGCGTGCACCATATTCGGTGCGACGCGCTCGAGCGATGCGGCGAGGGCACCGAGGAACGTTAGAAGCGATCCGTCGCCGCGCCTGAGCCCGCAGCGTACGTGATCGATCTTACGCCGCTCGAGGTAGTGCCGGACCGCGACCGACTTGCCGAATCCGGCCGGCGCCGTCACGAGAATGACGCGATATGCCGCGGCGTCGTCGAAACGTGCAAGCACCCGTTCGCGCACGACCGGTTCGAACGGCCGATTCGACCGCGTGGAGCCGGCTGCGGAAAGGTTGCGTCTCACCGCGGCACGTCGTTACGCGGCCACCGGCCTCGCGTACGAGTATGCGTACGCCAAACCGCCGACGAACAAGAGGCCGCCGATCCACAGTGCGGGCGGATACGGCACGGCGGAAATCAACAGCGCGGGATACGTTCCCGCGGCGACGCGAAAGCGGATCCCGCCGATCGTCGCGTCGGCGCCGCTCGGAACGATACCGATGCCGCTCTGGATGAGCTTCCCGTTCTCGTCGTCGACGGCGAGCAGCACCGCTTCTTTTCCGGGCGTGCCGTGCGTCGATTTCGCGACCTCGGCCTTGGAAAAGTAGAACGCCTTGATCTGCCGCTGGATCGCCGGCGTCGCGAAGCCGTCCGCCGGGAAGACGACGCCGCCGATCGGCACGCGCTCCGGAAAAAGCAGCACGGGCGAGAGAAACGACGTGTTCTGCGGTTGCGTGATCGTGAGCCGGCTACCGTTCGGCTGCCGCGCTTCGACGTACGCCGCGACCTCGGGCGTCGTCTCGATCGCCGTCGTTCCGACGAACCGCCGCGCGCCGGGCGGGATGTCGACCGACGAGCCGTCACGCCGCCGGATCTCGACGTGCGCGTCGCCGCGTTCGATCGTCGCGGGGTCGGCGACCGGAAAGAATCCCGCAGCGCCGACGTCGGGAAGCGGGGCCACCGTTCCCGGCGTGCGCGCAACCGTTTCCGTATCCGGTCCGAGTAACCCGGATGCGATGCCGGCAACGATCACGACCGTCGCGCCGATCGCGGCGATCACGATGCGCGTGCCGACGTCGCCGTCCGTGCCTTTCCGCGCGCCGAGCGCGTAGCCGACGACGGCGATCGCGGCGAGCGTGAGCGCGGCCGTGTACTGCCACGCATGGAATCCGGACCACGCCGGATAGACGTCCTGCGCGAAGACGAGCAGCATACCGCCGACGGCGCTCGCGAGCGCGACGGCGCGATTCGTCGTCATATCGAACGTCATTCGCGCGCTCGCAGCAGCGGATCGACCGCCTCGTGCATCTGTGCGAGCGTCAGCTCGCCGTCGATGCCCCGCACGATGTGCCCCGTGCGATCGACAACGAGCGACGTCGGCAAACCGATCGCCGCGTAGGCGCGACCGTACCGCTGATCCTCGTCGACGAGAATCGGGTAGCTGAGGTTCATCTGCTTCGCGAACGCGCCGGCGGCTTCGGTCGACTCGCCTTGGTCGATGCCGAGCACCGTGAACCCCTTACCGCGCTCGTCGCGATACAGGCGCTCGAGCGCGGGCGTCTCGCTGCGACAGGGGGCGCACCACGAAGCCCACAGATTGACGAGCACGACGGAGCCCCGGTAACGGTCCAATCCTGCGGTGGCGCCGTCGAGCGTCTTCACGGGATAGCTTTGCGCGGGAGCACCCGCGAGCATCGCCGGGCCGCCACCGCCGGCGAGCCGCGAAGCAGGCGGACCGCTCGCGCCAAAGTAGAGCTTGACCGTGAACACGATCGCGACCAGCGCGACGAGCGCAGCGACGAGACCCAAGTAACGAGGCATCACCGCGTGAGTTCGCAGATCTTCCCGACCACCCCCGCGGCCGACGGTCGCAGACGTGCCGCTTGGCGGGTCGAACGACTCGCCGTGGCCGGCTTCGACATCGCGACGTACGCGGCGGGGACAACCGATCCGGAAGCGCCCGTCCTCGTTCTCGTGCACGGCATGGGTCACGGCACGCCCGCGGCATGGAGCTTCGTCGCAGCCGGCTTCGAGGCGACGCACCGAATCGTCGCCTTCGATTTGCCCGGCTTCGGCGCATCGGACAAGCCGGATCGGCCGTACACGCTCGACTTCTTCGTCGACGTGCTCGGCGCGGTCGTCCGAAACGCCGGAGCGACCCGCTTCGCTCTCGCCGGACATTCGCTCGGCGGCTTGATCGCGGCCGAGTTTGCGGGCCGCGAACCGGACGCCGTTCGCCACCTCACGCTGATCGCGCCGGCCGGATTTCTCCGCTCGCCGAAGGTCGTGCTCCGCGTTCTCGGGAGCGGCCCCGTGATGCGGCTGGCAGGCGCGTTCAAACCGAGTGCGGCCTTCGCGCGGCGCACCGCACGCAACGCCGTCTTCGACGCGGCGTCGATGCCGCAGGACGACGTGGAGCGCGCGATCGCGCTCGCGCTCGATCCCGCCGCGACCCGCGCCTTCCTCCGCGTCTATGCGGGCGCCATGCACGAGATGTTGCACATGCGCGAACTCCACGCGCGCTTCGCACGCCGGCGCGAGCCGACGCTCCTCGTGTGGGGACGACAGGATCGCTTCGTTCCCGTGCGCGCGCTCGCGACGGCGCGCTCCGTCTATCCGAGTGCGGCCGTGCTCGAACTCGATCGCTGCGGTCACATTCCGTCGATCGAATATCCCGATGAGGTCGTCGCGAGCATGCGCGCGTCCGGGGCGTAACCTACCAGTCGCCCATGCGTTCTTCGTCGACCTCGCCCTCGAACGCGACGACGCCGGGTCGCAGGATCGCCGCCTGCAGCGGCACGCCGTCGAACGACGGTTTGGTCGAATGCAGATGCGCGGCCGCCGGATCGCGTTCGAACAGCGAGCAGTAGCGTGCGTAGACGTCGGGCGCGCACAGCACGCGGAGCGGCATCGCGTTGTACGTGCGGTTGAAGGCCGCGAATGCGTCGCCGAACGCTTCAGCGCTGAAAGAAACGCCGATGTCGAACTCGCGCCGCACGATCTCCAGGGCCGCAACCTCCTCGCCCCGTATCCTTTGGGCGATGGCCGCACGCATCCTCGACGGTCGCGCGCTCGCGAGCGAGCTGCGCGACGGTCTCGCTCGGCGCGTCGCGGCGCTCGGCGCCGCGGGCGTCGTTCCCACATTACTCGTCATCATGGTCGGCGAAGACGAATCGAGTTTGGCGTACGTGCGCGGTATGCGCGCGCTCGGCGCGAAGGTCGGCGTCGACGTCGTCGTAGACGTGCTGCCGCTCGACATCGACGACGCGGGCGTTCGCACGGCCCTGATGCGCCACGCGGGGAACGCGAGCGTCCACGGCATCATCCTGCAGCAACCGTTGCCCGCGCATCTGCACGTGCGCGCGATCGCGGACGCGATGCCCGAACGCAAGGACGTCGACGCGATGAATCCGGTCAACCAGGGCCGGCTCGCGTTCGCCACGGGTGCGCGCTTCATCCCAGCGACGCCGGCCGCCGTGATGTTGCTGCTCGAACGCAGCGCCGCATGGCCGCTCGCGGGTCGCGACGTCACCGTGATCGGCCGCTCGAACGTCGTCGGTCTCCCGGTCAGCCTGCTCATGATGGCGCAGAACGCGACCGTGACGGTCACGCACAAAGAGACGCGCGACATTCGCGAACACGTGCGTCGCGCGGAGGTCGTCGTCGTCGCGGCTGGCGCGCCGCGTCTCGTCGACGCATCGTGGCTGCGAGCGGGCGCGACCGTGATCGACGTCGGCACGACGGTCGTCGACGGAAAACTGCTCGGCGACGTCGACTTCGAGAGCGCGGCGACCGTCGCGGGCGAGATCACGCCCGTTCCGGGCGGCGTCGGACCCGTTACGAACGTCGCGCTCATGCGCAACGTCGTCGCCGCCGCGGAAGACCTCAATTCAAGCTGAAGTGTTTGCCGAAAAACTTTTCTTGCGTGGCGCGAAACGTGCCGCCGGGAGCCGCCGCGGCCGGCTGCTGCGGCGACTCGCGTTTGCGCTCGAGCAGCGAACGTAACTGCGGTAGCAGGCGGCGCAGGAATCCGAGCTCGACCGTCAAGCGCTGTTCCGTGCTCGAGAGTTCGAGAAGCCGTTGCTTCATCGAATCCGCGACTTGCAACGCGTCGCCGATCAGGAACGACGCGTCGACCGGATCCTCGGGCAGATCGATGTCGGCATGCATGCCGGAAAACTCGACGAGCAGCCGGAGATAGTCGCGGAACACCGCGCGAATTTCGCGGACGAGCCCGTCGATCGCCGTCCCGTCCTCGAGCGGTTCTTCCGGCAGATACGCGACCTCGACCGTGAGGAACGGTTCGCGCGCGACGACGCGCTCGACGCGAAACCGTTTGCGGCCGGTCGTGCTGATGTAGTAGCGGCCGTTCTCGAGCGGCGTCACATCGCCGATTTCGGCCGTCGTGCCGATCTCGTACGGCATGACCTCGGGATCGCCGGCTTCGTCGCCGTCTCGAATCAAGCAGACCCCGAATGCCTCGCCGCCCTCGAGGCATTCCGAGATCATCTGCTTGTAGCGCGGTTCGAACACGTGCAGGTTGAGAGACGCCCCCGGGAAGAGCACCGTATTGAGCGGGAAGAGCCGGAGACGATCCACCTGCGTCAGCTGCCGGAGACTACGTGCCCGGCGTAACGAGGCGCGATTCCGCGGCCTGCCAATTCACGTTTGCGAAGAACGATTCGATGTACTTCGAGCGTTCCGCCGGCTTGTAGTCGAGCAAGAACGCGTGCTCCCACACGTCCATCACCACGATCGGCTTGTAGCCGGCCACGTTGCCGTCTTCGTGCAGCGTGATCCAGTGATTGGAGATGCGGCCGCTCTTGGGATCCTGGAATGCGATCGCCCAGCCGACGCCGCGCATGCCGCCGACGCCCGCGAAGTCTTTCTTCCAGGTGTCGAAGTCGCCGAAGCTCGCCGCGAGCGCATCGTGCAGCTTACCGGACGTCGGCGTGCCCGCCGCGTTCGCCGTCATGTTGTCGAAATAGTATTCGTGCAGCACCATGCCGTTGTACTCGAAGCCGAGGCGGCGCGTGAGCTCCGCGAAGTGCGGATCTGCGCCGGTCGTCTGGCCCGCTTTGATCTTCTCTTGCAGCTGCTCGTTGAGCAGGTTCGTGTTCTTCACGTAGCCTTCGTACAGACCGAAGTGAACCTGCAGCGTATTGTCCGAGATGCCTTGGAGACCGGCGAGGTCCCACTTCTTGGGCGTGTAGGATTCGGTAACCAAAGTGGCCATGAACGTTTCTCCTCAAAAAGCCGAGCCGGCCGACGTGGGTCGTGCCTCGAGCGGCTACGCGTCGTTCGACGGCCGCGAGGCGAACCTTGTCCCACGCGGCATACGAAAGGTTCCCCCGGGGAGAACGCGACAAACGTACGGCAGTGCGCGACTCGGACTATCTCAGACGGCTCCACCGCAATCCGTCGCCGCTCCTCCTCGAACTCGAGCAGATGGGGCACGCCGACGACGTGCCGATCGTCGCGCGCGACACGGGCCGTCTACTCTCGACGCTCGTGCACGCGATGCAGGCGAATCGCATCCTCGAGATCGGCACCGCGTACGGCTACTCGACGCTCTGGATGGCACTCGCGATGCCGCCGGCCGGCAAGCTGTGGACGATCGATCCCGATACGGAGCGCACGAGCATCGCGCTCGAATTCCTCGAGCGTGCGAACAAAGCCGATTCCGTGAACGTGATGAACCAGCCGGCGCTCGAAGTACTGCCGACGTTTCCGGTGCGCAACCTCGACATCGTGTTCATCGACGCGATCAAGACGGAATACGAGGAGTACCTCGAGCTCACGGTGCCGCTGCTCAAGCGGTCCGGCCTCGTCGTCGTCGACAACTTGCTGTGGGACGGCAAGTCCGCGGCCGAACCGACGTCGCACGATTCGGCCGCGACGCGCGCCATCCGGGACTTCAATCGAACGTTTCTCAACCACCCGCAACTCGACGCGACGATCGTGCCGATCGGGGACGGGGTCGGGATCGGATCGCGCATCGAATGACGCGCGCGTGATGGCCGTCGCACTGGAGTTCCGTAAGGCCATGCGACGCTACCCGACGGGCGTCACCGTCGTGACGACGGTCCTCAACGGCAAGCTCAAGGGTTTCACCGCGAACGCCTTCGCGAGCGTCTCGGCCGAACCGCCGACCATCCTCATCTGCGTGAATCGCACCGCGCGCACCCACGCGCTCATCTCGCAGGCGGGGCGGTTCTGCGTGAACGTGCTGCGGCTCGACCAGCGGCCGATCGCCGAGCGGTTCTCGAAGAAAGACGACGCCGATCCGTTCGCGTCGCTTCCCTACACGTTCGCTCGCACGGGCGCTCCCGTGCTCGACGGCGTGCTCAGCTACTTCGATTGCGAACTCGCAGAGGAACACTCGGCCGCCACGCACACGATCTTCATCGGCAACGTGCTCGCATGCGAGGCGCACGACGGCGCGCCGCTCGGCTACTTCGATGCCGGCTATCGGGATTTCGGATGCAGCACGACGTAACGGTCGAACATCTCTCCGTGGGACCGCTCGCGTGCACGTGCACGATCGTCGCCGACGTCGCCGCGGGCGAAGCGATCGTCGTCGACGGCGGCGACGACGTCGACGCGATCGTCGCGCGACTCGATGCGCTCGGCGTCCGCGCGACGCATCTCGTGCACACGCACGCGCACATCGATCACATCGGCGCGCTCGGCGAATTGCGCGAGCGGACCGGTGCGAGCGGCCTCCTGCACCCCGCGGATCGGCCGCTCTACGCCACGCTCGCGGAACAGGCACGCTGGCTCGGCGTGGCGCCGCCCGAGATCGTCGCGCTCGACGGCGATCTCGCGGACGGCGACACGGTCCGCGCGGGCGCGGCGAAGCTCGACGTGCTACACACGCCGGGACACACGCCGGGCAGCGTTTCGTTCGCGCTCGCGCAGGGCGCGGCGACGCTCCTCCTCACCGGCGACACGCTCTTCCGCGGCGCCGTCGGGCGCTGGGATCTCGGCGGCACGTCGCTCGCCGACATCGCACGCAGCATCCACACGAAGCTCTTCGCGTTTCCCGACGACACGATCGTCATTCCGGGCCACGGCCCCGCGACGACGATCGGCTACGAGAAGCGCGAGAACCCGTACGTCGGCTTGTAGATCGCTCAGCGGTGGCGGAGGCGGATGATGTTTCCCGTCGCATCGTCCGCGACGAAGAGACTGCCGTTCGGACCGATCGCGACGCCGGTCGGGCGCCCGATGTACCCGGACGAACTGCTCGTCACGCCGTAGCCGCCGATGATCTCCCGGCTCTGTACGGTCGGGTCGCTCCAGTCTACCGCGGTCGCGGGTCGATCGCCCGACATCGCGACGTAGAAGAGACGCGGCGGCGTCGACGGGCAACAGTGCCACGACCCGTGGGCCGTGACGAAGACGCCGCCGCGATATGCGGCCGGGAACGCGTACGTGCCGGTCTGCGTCGCCGGGTAGAACGCCGCACCGATCAACGTGGCGTAGGCGGGAAACTCGATCGCCGGAGCGACCGTCTTCGAGCAGTCGGGCGCCGGACTCGTGCCGAGCGCATCGTATGCGACCTGATTTTCTTCGCACTGCGGCCAGCCGTAGTCGACGTCCGTGCTGCCGTGAACGGTCGGCGAATCGAAGTACTCGTACGGATGCCCCTGCGGTAACGAATCCTGACCGGCGCCGCCGATCCAAAGCGATCCCGTCGCGGGGTTGATCGCGAGCGCGATCGGATTGCGTGTACGCGTCGTGAGATTCGTCACCCGCGGCATCGCGCCGCCGCTCGTCGACATGCGCAACACGGTCGCCCGCGTCGAGTCGGTTTCCACGCAGCGATTGCACGACGATCCGACGCCGGCGTAGAGCGTGCCGGCCGTCGCGACGACGCTCGTCGACGTGTGCACGTCGCCGTCGGTGCCCGGTGAGACGGGTCCGGTCCGCACGCGCTGAAAGACGGTCGCCGTCGATTCCGAGCGGTCGCCCGTCGCGTACGCGATCTTCCAAATCGTCGAGTTCGTGCCGGCATACAGCGTCCCGTCGGGCGCGACCGTGATGCTCGTGGCCGGCCCTTCCGAAAGCGTGATGAACGTTCGCGGTGTTCCGGCGAGCCCGGGTGCGTCGGCATTCGGCACGATGTCGATCGTTCTGCCGCCCGTGCCGACGAGCAGATCGCCGTTCGGCAGCATCGCGAGTTCGCGCGCCGAGCCGACGTTCGCAACCACGTTGCCGTAAAAGCCGCTCGCGAGCGTGAGACGCGCGTCGATCGGCGGCGGCGTGGTGACCGCACCCGTGGAAACCGGCGTCGCCGTCGGCGAAGCCGCAGCGGTGGGAGCCGTGCTCGGCGCGACCGAGGCGACGCTACCGAGCGACGACGAGCCGCTCGACCCGCCGGAACACGCGACGGCTCCGATCGCGAGCGCGACGGAGAACGCGCACGAGCGCTGCAGACGAAGGCTCAGCGGAGCTTGATGAGGACTTTGCCTTCGCCGGCCTCGACGCTCGGCGCTTGGGCGTCGTCTTGCGAGGTCGTGCCGTTGCCGGGCGCCGTCGCCGCGCGCGAGGCCACGGCCTCGGCATGAGCGCGCACGAGCGCCTCGTCGGAGATCGTGCCCGCCGCGCGCTTGGCGCGAAAATCGTCGATCGCCGTGCGGAGCGCGATCAGCGAGCGCTCCGGGTAATCTTTCTTCTTCTCGGGATATCCGTCGAGCTCGGCTTCGATCTGCGCTTCGGTGATCGCGTACGCCGCATCGAGCGTCTTTCCGAGCGCGAGATCGACGAGCAGCGAACAAGTCGCCGTGCCGAAGCCGCAGCCGGTCGTGAAGTAGGAGACGTCCTCGATCACGTCGCCCGGGCCGACCTTCAGATAATACGTGTACATGTCGCCGCACGAGTCGCTGAAATACTCACCGGACGCCATCGGATTGTCCATCGTACGGAATCCGGTGCGCTCTTCGACGAGCTTCTGGAACTTGGCAAAATTCAAAACACGACCCCTTAGGAGATGACGGCTTCGGGTGCCGCAGCAACTTCGAACCGGCATGCGGCTCCACCGGTTGCGATGGACTCGAGCTGCACCGTCCGGTCCGACACGACGTCGTGCAAGACGGTGTGAATGATGGAGCAGACTTCGGGATGCTCGCCGACCGTCTTCGAGTACGGGCAGTTGTGCTCGCGTAGCTCGATCGATCCCGATGCCGTCTCGACGACGTCGGCCTCGACGCCGTTCTCGCGCAGCAGTTCGGCGAGCTCCAGCGCTCGGCCGCGCGGGTCCGTCGCGACGATCTTCTCACGGTACTTCTCGGAAGCGCGTTCGCCGAGCTTGCCGAGCACCGACTCGAGGCCGTCCTGGCCGAACGACGTTTTCACTTCACGCAGCACGGCGCCGAGCATCTTGTCGTACCGCTGCGGGAAGAGCGACTCGGCGCTGTCGGTCAGAGAATATTCGAGCGTCGGCTTCGTCGGTCCGCGGCGCACGGAGCGCTCGGCGACGTAGCCGTCGCGCTCGAGCGTTACCAGTTGCTGCCGCACCGCGTTGGTCGAAAGCCCGAATTCGCCCGCCAGATCCACGGCCGAAGCCGAGCGACGGCGGCGGAGCTCCGTCACGATCTTACCTCTCGTCGATTGAAAGAAGCGCGCATCGTGCATCGATCGCAGGCTACCACGAATAGGTAAGATAGTCCAGAGTTTCCTTGACTTTCTCCGGCCCGGACCGTACCATGGGTTCGATATGAGCGAGCGCGGACTTCGGATTTCTCACCTTCATGCCAGTGTCGCGGGGACGCAGATCCTCAAGGGCATCGATCTGGCGGTGGCACCGGGCAGCGTGCACGCGCTGATGGGACCGAACGGCAGCGGCAAATCCACGCTCGCGTTTTCCATGGCCGGGCATCCGAGCTACGACGTCGCGTCCGGCTCCGTGACGCTCGACGGCGAAGAGCTGATCGGTCTCGCGCCCGACAAGCGCGCGAAGTCCGGCCTCTTCCTCTCCTTTCAGTATCCCGCCGCGATCCCGGGCGTGTCGGTCGCAAACTTCATCCGCACGGCGCGCCAAGCCGTGAAGCCGGACGATCTGACCCCCGCGAAATTTCGCGCGATGATCTTCGAGAAGCTCGACACGCTCGACATGGACGCGGCGTTCCTCTCGCGGTACGTGAACGACGGGTTCTCGGGCGGCGAAAAGAAGCGGCTCGAGATGTTGCAGCTCGCGATGCTCTCGCCGAAATACGCCGTGCTCGACGAGACGGACTCCGGGCTCGACGTCGACGCGCTCAAGGCGGTCGGCAAGTCGGTCAACGCGCTGCGCGAGAGCGACGGCGGGAAGGACATCGGCTTCCTGATCATCACGCACTACCCACGCATCCTGCAGTACATCGCGGCCGATCACGTCCACATCATGATGGACGGGCGCATCGTGAAATCCGGCGGCCCGGAGCTCGCGAACCTGATCGAGCGCGACGGGTACGACAAGATCCGCGAAGAGGTCGCCGCCGGTGCCGTCTAGCTCCGGCATCGCGATCCGCGGCCTTACGAAGGAATCGCTCGAAGCGCTGCTCGCGCACGCAGGCCCGGGCTCGATCGAGCCGTCGCTGCGCTACGACGCACTCGCACGCTTTCAAGAGTTGCCGGTACGTGCGTCGGTCCGCGGCGGCCGCGGCTGGAAGCACGATCTCGCGAAACTCGATCTGTCGAACGTGACGCCGTTCTCCGTCGAGACGGATGCGGAGGTCGATCTCGAGTCGCTCTCACCGGCCGCTCGGCGCGCCGGCGTGACGATCGAGCGCTTCTCGCGCGCTCGTGAGAAACATCGCGAGGCGTTCGATCGCGCGTTCGGCACGGCGCTCGACACGCGGGACGACAAGTTCGCATCGCTCGCGCTCGCCTTCCAAAACCACGGGACGTTCATCGACGTTCCCGCGGGCACGTCGATCGACGAACCGATCCTCGTCGGCTACGAAGCGCGACACGAGGCGCTCTTCCCGTACACGCTCGTCTCCGTCGGTGCCGGCGCGCGGGCGACCATCGTCGAGCGCTACGCGTCGATCGCCGGCGACGCGTTCGTCTGCGCGGCGACCGAGATCGTCCTCGGCGAGAACGCCCAGCTTTCGTACGCCGTCGAACAGCGCACCTCGCCGGCCGCCCGCGTCATCGCGACGCGTCGCGCCAAGCTCGCCGCCAACGCGCGGCTCGAGATCGGTTTCGCGGAGCTCGGTGCGAAACACACGGTGTCGCGCTTCCGCTCGCTCGAAGCGTCGCCCGGCGCGCATACGGGCGTCGTCGCCGTGTTCTTCTCCGACGGCGATCAGCACGTCGACATCGAAACCGAAACGGTGCACGCCGCCGCCAACACGACGTCGAATACGGTCGTCCGCAGCGCCGGCAACGGCCGCGGCCAGGGCCGCTATCTCGGCAACATCAAGATCCTACCGGAGGCTCACGGCGCCGATGCGTCGTTACGCGACGACGCTCTGTTACTCTCCGCCACGGCGCACATCGATTCGGTGCCGGCGCTCGAGATCGCCGCGAACGACGTAAAGGCGTTCCACGGCGCGACCGTCGGTGCAATTTCCGATGAAGAGATCTTCTACGCCGAGAGTCGCGGCATCGAACGCTCGCAGGCCGAACGCATGATCGCGCTCGGCTTCTTCGAGCCCGCCGTCTCACGTTTCCCGACGGAAACGCTGCGCGCGGAGATCCGAACGGCACTCGAAGCGAAGATCGCGCCCGCCGAGACGCTCGACGTCGCATGATCGCCGAACCCGACGCACGCGCCGCCCGTATCGCCGCCGACTTTCCCTTGCTCGCGCAACCGACGTCGCGCGGTAAGCGGCTCGCCTATCTCGATTCCGCGGCGACATCCCAGAAACCGCAAGCCGTCATCGATTCGCTCGTGCACTACTACACGCACGACAACGCGAACATCCATCGCGGCGTCTACGAGCTCGCCGAACGCGCGACCGATGCCTTCGAGGGCGCGCGCGCGAAAGTCGCGCGTTTCGTCAACGCCGCGGAACCGGCCGAGATCGTCTGGACGCGCAACACGACCGAAGCGATCAACCTCGTGTCGTTCTCGTGGGGTCTCGCGAACCTCGAGCCCGGCGACGTCATCCTCACGACGCAGCTCGAGCATCATTCGAACCTCGTGCCGTGGCAGTTGCTCGCGGCGAAGACCGGCGCCGAATTGCGCTACATCGAGGTCGATGCCGAAGGCCTCCACGTGCTCGACGATCTCGATGAGAAGCTGCGCGGCGTGAAGCTCGTCGCGATGTCGCACGTCTCGAACACGCTCGGCACGATCGCACCGCTTGCGGAGATCATCCCGCGCGCGCACGCGGTGGGAGCGGTCGTCCTCATCGACGGCGCGCAGTCGACGCCGCACTTTGCCGTCGACGTGCGCGCGCTCGACGTCGACTTCTTCGTCGCGAGCGGCCACAAGATGTGCGGGCCGACGGGCATCGGGTTCCTGTACGGGAAGCGTGCGCTCCTCGACGCGATGCCGCCGTTTCTCACGGGCGGCGACATGATCCGCGAGGTCGGGTACGAACGGACGACGTTCAACGAGCTTCCATGGAAATTCGAAGCCGGCACGAGCAACATCGCGGACGCGATCGCGCTCGGCGCCGCGGTCGAGTATCTCGAGCACATCGGCATGGACTGGGTCGCGGCTCACGAGCGCGCGTTGACCGTCTACGCCCTCGAACGCCTCCAACCGTTCGTCGCGCGCGGTCTCGACATCTACGGGCCGAAGGACGTGACGAAACGTTCGGGCGTGATCTCGTTCAATTTCGCCGACATCCACGCGCACGATCTCGCGTCGATCCTCGATCTCGACGGCGTATGCGTCCGCGCCGGCCATCACTGCACGATGCCGCTGATGGACAAGATGGGCTGGCCCGCAACCGCGCGCGCCTCGTTCTATCTCTATAACACCGAGCGCGACGTCGATCAGCTGATCGTCGCGCTCGACAAGGCCGCAGACGTGTTCAAGGTCGCGTAACGATGGACGATTTCTACAAAGAGTACATTCTCGATCACTACCGCAACCCGCGGAACTTCGGTCATCTCGACGCGCCGACCGCGACTGCCGAGGATCTCAACCCGCTCTGCGGCGACAAGATCCGCTTCGAACTGCAGGTCGACGGCGACGGGCGCGTGACCGACGTGCGCTTTTCCGGCAAGGGCTGCGCGATCAGTCAGGCCTCAGCGTCGATGCTCTCGGAATCGCTCAAGGGCGAGATGCTCGAGGACGTCGCACGCTTCTCGCAGGAGCGCGTGCTCGAGAACGTCGGCATCGGCATCAGCCCCGCGCGCATGAAGTGCGCGATGCTCGGTCTCAAGGTCGCGAAGTCGGCCGCGCTCGGCGAGATCGCGCACTGGCCCGACGAGGCTCCCGCCGGGTAGAGATGCTCGCGTTGTTCGTCGACGCGGGGCTGCGCATCGCCGGAGCGATCGTTCTCGAAACGCTCGCGTTCGCCGTGTGGAACGTCGGCGCGCGCTCGCCGATCGGCGTCGCGCGCGATGCCCTGCGCGCGCTACGAGAACGCCGCGGCATCTTCGCGGGCATCGTCGCGCTCCTCGTCGGAATCGTGTTCGTCGCGGCGGCGACCATTCTCTTACAGCCCGCGCTGCCCGATCGCGAGCGCGAGGCGCTGCCGGTCGAACTCGCAACGTTCCTGATCGCGCTCGGCCTCGATCAATTGATTGGCCGCGATCTGCGCGCGCTCGCGGGGCGCGGCGACTAACTCTCGCGCTTGCCTTCCACGCAGACGTTCTGCAGGTCGTACGCAGACAGCGTGATCCAGCGTTCGCGACCGTGGTCGCGGACGAAGAGATAGATGTGGCGTACTTGCGCGCCTTCGAGTGCGGGCGGGATCGCGGCCTGCGACATGCGGACGTAGCCGTCCGTTTCGCCGAGATCCTCCGCCACGCGTTTGAGCGCGAGCGGCTGATCCTTCCAGTGCGCGACGACGCCGTCGCCCGAACGCACCGCACGGCGCACGTCGAGTTCCGTCGGATGCTCGTCGAGGAGCCGATCGTCCGTCGAACTCACGACGCTCGCGATGCCGGTGTTGCGCGCTTCCTTCGAACCGCAATAGGCCTCGATGCTCGCGGGCGAATGGAGCGGCGGAACCGCGGGCGCGCATGCGGCGACCATGGCAAACGCAGCGAGCGCGACGCGCGCGCGGCCGCGGAAAACATCGATCATACGCTCAGTGAGACGTCGGTGCGGTCAGCGGCGGCGTGAACGGCGCCGGCGTGATCGTCGACGGCGGCGGACCAACTTGCGGCAACGCGCTCGGGACCGACAGCGGCGCGATCGGCGGGTTGAGCCCCGACCGGCCGACGATGTGCGGAATCACGACGATGTACAAATTGTCCTGCGTGTGCGTCGTGTTCACGTGCCGGAAGAACGCGCCGATCAGGGGCAGATCGCCGATGAACGGGAGTTTCGTGAGATTTTTGATCTCGTTGTCTTGCAGGAGGCCGCCGATGACGAACGCTTCGCCGTCTTTTACCGTCGCGACCGTGCTCGCCGTGCGCTGACTGATCTGCGGATACCCGGACGTGATCTGCGTGACGCTCGAGACTTCCGAATAGATGTGCGAGGTGACGTAGCCGTCGGCACTCACGCGCGGCTGGATCTGGAGATTGACGCCGACGTTGATGTAGTTGACTTGGTTCGACACGACCGTGCCCGCGCCGGCGGCGACGATCGACGTCAGGATCGGAATCGCGTCGCCCGTGAGGATCGAGGCCGGCTGCCCGCTCTGCGCGAGGATGCGGGGCTTGGCGATGATGCGCGCGCTGCCTTCGGTCACGGCCGCGTAGAGATTGCCTTGAAACGTCACCTGCCCTTGCGCCGTGGTCAGACTTTTCGACGTGTAGCCGACGCCGCCGGCCGATGCATTCGCCACGATGCTGCTGCCGTCGGGCGCGAAGTCCAAACCGATATTCCGCGCGGCGTTGTCGCTGAGCTCGACGATCTGCGTCTCGAGGATGACGCTCGCGACCGGCACGTCGAGCTTCTCGATCGTGTCGCGCAGGCCGGCGACCACGTCGGGCGTGCCCGTCAAGATGATCGCGTTCAGGCGCCGGTCGACGGCGATGTTGTCGTTGACGCGCTGCGCGAGCCCCGTCGATTGCCCGAAGCCGCCCCCGAACGTCTGCGGCGTCGTTGCGGACGCACCGCCGAAGCCGCCGCTCACGCCGCCGAAGCTGCCGGACAGCGACGACGTACCGATGTTCGTCTGCGTCGGCGAGAACGTGTCGTTCGTCGCGATGGTCGAGTTCGCCGCGAGCACGCCCGCGATCTCGCTGATATCGGCGTACTTGAGCTCCACGACGACCGTCACCGTCCCGGCGGCGCTGCCGAGCGTCGCCGCGGGCGGCGCGAACGGGTTGAGCGGCACCGCGGCGACCGGCGGAGCGACGTCGATGAAGATGTAGTTGTTGCCCGTGCGAACGCTGACGCGCGCGGCGGACGTCAGATGGAGCGCCAAACTCGCCGACGTGCCCGTCTGCGCGACCGACACGCTCGTGACGGGTCCCGCGCCCGCGACCGACGGCGGCGCCTGATTGCCGAGGGTCGTGTTGTCGAGAAGGACCGACGTCTCCGACGTGCCCGCGCCGATCACGTGGAAGGTCGGCGCCCCGCCGGAGAACGTTACCGATATGAGCGCGCCGCCGCTCGGATTCGCATCGACGCGCACGGCGTTCAAGGTCGGCGACGCAAGCGCGGGCGTCGCGAACGCGCACACGAGCGCCGCGACGAGCATGAGAGGAACGGCGAACGAACGCAGCCGGCTAGAGGAGCGCATGACGCAAGCCTATCGCGAACCCCGCTGCCAGAACCTTTCGCCACGCGCCATCGGCGTTTGCTACGGCAGGGAACGGCGAGCAAGACGGTAAGAAACTTCCTCGCGTCGTTCGTTCGAACGACATTCAGATTCGTCGTCGACTACTGCTGAGGAGACTCCGGTGAACAAAGACGATTTAACCATCGGTCGCGGGCGCTTCATCGCCGGCGGCCTCGCCGCGACGGCGGCCACCTTCGCGAGCATCAACGTCATCGCCGCTCCGCAAAAGACGGTCGTGGTCGGGCTCAACGTCCCGCAGACCGGGCCCTACTCGGATCAGGGCACGGACCAGCTGCGCGCGTATCGTCTCGCGATCTCCGAGATCAACGCGCACGGCGGCGTGATGGGCATGCAGATCCAGGAGAGCGTCGGCGACGATACGACGAAGGCGCCGGTCGCCGTCGAAAACGCGCGCCGCATGATCGAGCGCGACGGCGCGGTGATGATCACGGGCGGCTCGAGCACGGGCACCGCGATCGCCGTTTCCGGCCTCTGCCAGGAGAAGAAAACGATCTTCATGGCGGCGTTGACGCACGGCGACGAGACGACCGACATCAATTGCCACTATCACACGTTCCGGCGTTACAACACGGCGCACATGTCCGCGCAGGCGTTGGCGAAGACGCTCCTCACGAAGTACGGCACCGGCCGCTGGTTCCACATTACGGCGGACTACGCGTGGGGCCACAGCGTCTACGACAACTTGGTCGCCGTGGTCGAGCCCAAGGGCGCGAAAACGGTCGCGAACGTGCTGACGCCGCTGACGACGACCGACTTCAGCTCCGCGCTCTCGCAAGCGCAGGCCGCGAAGCCGGACGTGCTCGTCATCACGCAGTTCGGTAAGGACATGGTGGCTTGCCTCAATCAAGCCGCGAGCTTCGGCCTGACGAAGTCGACGAAGATTCTCGTGCCGCTCGCCGACGAGTACATGGCGAAGGGCGTCGGGGACAACATCGACGGCGTCGTCACGACGGCGCCGTTCTACTGGAAGTACCACAGCGACAAATATCCCGCCGCCAAGAAATTCGTCGATGCGTTCATGAAAGCGAACGGCACGCCGCCGAGCAACGGCGCCGAGTGTGCGTACGTCGACATGTACCAGTGGAAGGCCGGCATCGAGCGCGCGGGCTCGTTCGATCCGAGCAAGTTCATCCCGAAGATGGAAGGCTACCATTTCACCGCCACCAAGGGGCCGGAGTATTGGCGCGCGTTCGACCATCAGGGCATCAACAGCGTGCTCGTGATGGAGGGCGTCCCGGTCAAGGATCGCGAAAATCCGTTCGCATTCGCGAAGGTTCTCGAGGAGCACCAGGGCGATGCCGTCGCGATCCCGCAAGCCTCGACCAAGTGTAAGATCGAGAGCGCCTGAGCTAGCCGATCGTCCTTCGAAGGCCGGCTCCCTCGCGCGGGGGCCGGCCTTTTTCGTAGCGGAGACCAGTCATCGACGTCATCCTCACTCAGCTTCCCGGGCAGCTGCTCGACGGCTTCATTCGAGGCCTCGTTTACGTCGCGATCGCTCTCGGGCTGACGATCGTGTTCGGCATGCTGCGCCTCGTGAATTTCGCGCACGGCGCGTTCTATGCCATCGGCGCCTACGTCGGTTTGATCGTCACGCAGCAGTACGGTCTCGCGGCCGGTTTGATCGCCGCGCCGATCGCCGTCGCGCTTTTCGCCGTGCTTTTCGATCGCGTGCTGCTGCGTTTGTTCTACGATAAAGAGCCGACGGCGCAGATCCTCGTGACCTTCGGCGTCGCGATCGTGGTCGAGGAGAGCCTCCGCTTCATCTTCGGCGGCACGACGCGGCCGTTTCCGCTTCCCGAGAGCTTGAGCGGGTCGTTCAACCTCGGCTTTGCGTCGTATCCGACGTACCGGCTGTTGCTCGCGCTCGGCATCATCGTCGTCGTATTCGCGGTTTGGCTCTTCATCGAGCGTACCGACTACGGCCTCATCGTGCGCGCCGGCGTACGCGATCGCACGATGGTGCAGCTCCTCGGCGGCAACGTGAAGCTCGCATCCACCGTCGTCTTCGCGCTCGGCGCCGCGCTCGCGGGTCTCGTGGGCGCCGCCGCGAGCCCGATCTACAGCGTCGATCCGAATACGGGGTTCTCGTTCCTCGTGCCGTCGTTCGTCGTCGTCGTCATCGGCGGCCTCGGCAGCTTCTGGGGCGCGGTGCTCGGCGGCCTGATCGTCGGCGAGCTCGGGAGCCTGACCACGCTCTTCTTCCCCGCGGCGAGCGACGTCGTGATCTACGTCGCGATGGCCCTCGTCTTGCTCGTGCGACCCTCGGGCTTACTCGGTGAGAGCGAGATCATTCGCGGATGAAAGACGTCCGTTTTTACGCGCTCACCGTCGCCGGACTCGTGCTCTTCCCGTTCGTCATCCATCCGATCGGCGGTTACGCCGGTCTCGCGACGCAGATCCTCATCGTGAGCATCGCGACGATGGGCTTCAACCTGCTGCTCGGATACGCGGGCGTTCTGTCCTACGGCCAGGCGATGTTCTACGGTCTCGGCGCGTACGTCGCGCTCCTGACCGTCTCGAAGTTTTTCCCGGAGCACGCGAACTTTTGGCTCGCGCTTCTTCTCTCGATCGCCTTCGTTACGATCGTCGCGCTCGCGATCGGCACGCTCGTCGTTCGGCTCTACGGCATCTACTTCGCGTTGCTCACGCTCGCTTTCGCGCAGATGGTCTTCTTCGTCGTCTTCAAATGGACGGGGCTGACCGGCGGCGACGACGGCATCCAAGGCGTCACCGCGCCGACGGTACCGCTCGGCTTCACGTCGATCGACCTCACCACACCGTTTCCCGCGGTCGACCTCGGACCGTTCGGCAACCTGAGCGACCTGCACTATTGGTACGCGTTCGTCGCGATCGTGATGGTGCTCGTCATCGCGTTTTTCCGGACGCTCACGCGCTCGCAATTCGGTGAAGTCCTCTCCGCGATCCGCGAAAACGAGGAGCGCAGCACGTTCGTCGGCTTCGACATCTCGCGCTACAAGCTCGCGGCGTTCGCGATCGCGGGCGCGCTGACCGGACTCTCAGGCGCGTTGCGCGGACTCTACGAAACGTCGACCGCGCCCGACTCGCTCACCGTCGATACGAGCGGGAACTTCGTCATCTATGCGGTGGTGGGCGGCGTGCAGACGCTCTTCGGGCCGCTGCTCGGCACGGGTCTCATCATGTATCTCCAGAACGTCGTGAGCGCGAAGACCGATGCGTGGCGGCTCATCGAAGGCGTGCTCTTCGTCGCGGTGATCGTGTTCTTGCCGGGCGGCATCCTCGGGACGCTCAAGCGTAAGCCCAAGCGGACGGCTCGAGCGATCGTCGCAAGCGCCTTACGCACGAGCGAGACGCCCTGATGGACGAGCCGATCCTTCGAACGACCGGCCTCGGCAAGCGCTTCGGCGCGTTCGCCGCGAACAGCGCGATCGATTTCAGCGTGCAGCCGGGCGAACTCCGCGCCGTCATCGGGCCGAACGGTGCGGGGAAGACGACGTTCTTCAATCTGCTCTCCGGCTTCACGGAAGCGACGGAAGGCGACATCTTCTTCAAAGGCGATCGCATCACGCGCCTCGCCGGCCCGCGACGCGTCGCGCGCGGCATCGCGAAAGCGTTCCAAACGGCAAACGTCTACCCCGACGAGACGGTGCTGCAGAATTGCCGTCTCGCGGCGCTCGCGCACACGCAAGGCTTGTTCTCGCTCGAGCTGTTCCGCCGTTCGACGCGACTCGCGCCGGTCGATCGCATCGCGGAGGAAGCCCTCGAACTCACCGACCTTCAGGCATTCGCGGACACGCGCGCGGGCGATCTCTCGCACGGCGACAAGAAGCGTCTCGACATCGCGATCGCGATCGCCACGAAACCGCAGATCCTCCTCCTCGACGAACCCGTCGCCGGGATGTCGATCGAAGAAGTGCACAAGACCGATCGCCTCATCCGCGGGCTCACGAAACGCATGACCGTGCTGCTGATCGAACACGACATGACGATGATCATGGGCATCTCGGATTCCATCACCGTCTTGCATCAGGGAAAGATCCTCGCCGAAGGCACGCCCGCAGAGATCCGCGCGAACACGACCGTGCAGGAAGCGTATCTCGGCGGCCACACGGAGGGCACGCTGTGACGGCCGTCGCCGCGAAAACCGATACGCTGCTGCGCGTCGACGGCATCGACACGTACTACGGCGATAGCCACATCCTGCGCGGCCTCTCGCTCGAGATCCGGCGCGGCGAGACCGTCGCATTGCTCGGACGCAACGGCGTCGGCAAGACGACGACGCTCAAGAGCATCGTCGGATGGGTGCCGCCGCGGAACGGTACGATCTCGTTCGCCGGCGCCGACATCACCCGCGCCGACATGATGGCGAACGCGCGGCGCGGCATCTCGCTCGTGCCCGAGGAGCGCCGCATCTTCACGAACCTCAGCGTGTTCGAAAACATCAAGCTCGCGCAGGTGACGGCGCGCAAAGCGGGCTGGTCGCTGCCACAGGTGTACGATCGCTTCCCGCGCCTCAAGGAACGCGCGGCGAACAAGGGCGACGAGATCTCGGGCGGCGAGAAACAGATGCTCGCGATCGCGCGCGCCCTCGTCCAGGACACGCAACTGCTGCTACTCGACGAGCCGACCGAAGGGCTCGCACCGCTGATCGTGCGCGAGGTCGAGGCGATCGTGCGCGAGATCAAAGCGCAGGGCATGACGATCCTGCTCGTCGAGCAGAACTTCTACTCCGCGCTCGCCGTCGCGGACCGGTGTTACGTCATCGACCAGGGCGCGATCCAATTCGAGGGCACGCCGGACGAACTGCGCGGCAACACCGAGGTGCTCTCGAAGTACCTGCATGTCTAGCGTGCACGCGGTCGCGTGCGTCGTGGCCCCGCTCGTCGCGCTCCTCACGGCCGACGTCCCGCTCGCGGCACCATCGGCCGCGAGCGTCGCACCGGCGCCGTGCACGGGCGCGCTTCCGTTGTACGCGCGGCTCGGCACGGTGTCCGATTTGCGCGGTTCGCACCGTCGCGAAGAAGACGTCGAAGCACGTCTCTCGATCTTGCGCGACGTGCCGCCGGCGCGCGCGGTGCGCGTCGGCTTCGCATACGTCGACGCCGAAGGCGACACGTGGATCGCGGTCGGCACCGATGCACGCGCTCGAAGCGACTGGCGGCACGTCGCTCCGACGCTCGCAACGCAATCGCCGGCGTACGCGCTGATCGAACGCGTCGGCATGCCGAAAGGCTACCGGTTCAGCGCGTGCGCGTGATTCGACTCGCCGCCGTTGCGATGTTCGCAGCGATCGTCTACGCCGTACCCGCGGCAGCCGAAGAGTTCAAGAACCTCGGCTACTCGACGGACGACGTCAAGACGTTCGTCACGATCGGCAAGACGATTCCATCGTGTACGGCGGCGATCGCCGCCGACGGACATCTGAGTTCGAAGCAACCGCTCTCGCTCGAGATCTCGCGGGAGGGTGCACACGCTCACGACCTGTGCCGCCAAGACCTGCAGCGGCGCGGCGCGCGCCACGGGGTCGTACGCTTCAACGCCGTCATGACGTCCGTGATGTGCGCGGCGTTCGCCACCGCCGGCGGCACCGTCGCGAGCGAACCCGAGTGCGCCGGCAAGGTGCACTGAACCGGCGGGAGCTACTCTTCGAGCGTCGTCACGTCGCCGAGGTCGAGGCCCGCTTCTTGCGCCTTCAACAGGCGGCGCATGATCTTGCCGCTGCGCGTCTTCGGAAGCTTCGGCACGAACTCGAGTTCGGCCGGCGTGCCGATCGGACCGAGATGATACCGTACGTGGTCGATCATCGCCCGGCGCAACTCGTCGCTCGCGGTCGATCCGTTACGGAGCACCACGAACGCCTTGATCGCCTCGCCTTTGATCGCGTCGGGTTTACCGATCGCCGCCGCTTCGCCGCACGCCGGGTGCGAGACGAGCGCGCTCTCGACGTCGGCCGTCGCGATGCGATGGCCCGCGACGTTGAGCACGTCGTCGGCTCGGCCGAGCACGGTCACGTAGCCTTCGGCGTCGATCGTCGCGACGTCGCCCGCCGTGTAGTAGCCGGGAAGCTCTTCGAAATACCGGCGGTAACGCGCGCGGTCGTTCCACACGTCCGCGAACATGTACGGCGTCGGCGTTTCGAGCACGAGCAGTCCGCCGCTGCCGGGCTTCACGAGGGCGCCGTTCTTGTCGCGCACGGAGAATCTTAAGGGACCGAACGGTTTGCCGCTCTTGTCGGGCAGGATCGCCTCGCGTGGAAGAAAGCCGAGCGACGGGCTCGCCAGTTCCGTCTGCCACCACTGGTTGCACACGGCGGCGCGACCCTCGCACATGACGTCATGCATGAAATGCCACGCTTCCGGGTTGAGCGGTTCGCCCGCGCAGTAGATCGCCTCGAGCGACGAGAGATCGTGCTTGCGCGCGAGGTCGGGCCCGAAGCGCATCAACATGCGTGCGAGCGTCGGCGCCGTGTAGAGCTTCGTGATCTTCCGTTGTTCGACGATCTCGTAGACGCTGCCCGGCGTCGGAAAGTCGGGCGAACCCTCGCGCACGATCGACTTGAGGCCGTTCGCGAGGGCGCCGTACACGATGAGCGAGTGGCCGACGATCCAGCCGATGTCGCTCGTGCACCAGTAAACGTCGTTCGCCGCGATGCCGGTCGTGAGCGGGAGCATCGCCGCGGCACCGGCGAGGTAGCCGCCCTGCGTCATGACGACGCCTTTCGGCTTGCCCGTCGTGCCGCTCGTGTAGAGGATGAAGAGCGGATCGTTCGCGTCGACGAGGTGCGGCTCGCACGTCTGCGACGCGCCGGCCACGTACGCGTCCCAATCGCACGCGTTCGCGCCGAGCGGTTTGCGTTCGCCGGACGAGCGTTGCCAGAGCACCGTGCGGCGTACCTGCGGCGCGCCCGCAACGGCATCGTCGAGGATCGTGCGCAGATCGACTTCCTTGCCGCGGCGGTACGTGATGTCGTT
>CAJCIN010000122.1 GCA_903970385.1 Rhodospirillales bacterium | reverse complement strand
CGCGCTGCGGTACGGCAAGCTCGCGGATCTCGAACGGCAACTGCGCGACGAGGAAGCGAAGATCGGCGACGGTCACACGCGACTCGTCAAAGAAGAAGTCACGGAAGAAGACGTAGCGGACGTGGTGAGCCGCTGGTCCGGCATTCCGGTATCGAAGTTGCTCGAGGGCGAGATGCGTAAGTTGCTGCGACTCGACGAAGAGTTGCACAAGCGCGTGATCGGTCAGGACGAAGCGGTGACGGCCGTGGCCGAAGCCGTGATCCGCGCGCGCAGCGGTCTCTCCGATCCGAACCGTCCGATCGGCTCGTTCATCTTTCTCGGGCCGACCGGCGTCGGGAAGACGGAACTCGCCCGCGCGCTCGCGAGCTATCTCTTCGACGACGAGCGCGCGATGGTGCGCATCGACATGTCGGAATACGGCGAGAAGCAATCGGTATCGCGCCTGATCGGCGCGCCGCCGGGATACGTCGGCTACGACGAGGGCGGCCAATTGACGGAGGCCGTGCGCCGCCGGCCGTTCTCGGTCGTGCTCTTCGATGAGATCGAAAAAGCCGCGCCCGACGTGTTCAACGTGTTCCTCCAGATCCTCGACGACGGACGCCTGACCGACGGTCAGGGCCGCACCGTCGACTTCAAGAACACGATCCTGATCATGACGTCGAACATCGGCAGCAACCGGATCCTCGATTTCTCGGGATCCGGCGGCGGCGGCGAATACGCCGTGATGCGCGCGACCGTGCTCGACGAGTTGCGACGCCACTTCCGGCCCGAGTTCCTGAACCGCATCGATGAGACGGTCGTGTTCCAGGCGTTGACCGAGGAGCAGCTCGAGAAGATCGTGCGCCTCCAGCTCGACCGTCTGCGCGCACGGCTCACCGACCGCCGCATCGCGCTCGACATCTCGGACGGTGCCGTGCGGCATCTCGTGAAGGTCGGCTTCGATCCCGTGTACGGCGCGCGCCCGATCAAGCGTGCCATCCAGCGCGAACTCGAGACGCCGCTCGGACGGAAGATCCTCGGCGGCGACGTGCGTGACGGCGATCGCGTGTTCGTCGATTACGAAGAGCAGCGCGGCGAGCTCACGTTCACGACGGGCCTCCCGAAATTTCCGGAGCTTCCCGCCCTTCCGGGCTAGCCGCACGGGCGTTTTCGGGCGTCGACGTCACACCTTCGATGGTGGAGCGATAAACGTCTCAGAAATGCCCGATTTTTCACGATATGATAGATGAGGTGGTGTGAAGCACCCCATTTTGCTGATTACAGAAAAGAACCGACCCAGTGGAACAGACAGATACGATCGAGATCGTGACCGCCGAGCGGGAGACGGATCGGCGTGCGAGCCGGATCATCACGACGGCTCCTTCGACGGACTCCTTCGCCGGTTGGGGTCCTCGCATGGCGAGCTCCCTCCGCGACATCCTTCGTGGCATGAACTAAGGCGCGAGACGCCAGAAAAGCCGGTCGAAAGGCCGGCTTTTTATTTCCCGGCGAGCGAGGCGCGGTAGGCGTCGTAGAACGGCAGCGCGCGCGGCACCGCATAGACCGGCACGTCGAGCGGCGTGTTCGACGAAACCGGGACGGTCGCGTCGTGGCGCTTCGTGATGTCGAATACGGTCGCGCCCGTGTCCGCGAATAGACCGCGCGCGTCGTAGTACAGCTTGCGCGTGATCGAGTGGTCGCTCGACGCATCCACGAGTTCGGTCGACGCGCGTGCGAGCTTCGCGTTGATGTAGCAGTATTCGCGCGCGCCGCCGGCGTCGGCACCCGAGCGGGTGTACGTCGCGTACACGATCTTTCCGTCGCGCGTGTAGACGTCCGCGAGGTCGGCGTCGAGCGAGCCGGCGTTCGCGAGTTTCGCGAGGGCAGCGTCGTCGACGACCTTCCAGGCCGTCGTCTTTCCGTTTTCGCGAACGCGCGCAAGCCGCACGTGCCGGACGAGCGCGGGCCGCGCGTCGAACACGTCGCAGACTCCGTCGATCGCGGCGCGCTCCGCCGGGGCGTTCGAGTGCTTCAGGTGTTCGGCCGCGACCGGCACGCATGCGAGCGCGACGAGCGCGCACGCGAGCGATGCTCCACGCAACACGCGCACGGACGTTTCTAGACGAGCGCCTTGTCGCGCTTGCGGTTGCGCAGGCGGTCGGTCTCGTTCAGCATCCGCTTGCGGATTCGAATCGACTTCGGCGTGACCTCGACGAGTTCGTCGTCCTCGATGAATTCGATCGCTCGCTCGAGCGACATCTCTTCGGGCGGCGACAGCTTCGTGCTGTCGTCGGAACCCGACGCGCGCATGTTCGTGAGCTTCTTCGCGCGGACGACGTTGAGCGCGATGTCCTTGTCGTCGTTGGCGCGACCGACGATCATGCCTTCGTAGACGTCGACGCCTTCGCCGACGAAGAAGCGGCCGCGCGCTTCGAGACCGACCATCGCGTACGAGGTCGTCGTGCCCGATTCGCTCGTGACGAGCGCGCCGACGCTGCGGCCCGGCAGCTCGCCCGAGAACGGCTGATGGTCGTAGTACGTGTGCGACATGATGGCCGTGCCGCGCGAGAGCGTCAGCAGCTCGCCGCGCAGCCCGAAGATCGCGCGCGTCGGCATCATGTATTCGAGCCGGCGCGAGTCGCCGACGTTGAGCATGTTCGACATGATCGCTTTGCGGCGCCCGAGCGTCTCGATGACGGCGCCCGCATATTCTTCCTGGACGTCGACCACCACGTACTCGACGGGCTCGAACTTCTTGCCGTCGCGTTCCGTGATGATGACCTGCGGTTTGGAGACCGCGATCTCGTAGCCTTCGCGACGCATCGTCTCGATGAGGATCGAGAGATGCAGTTCGCCGCGGCCGCGCACTTCGAACGTGTCGGCGCTCGCCGTGTCTTCGACGCGCAGCGCGACGTTCGACTCGAGCTCGCGCATCAAACGCTCGCGGATCTGGCGCGACGTGAGGAATTTGCCTTCCTTGCCCGCGAACGGCGAGGCGTTCACCATGAAGAACATCGACACGGTCGGTTCGTCGACGGCCACCGCCGTCAAGCCCTCGGGCGCGGCGGCATCGGCGATCGTGTCGCCGATGTTGAGGCCCTCGATGCCCGAGACGCAGACGATGTCGCCCGCGCTCGCCTCTTCGACTTCGACGCGCTCGAGGCCGGCGAACGTCAACAGCTTCGTGAGCCGCAGGCCGGTCTCGACTTTACCGTCGCCCGAGACTTTCGCGATCGGCGAGTTGACGCGAGAATTGCCGCGGAACACGCGGCCGATGCCGATGCGGCCGACGTACTTGTTGTGGTCGATCGCCGAAACGAGCATCTGAAACGGGCCTTCTTCGGCCGGCGCTTCCGGAATGTGGTTCGCGATCGTCTTGAAGAGCGGTTCGAGATCTTCGTTCGGATCGTCGAGCGTCATCTTCGCGACGCCCGCGCGGCCGTTCGTGAAGACCGTCGGGAAGTCGGCCTGCTCGTCGCTCGCGCCGAGCTCGATGAAGAGGTCGAAGATCTCGTTCATCACTTCCGTCGCGCGTGCGTCCTTGCGGTCGATTTTGTTGATCGCGACGAGCACCTTGAGATCGAGTTCGAGCGCCTTGCGTAAGACGAAGCGCGTCTGCGGCATCACGCCTTCCGCGGCGTCGACGAGCAGCAGGACGCCCTGCACCATCTGCAGCACGCGCTCGACCTCGCCGCCGAAATCGGCGTGGCCGGGCGTGTCCACGATGTTGAATTTGATGTCGCCGTGCTTGACGGCGGTGTTCTTCGCGAGAATCGTGATGCCGCGCTCGCGCTCGAGCGGGTTCGAATCCATGACGCGTGTCGTGAGAGCCTGGCCTTCGCGAAAGACGCCGCTCTGCTTGAGCATGGCATCCACGAGGGTCGTCTTACCGTGGTCGACGTGGGCAATAATGGCGAGGTTACGGATATCGGGACGCGTCTTCACGCGTAATAGTATAGCACGCTCGCATCCGGGCAGCCCCACCTAAAGGCGAGCGCGCAATCGACCGCCGAGGTGGAACTAAGTTTCACGATGCTTGGTCGCTTGCGGTGCCTTATTGCAAGCTTAATGTTTTGAGAAGCGAGCGATGCGGCACGAGGAGCAGGCATGAACTCGCCGTCGCGCTTCTCCTCCGCTCGCTTTTCGGAAATCGAGCACGACAAGATGAGCAAGGCCCAGTGGGGCATCGTGCTGATCTCGGGCATGGGATTTTTCACGGACGCCTACGACCTGTTCATCATCGGCGTCGTGCTCAAGCTGCTCAAGTCGGAGTGGCACATCAGTCCGCTCGAGACGGCCGTGGTCGGGGCGACGGCGCTCGTCTCCGCGGCGATCGGGTCGTTCGTGTTCGGGCGCATCGCCGACGTGTTCGGACGCAAGTACATCTACGGCTTCGAAGTGCTCGTGCTCGGCGCGGGCGCGATCGCGTCCGCGTTCTCGCCGAACATCTGGTGGCTCATCGCGTTCCGCTTCATCCTCGGCCTCGGGATCGGCGGCGACTATCCCGTGAGCGCGACGATCGCGAGCGAATTCGCGGGCAAGAAGACGCGCGGGCTCATGATCTCGAGCGTGTTTGCGATGCAGGGCATCGGGCTCATCGTCGGGCCGCTCCTCGCAATCGCGCTGCTCTCCGCGGGCGTGAAGCAAGACCTCGTGTGGCGCATCTTGCTCGCGGCCGGCGCGATCCCGCCGCTCGCCGTCTTCTGGGCGCGCCGCCATCTCAAAGAGACGCCGCGATTCCAGCAGCTCTCCGAGCGGCAGTCGGACGAGCTCCAGGAGAAGGCGAAGAAGACCGGCTTCATCGAGGCGCTCAAAGATGCGTTCGGCGGCGATCCGCAACTCGTGAAGTGGCTCGCCGGCACGTCGCTCTGCTGGTTCTTCCTCGATCTCGCGTATTACGGCAACACGATCTCGAATCAGGAATTCGTCACCGCCGTGAGCCCGGGCGGCAGCCAAGTCCACGATCTGTTTCTCTCGCTGCTCGTCTTCGCGTTCGCCGCGTTTCCGGGCTATCTGTTGTCGATCTTCGGGATGGATCGCTGGGGACGCAAGACGATTCAGATGCTCGGCTTCGGCATCATGGCCGCGAGCTTCGTCGGAATCGCGTTCCTCGGCGACGCGAAGTCGATCGTCGTGCCGTTCGTCGCGTTGTATTGCATCAATTACTTCTTCACCGAATTCGGCCCGAACACGACGACGTTCGTCCTGCCGGCGGAGATCTTTCCGGCGAAAGTCCGCACGACGAGCCACGGGATCTCCGCGACGGTCGGCAAGGCCGGAGCCGCGGTCGGAACGTTCAGCTTCCCGTTGTTACAAGCGCATTTCGGACTTCCGGGACCGATGTGGGTTGCCGGGGCGTGCTCGCTCGTCGGCCTCGGGCTGACGTGGTCGCTGCTGCCCGAGCCGAAGGGTCTCGACCTCGAGGAAGCGTCGCGCGATCGTGCGTTCGGAGATTCGAAGCAACAGCCGGCGATGCAACCCGCCACGGCGTAGGGGCGGAGGCCCGTCCTACGAGCCGAAGCGCCGTTGCCGGGTCGCGTAATCGGCGAGTGCGTCGTGCAGCAGACGTTCGTCGAACGCGGGCCAATGATGGGGCGTCGACCAGAGCTCCGCGTATGCGATCTGGTACAGCAAGAAGTTCGAGACGCGCAGCTCGCCGCCGGTGCGGATGAGCAGATCGGGGTCGGGCAAGCCGGCCGTATAGAGATACTTGCCGAGGACGTCGTCGTCGATCGCGTCGAGGCCGAGCGCTCCCGTGCGAACGTCGTGTGCGAGCGCGCGGATCGCGTCGCACAACTCGCTGCGCGCGCCGTAGTTCAGCGCGAGGTTCAACAGCATGCCGTCGCAACTCGAAGTCGTCCGCACGAGCGTTTCGACCGCGGTACGCGTGGCGGCGGGCAGCTCGTCGATGCGTCCGAGCGCGCCGACGCGGACGTTCTGCGCGCGAAGCGCGTCGGCTTCGCGCAGCGCCATGTGCCGAACGAGCTCCATCAGCGCGCCGACCTCGGATGCGTCGCGGCGCTTGTTCTCCTCTGAGAACGCGAAGACGGTCAGGATGCCGATGCCGGCACGCGCCGCGGCTCGTACCGTCGATCGTAGCGCCGTCACGCCCGCGACGTGTCCCTCGGTCGCGCTGAGTCCGCGCTCGCGCGCCCAACGACGGTTGCCGTCCATGATGATCGCGACGTGGCGCGGGCTCGCGCCCGTGCCGTCGATCGCAGGAAGAGATCGTTCGATCATGACGTCGCCAAGCGCAGGCCCGGGGACGCCGGATCGCGGTCTTCGCTCGCGTTCACGGCGCGCACGACCGCCTCGAGCTCGTCGATGTACGCGAGAAACCGTGCCTTTCCGGGTTCGGTGATACGCACCATCGTCGTCGGCCGGCCGTTGCCGCGCACGCGTTCCAACGTGACGACGCCCGTCTCGGCGAGTGCGTGGAGGTGGCGATTGAGATTACCGTCGGTCAGCGCGCACGCGTCTTGCAACGCGGTGAAGCTCAACCCGTCGGGATTGGCGATCAAGCACGTGCACAGCGAGAGACGGCCGCGCTCGTGAAAGATGCGTTCGAGCCCTTCGTATGCGAACGGGGCGACGGGTTTCATGCGTGGGGCATCCTTTCGGTGGGGGAGCGATCGAGGCGGACGATCGCGCCGATCGCGATCTGCCCGAGGCCGAACGCCGACGGCATGATCCACCACGCGAGCGGATGGATGTTCGGCGCGAGCAACAGCACGGTCGCGGCGGCGCCGAACGCCACGGCGACGATGACGACGTCGCGCGGCACCATCGCTCGCGAAGCGAAGAGTCCGAGCGCGTACGTCGCGCACCACATGCCCGGCAAGAGGTCGCTCAGCCCGCGAGCGACGAGCGCGAGCGTGATGACGCCGCCCGCGGCGAGCGCCGGAACGATGCTCATACCGACGGTCCGGATCTGCACCTTCGCTTGAGCGCCGCGATTGCGCGCGCGCCACGCGAGAATCGCGCCGTAATTGATCGCGAGCGCGATGCCGAGGCACGAGAGCCAGATGAGGAGGTACAGCTGCCGCTGCGCCGCGGTATGCGGCTCGGGCGCGACGAGCGCCTGGCCGACGCCCGCCACGACGGCGACGACGCCGCTCGCGATCGCGGCCGGACCCGAATAGCCGTCGAAGCGCTGAAACGTCGCGAGACGCCCCCGAACCTCGGCGATATCCGCCAGAGCCTGCCGGACTTCCATGCTCCGTGCTTTGTGTTACAAAGTAACGATGCCCTGCGTCTTTAGAACAGTTTGGTCGTGTCGATCAAGAGTGTGACGGGACCGTCGTTGACCGACGCGACGGCCATGTCCGCGCCGAATCGCCCCGTCTCGACCTGCGCCACGAGCGTGCGCGCCGAAGCGACGAAGGCGTCGTAGAGTTCGCGTCCGAGCGCCGGCGGCGCGGCGGCGACGAACGACGGGCGGCGGCCCTTGCGAACGTCGCCGAAGAGCGTGAATTGCGAGACGACGAGCAGCGCGCCGCCCGTTTCGGTGAGGCTCCGGTTCATCGCGCCCGCGTCGTCCGCGAAGATGCGCAGCTCGTGGATCTTCTTCGCGAGGCCGGCGGCGTCGGCGGCCGTGTCGGCCGGTGCGACGCCGAGGAGCACGAGAAGTCCCGCCTCGATGGCGCCGATCGTTCGGCCCGCCACCGAGACGCTCGCACTCGTGACGCGTGTGACGACGGCTCGCATGATGCGTCGTCTTCGCGTGCGGCGGGCGAATCGCTGCGAAGACGGAAGCGTCGTTCGCCTGTGACTGCTGCCGATGCGGATCCGAACGCGTGTACCGGATGCACGGGACGATGCTGCCGCGACGTCGTCGTCGCCGTGACGGGCTACGACGCGTGGCGCATCGCGACGGAGCGAGACGTGGCGTTCGCCGACTTCTTGACGGTGGCGAGTGCGGGCGCGGGCGAATCGGGAGCGTTTCGCCTCGGCGACGGGTTCGGCGTGCTCGTGCTCGCGCGCGATCCGAGCGGCGACGACGCATGCGTGTTTCTGTCGGCCGCGGTCGACGGCGTGCGGACGTGCGGCACGCATCCGTCGCGGCCGAACGTGTGCCGCGTCTACCCGATGGCGCTACGCGACGGTGCGATCGTGCTGCGCGCGGACGTCGTGTGCGGCGATCGCGACTGGAACATGGCGGCGATCGACCGTCCCGCGTGGCACGCGGAGATCGCGCGTTACGCGAGCGATTGGGCGACGTACGAACGCGTCGTCGCCGCGTGGAACGCGAACGGCGGCGTCGACGCCGACGCGTTCATGGGCTACGTGCGTTCCGTGTACGACTCCGGCTTTGCGTTTCGCCTGTAGCGCGCCATGATCGCCGAACGATTCGGGTTCGCGCGATTGCGCTGCGTCGCGCGTAAGATGACGCATTCTCGACACGGCCCTTTCGGTGCGGCCGAGAGATCCTTCGGATAGTATTCGCAGCGGAATTTTTCGATACCGCAGATCTTGCAACGTCGAAGCATATCGTTTGGAGCTTCGGAGCGTCCGGCGCTCATGTTGATGGCCGGCGCGCGCTTGTGACACGTGCGTTCCCGCCGTTCGAGCGGAGCGTTCGCAGACGTGCGTTCGACGGTAGCGCGCGAGCTTTCTCGAGGTCGAATTGTGATTCCGGACGGTGATGCGAGACGCGCACCGGAGGGCGGCACGTGCGGAGCCGGAAACCGGCAGCGATGAAACCGTTCGTCAAATCTCGACTCGCGAGGATCGCAGACGTGCTCGAGTCGGACGTCGCAGCCGGGAAGATCCCGGGCGCCGTCGTGCTTCTCGTGCACGACGGGGACGTCGCCTACGAGCACGCGTGCGGCGTGCGCGAGCGTGCGAACGGCACCGCGATGACGCGCGACACGCTCTTCCGGATCGCGTCGATGACGAAGCCGATCGTGTCGGTTGCGACGATGATGCTCGTCGAAGAAGGCCGGCTCGCGCTGACGGATCCCGTCGCGATGCATCTGCCCGCGTTCGAGGACGTCCGCGTCGGCGTCGACGCGGTTCGGCCGCGGCGGCCGCCGACCGTCCACGACCTGCTGCGTCACACGTCGGGTCTGACGTACGCGCATACGGGCGACACGCCGATTCACGACGCGTACCGCGCGAAGGGCGTCGGCGACCGGCGTGACGCATCGGTCGACTTCATCGCGAAACTCGCGAGCATCCCGCTCCTGTACGAGCCGGGGGCGACGTGGGAGTACGGCATGTCGACCGACGTGCTCGGGTGCGTCGTCGAAGCCGTCGAGGGCGAGACGCTCGGACGCGTGCTCGCACGCCGCGTCTTCGAACCGCTCGAGATGACGGAGACGTCGTTTACGATCGATCCGTCGCAGCACGTGCGTCTCGCGGAAGCGGATCGGGGCGCGGACGGCATCGATCCGCTCGCGTATCTCTACGATCCGGCCCGGACGGACACGCGGTTCGAGCCCGGCGGAGCGGGATTGGTTTCGACGGCTCACGACTACGCGCGCTTCGCCGCGACGTTCGTGCCGAGCGACGCGCGGCATTCGCCCGTGTTGCTCGGGCGCAAGACGCTCGCGTCGATGACGAGCGATCATCTGCCGCCGGGGTATGCGATCACGCCGCTGACGGGCAATTTCGGCGTCAGCTCTCCGCTACCGGAATTCGGTCAGGGCTTCGGGCTCGGCCTGAGCGTGCGGCTCGCGACCGGACGTAATCCGAGTGCGGGTTCGGTCGGCGACGTGTCGTGGTCGGGCGTTTCCGGAACGTACTTTTGGGTCGATCCGGCGGAGCGTCTCGTCGCGATCTTCCTCTCCGCGGCGCCGGGCCCGCGCGTGCATTATCGCGAGCTGATGCGCAACATGGTGTACGCTGCGTTACGTTGATCGGCGGCGGAGCACGTGGTTGAAGGTCCGCGAACGCCGCCGTGATAGCATCGGTCGCATGAAGCAAACGGCACGCGCACGTCTCCTCGCGGCATTCCTACCCGCGCTCTGCATCCTCGGGTATGCGCTTCCGGCATCCGCCGATTTGCCGCCCGTCCTGGCGAACGCCGCGTCGACGTCTGCGAAGGCCGGATCGTACCACGTTGCGCTCACCGAGACGATCGGTTCGACGACGGTGCGGTCCGTCGGTGACGTGCAGTCGCTCGCGCCGGCGAAGATGCACATGACCACGATCGTGGGCGGCCCGTCCGGAACGGTCGAGACGATCGTCGTCGCCCCCGACTCGTACGTGAAGACCGGCGGCGCGGCGTGGAAGAAGTCGTCCGGCGATGCGGCGGACTACGCACAGATGAACGTCGCGTCGATGCTCGCCAAGGCGAACGGCGACTACGCGATCACGGACCTCGGCATGCAGCTCAAAGACGGACGGATGCTCCACGGATACAAGGTCGTGAATACGACGCGCAATTCGATGCAGACCGTTTACCTCGATAGCGCCGGACGTTTCGCTCGACTCGAGATGCGCTCGGTGGTGATGCAGTTTTCGAACTACGGCGAACCGCTCGACATCAAGCCTCCGATGTGACCGCGGAGCTAGCGCCCGACATTCGGTTGGCCGAGCGTATGGCCCGTTTGAGTCTGGTGCAACTCGCGGACTTCGAACGCGTCCGCGCGCATCTCGATGGAGACCAGTCTTCCGGGCTGCAACGCATCCGCGAGCTTCGCGGCATCCGGCGCGCGTGCTTCCAGCGCGGCGAGCGAATAGGTGGCCGTTTCGAGCGGCCGATCCATCGTGCCGCGCGTGAGCTGTACGACGCGGTCCGCTTCGACGGATAGTATCCGGCCGTCCTGACGATACCCGGACGACATCTGCACGCTCGTGCCATCGTGGCGCTCGAACAGGACGACGGCTGCGCCCGGCGCCGCGTTCGGACCGGGAGGCGTGCGCCGGTCGTGTTCGAGCAAACGTCGCTCGAAGATCTCGAGACTTTCGCGATGTGCGGCGCCGGCGTCGATGCCGGCTCGCTCGAGGACTCGATCGCCCTGGGCTTGATGGACCTCGATCGGCTTGCCGCTCAGCGCCTCACGAAGCGTGAGATTCTTCCCGGCCGCGTCGGTTCCGTACGGAGCCAGCTCGCCGATCGGGCGCGTCGTATATTGCTTCGTCACCAGCGTATCGTGGACGGTGCGGTCGACGGGAACGACGCGCCGCACGCTGTGCACGTCGTCGTCGGGAAATCTCGCGCCGGCGGGCGTTCTCGAATCGGCGGAAACGGCGTTGTGCTTCTCGACCGTGTGATGATAGATCTTGTCATCACCGGGCGAACCCATGAAGTCTTTGAAATCTTTGAACGACTCGAACTTGCCCTCGCGCTCGGCCGCGGTGAGCTCGCGACTGTTGATGTGCGCCCGGCGGAGGACGTTCGCGCCGACGACGACGGCCGATTCGATGACTCTCTCGGCGCCGCGGCCGGCGATCCGTTCGGCAACCGTCTCGGCTGCCTTCGCGGCGAGTTCCTCGATCTTGCCGGCCGGAATCAGCCACGATCCGAGATCCGCGGCCGCACCGAGCTTCTCGAGCGTGCTCGCATGCGGATCGCGCAGCGTCTTGAGGTCGTCACCGACCAGGAAGTCGTACGCCGCGCGCCCGACGTCGGCAACGCGCTGAGACGTCGACTCGGGAGCGGGCGCGGAAGCGGAAGCGGGCCTTGCGGCCGTTTCGTGATGCAGCGGAGCCGGTTCGCGCGAAGCCGACGGCACGTGGTGCGGTTCGCCGAGATTCGGCAGGTGAGGGACGTGGATGATCTCGCCGTCGACCGCGCGGACGTCGAACGTCGGCGGACCCGAATCCGCGTGAGACTTTTCCGCCATTACGCGAACGGCGTCCCGAAGCGAATGCCGTTCATCAGCGCCTCCGCTTCCGCGCTGATGTATCCGTACGGCTTCGACGCGAGTTCGTCGAGTTTCGCGAACGCCGCTTCGCGAAAGGCGCCCGTCGGTTCGAGCTTCGCGAGAATGCCGGCCGCGCGGTATTCGAGGACGGGCGAGCCGGACGACATGAGCGGGGCGAGCGCCGTCAGCGCGTTGCGCGCTTTGAGTTCGGCGTAGTAGACCTCACGCCGGTAGCTCGTCGACTCGCCGTCGGCCTCGAAGCCGCGTTCGATGAATTCGTGCGCTTCGAGCGCGAGCTCGATGTAGCGATCGCGAAGGCTCTCGAGAGAAAGCGATCGAGCTTCCGTCTCGAGCCGCTCTTGCTCCTCATGGGAAAGCTTCAAGGCTGCACGCTCCGCGTCGTCGAGTGCGAGTGTTCCATCCTACCCGTCGCGTTTGTAACGCTAACGATCGGGCAACGTAAAGCCGGGCTCGCCGGTTTGCCACAGAACGAACGTATCGAGGTCCGCAAACTCGTCGTCTTGCGCGGACGCGTCGCGCACGACGCCGTGCCCCTGTGCATCCGCACGCAAGAGAATCGGCTTGCCGCTCGTCGTCGAGGCTTGGAGTCGCGCCGTCATCTTCGCGACCTGCCACGGCGCGGTGCGCCGGTCGGTCAGGCCCGTCGTGAGCATCACCGCCGGATACGGCGCCGGCACGACGTGATCGTACGCGCTCATCGCGAGCAAGTCGCGGAATCCGTTCGCCGTCTTCACGCTTCCGAATTCCGGTACGTTGCCCGGACCGTTCGGCATGTTTTCCAAGTCGACCATGTCGTTGAAGCCGACTTCCGAGACGGCGGCGGCGAACAAGTCGGGATGTTGGGTGATCGCACCGCCGATCGTGATCCCGCCGGCGCTTGCACCGTCGCCGGCGAGCTTGGCGTGCGACGTCCAGCCGTCGTCGATGACCGCTTGCGCGCCCGCGACGAAGTCGTCGATCGTATGTTGCTTCGTCGGCCCTTTGCCCGCGAGGTGCCATGGCTCGCCGAACTCGCCGCCGCCCCGAACGTGCACGAGAACCGTCACGACGCCGAGTGCGATCGTTGCCGCGACGAATGGGGGAACCGGCGGCTCGGGATCGACGCCGTACGCGCCGTATGCGATTACGAGAGTAGGCCGTCGACCATCTTTCGGGGTGCCGGCTTTGTAGATGACCGTGTACGGGGTTTCGTTCCGTCGGCACTCGTCGCCGTGGCGTCGTCATAGCGAATGGTCGCGTAGGATGCCGGCAGCGGAGGGCTGATGCCCGCATCCCGAACGATCGCATGTGGCCCGGAGATTTCGTACCAGCGGCCGGGATCGTTGAACGACGCGGTCTCGACAGCGAGCGTATCTGCCGCGGGATTGCTTTGGATCGGTAGGATCACGTTCGCACGCGGAAGCGCGACGTCGCCGAGAACGCGGCCCTCGAGATCGTAGTGTTCGAGCTGCATGTTCCCGCCGATCCGCTTCGCAACGTACACGCCCGTTTTGTTGGCGAAGATGTCTTTCCGAAAGCCGTTGCCGTCGGGAAGGATCGTCCGAACGTGCGCTCCGGTGAAACGATCGCGTATCTCGATCGTGCGGCGCGCGTCACCCTTGTCGCTCAGCCCGTAGAGATAGCGTCCGCCGACGGCGACTCTCGCGACTTCGTCCGCCTCGCTGAAGATGCGCCGCCACGGCCCGCTCGCGTGCGTCGCTCGCGCGAACGGCGCGACGAACGCGGAGAGATGCGGCGTCGGCTCGCGCAGCGGCATCGCGACGACGGCGTCTCTCCCGAGAACGGTGTACGTCGTCCAGAGATTGCGAAGCGTACGGGAGCCCATCGGTCCATTCGCTCCGAAGCCGGCGATCGCGATGTCGGTTCCATGTTTCGAGCCGAGCGTGTGAAGATAGCTCGTCTCGGTCCGGTTCCGCTTGCCTTCGACGACCGTATTGTAATAGAACGAGCTCTCGTCGCGCCACGTGGCGTCCTGGATGACGGCGGGATCGATCGCCTGCGCGGTGTCGTGCGAGCCGTCGGCGTCGCACACGTGAATGACCACGGCTTCGCTCGCTGCGGTCACGCCGTATGCGATCTTCGTGCCGCGCGGTGACGGCTCGAACCAGCCGATCACCCGGTCTTTCGGAAGCGAGGTCGCCTCGATGACGACGTTGGCGTTCGGAGATCCATCGTCGCGTGCGAGTAAGGAAAGATCGTTGCTGCCGGGCAGCGTCTGCAAATACAGAATACGCGCCCCGACGCGTATCGCGGCGCTCGTGGTGCTCGCGGTATTCGCTTGCGCCTCGGCTCTGCGTATCGCTTGCAGGACGCGCGGCCTTCCCGGATTCGCAGCGAGCACCGATCGCGTGTACGCACTCTGACTGGTCAGGTACGCGCTCAAGTCGGGGCCGCCGCTTTCCATCCAGTGGTACGGATCGCTCCGAACCGTCCCGTAGAACGTCTGACTGAACGGCACGATTTTGGCGGGCGGGGGTGCGCTCGCGGCGGGAACGGCGACGGCGGCGATCGTCGAAACGACGCGCATCCAGAGCATGTTCGGCATCGCCGCAAGTATAGCGACGCGCGGTTTGCCCTGCAAGAGCGGGAGCAACGGATACGAGCCGCCGCGCGCGAAATAGTGCCACGGTGATCACGGCACTGCTCGCGGCTGCGATGCTTCTGGCGGATAGCGACCCGTCGCATGCGGCCGATACGGCGACGCTGCGAAGCTTCGACCAAGCGCTGCTCGATGCGCAGGGTACGGGCAGTCGCGTCGTATGGATGCGGTATATGTCGCCGGATTCGGTCTACGTCGATGAAAACGGCATCATCATGTCGCGCGACGCGTTTCTGAAGCAACTCGAGCCGCTGCCGCGTAACGTGTCCGGGTCGATACGCATGACGAGCTATCACGTGTCGTATCACGGCACGGCCGCGCTCGTCATCCACACCGACGACGAACGCGAACTCTACCACGGTCAACGTTTTCACACGAAGTACATCACGACGGAAACGTGGTACGACGAAGGCGCAGGGTGGAAGCTCGCGCTCGCTCACGTCTATGTGGTCGACAAAACGCCGCCTGCAATCGGGCTGCCGACGGCACGACTCGAGGAGTACGCCGGGTGTTACCGGGCCGCGAGCGATCTGCACTATCGCATCGCGATGACCGATGGCCGTTTGACCGGCGGCGTGACGGGCCGGAAAGCGCATGCGCTCCTCGCGGAAGTCGACGACGTGTTCTTCGTGGCGGGTCAGCCGCGCATCCGGATGATCTTCCAACGCGACCGCGCGGGAAGAATTTCGGGCTATCTCAGCCGCCGGGAAGGCGACGACATCGTCTGGAGACGGGAAGCGAACGATGCCTGCCCGTCGTGAAGCCGAAGCATCTCCGATCGCGATCACGGGCGCGACGGGTGCATTGGGCGGCGGTGTCGCCGCTCGTCTCGCCGCTGCCGGCGTGGCTCAACGCCTCATCGTTCGCGACCGAGCGAAGGCGCCGCAACTCGACCTTGCCGAGGTCGTGGTGTCGCCGGGCTACGACGATCGCGCGGCGATGACGGCCGCGCTACGCGGCTGCGAGACGTTGTTCTTCGTCTCCGGACGTGAGTCTGCGAAGCGGGTCGAAGAACACAGGAGCGTCGTCGACGCCGCGGTGGCCGCGGAGGTCGAGCGTATCGTCTACACGTCGTTCGTAGGCGCGGCGCCGCATGCCACGTTCACGTTGGCTCGCGACCATTACGCCACCGAGCAATACATCGCCGCGAGCGGACGTTCGTATACGTTTCTTCGCGACGGCTTCTACACGGAGATGCTGCCGCTGATGGTATCGTCCGAGGGTGTTATCGCCGGGCCGGGCGGGACCGGCGCGTTCGCACCGGTGTCTCGCGACGATGTCGCCGACGTCGCCGCGCTCGTTCTTCGCGATGCCGCACATGCCGGCAAGACGTATGCGCTGACGGGACCTGCGGCGATCACATTCGTCGAAGCGGCCGCCATCCTCACGCGCGTGCTGGGCCGACCCATCACGTACGAAGAAGAGACGATCGACGAAGCGTACGCGTCGCGAGCATCGTACGGCGCGCCCGCGTTCGAAGTCGACGCGTGGGTGTCGACGTACACGTCGATCGCACTCGGTGAGATGGCAACGGTCTCAGGGGATACGCGGGCGCTCTTGGGTCGTCCGGCGGACTCGGTCGATGAAGTCCTTCGCAGAACAGCCCCGCGGTAACGCGGGGCTGTTCGATACGATGGACGCGCGCTATGCGGCGATCTTCGCACCGATCTGCTTGAGGATTCCGAGCTCATCGGAGCTTCCCCAGCGCTCGACCATAACGCCGTCACCATTGTAGCAACCGATTTGCATGCCACGCGCTTTGATCCGCTTGCCGGTTGCGGGAATGCCGGCGAACGTTCCCCGATGGGTGCCTTCGATCGTGTAGGCCAGAGCGATTTCGTTTTCGTGCGCGATCATGTGTTCGACCGATAGTTTGATATCGGGAAACGCGCTGCGAAGCATCGTGAAGAATGCCTTGAAGCCGGCGGCACCGCCCGCGGCTTGTTCGGGCGCGGCGTCGTGATCGACGACATCCGGCGTAACGAGTGTGTCGAACGCATCGAGGTCACCGCTCATCACGGCTTTCGCCCAGTTCTCCGCATTTTTGGAATTCTTGGCATGGTCGATTGTATGCATGCCATCCTGGTACCCAGTATCAACGTTGTAGCTTCACGGTTCGGCATTCGAGCGACGCTACAACGCCTTCTTAGAAAGGCTAGCCATGTCGAGCGTCATGCGCAGGAGACATTGTGGATACGATTCATATCGGGATCATCGTCATTGCCGCTACGTACCGATGCGTTGAAGGCTTGTTTTGAGCAGCGCGCTCGCAGCAGCGGCGCTCGCTCGGCCGCCGCTCATGTTGACGCAGACGACGTTCTTGCCCGCCAACGCACACGCTTTCCACCCGCCGAGCTCCGGTACCGCGAACGCTTTCTCGCCGATCCCGCTGATCGTTCTGTAGCCGTCGGCCATGCGCTCTGGGCTCCAGTAGTGTTTGTCAAACCTCTGAATATTGACGTAGATGTTCGAATCGCTTTCGGCACGCCATTCGCATACCGAGCCGAGCGGCCCAGTCGTCGTTCCGCTGCCGACCGGCTGACCCGCAGCTGCAGAAACCTGTGCGCTCGTGGCCAGCGCACAAGGTGAGGGTGCCGCCAGCGCAGGTACGTAGCCGCTTGCCGTAAGGACGACCGCGTACAAGAGGACAGGCATCAAAGGTTTCATCGTTACGCGACGTCCCGTCCGAGTTAACGAGGAGGCTAGCAATGTATGCGATCGTTTCTTCATAGGTAGATTCTAACGATTCGGCTTATTCGAAGACAGCGTCAATCGCACAAGTAACTCGTACGAATAGCGGCCGCTGCGGGAAAAATGATGTTCGCCGTTCGGTAGGTGCGGCGGCCGGCGGTAAGTTGGACCCGCGCCGCGAAACAAAATCGACGTAAGCACGTTCCGCGCACATGGGAGAGTACGGGACTGGTGTCTCGCTCGGTCTTCAAAACCGCAGAGGTCTTCGCAAGGGGACTGGTAGGTTCGATTCCTACACTCTCCCGCCAAACGGCCTACAAGCGTTATAGCACAGAGGTTTGCGCTGCACCCATGCGTTAAGGTAAACAATCCGGTAAACACGTAAACACGAGCGGATCGAGCGATTCGAAGTCGCACGCGATGACGCCGAGCCGTCAAGCCCGTGCCGACAGTTGGTGTCCGCGGATCGAAGCGAGCGGCTTGAGTCTCGCCGAGATAGGCTTACGCACACACATCACCCGCGCAGTGCGCAGTGCCTCCTTCGAGGCGGCGCGGTGCCGGATACGTGGGAACTTCAGGGATTGGTCAGCGCGCTCGGCGAGCCGTCGTCACCAAAAGAAACGCGCGGGAAAGGTTTGCTCCCTCCGCGGCGCGTTAGCCGCCGGGATTAAACGCGTCTGCTTGCAGTGTGGGTGTGCCTGGCGATGGCCGAATGTGCCGGTTCGTGAGGAGTGACTTACCTCGCGAACCGGCTTTCGGTTATCATGCGCCCGAAGCGAGACGGCCGTAACGGAAAACACGCGAAAATCGCGTTTCGCGCGCCGATGGCTCACGCTGCGATGGCACGGACACCTTGCGCGTATGAGGAGCCTTGCGGTAGATCGAGGGTCGTTGCACGACGCGCTCAGCATCGTGACGTCGCAATTCCAAAGCGCGCTGCGCAGCGGATCGAATCGCGCGTCGGCAGCGAGTCGGATATTTGCTTGATTGGCGTACTCGTCGGCGAGCGAACAGAAGGCGTCGCGGACGTGTAGGGATGCATGCTCTAGTACGTGCGTCCCTCACCGGATCGGGTGCGCGCGGTCCTATTCGCTCGGGGGGGTCGGGTCGCGCAATGAGCCGAAGGCACTTGCGGGTTTGACTTACGTTCACGAATCGCCCGCCGGTGCAATAACATTTTAGCGAATTGATCTCAGTTTTGATTCGCGATGGCCTTTCAATCGTTGACCGCCGTTTTCCAATTTTCCCTGATCCGCTGCTGCGCGACACCGATAGACATTTGCCCACTGCATACGAGTTCGTGAAGCTTATCCTCTACACGATCTTTTCGCTCGGCCGATTCAATCCGTTGCGGCCAAATGTTTTCTATGCTGGTTGGATCACCACCGAGTTCTAGCGGAATTAAATGGTCGACCTGATAGAAAGAGTGATGAACGCCTGCCCCGTCGACCGTGGCCCGTTGTGCCGCCGGTATATGGTATCCTGCGTAAGCCTCGGCTTTTAGTGTCCGCCAGAGTGCCCCGCGCGGCCGTATGCTTGAAGCGTATCCAAGGCTGCACACAAGATTTACATTCGTAGAAACGACCGCGCCGGGCGTTAGAGTCGAGTCCTGCAATTCCGCTACATTTTTGGTTGGAACGACCATGACTACCGGCTCGGTTGCCAGTACCGGCAAATTTACCGTATTCGAGTTGCTTGCGTTGAACGATGTCGGAAGCGCCAGGCGGGCGGCGACGACTAGCGCTGAGAGTAGAATCAGCGCTAAAGCCGACGTTCGGAAAAGCATTGCACGTCGCCGTGTTTTCGCGGCAAAGGTAAAGTCGCGTCGTTTTTTTATAAGATCACGCGCAGTTCTTTAAGCCAAAACGTGAACACCGTTGTGCGTCGCGATCTTAATGCCGAGCGCAAAATGCGAACAGGACGAGTATTGTGACGGAACAGAAAAAACACGTAGAGGCCCAATTTGTTTTCGACGGCTCCGGCGGAGGCGGGACGATATCATCCTGTCTGTAGTTACTAAACCTGAAGCCTGTTCGTCTTGGACTAGCTATCATCTCAACGTCGTTGTCATCAACCGTTACGATGTGACGATAACGTTCGATGGGAATGTCGTTTCCCGGTTTCATCGACGATAGTAATAGCTCTAGGATCGAATCGCTCAAACGCAAGCCTGGAGCCTTTGCGCGTTGGACGATGCGCGACGCTGCCTTTCCTCGAACGATCTATCGCACAACTTGGGATGCTTTAGTAGCGAAGCGACCAGAACGCGAGGCATGTAAGCCTTGATA
>CAJCIN010000121.1 GCA_903970385.1 Rhodospirillales bacterium | reverse complement strand
GCCGCGCCCGCGATCGGTGCGCCCGGCGTCGCCGCGGTTCCGTTCGGAAGCATCGAGTAGCCCGGTGCGCTGCCGCCGTAGGGCAGATCGACGACGGTGCCCGACAGGCTCGCCGTCGTCGACGAAGCGGGCACTTGCGTCGTTTGCTGCGGTGCGCTCAGCACGGGCAGCGCGCCGCCGGATCCGCCCGAGCTGCCGCCGCCGCTGCATGCGGCGAGCCCGACAACGGGAAAAAGGGCGACGAGTAAGGCGAAGCGGCGCATCGGCATGTCCGCCATTCTCGCAGTTTGCGAGCGTGCGGCACAGGCGCGAGCGGGTCGTAAAGCTGGTCTTAAAGTCCCGAGATTACGGTGCTATCCCGGGACCAAATGGCTGCCGGAAGGGCCCTAAAAGCCGAACTTCTGCAGCGGCTCGCCGCGCTCGACGAGGTTCCGATAGCGCGCGAGTGCGTAGAGCGGAAAGAACGCGCGATAGCCGTGGTAGCGCAGATAGAACACGCGCGGAAAGCCGACGGCCGTGAACAGCGACTCGTCCCAGAGCCCTTCGGCGTTCTGCTTTTCGAGCAGAAATGCGGCGCCGCGCGCGACGGCGGGATGCGTCGCGGCGCCGGCCGCCATCAGCCCGAGCATCGCCCACGCCGTCTGACTCGCCGTGCTTTCTTTACATTCGCCGATGCGTTCGTCCCAGTACGTCGCGCCGTCTTCGCCCCAGCCGCCGTCCGGCCGCTGCATGCGCGCGAGATACGCGACGGCACGCGCGACGGTCGGCGAGTTCGCCGGCGTCTCGCCCGCGGCCATGAACGCGTTGAGCACGGACCACGTGCCGTAGACGTAGTTCGTTCCCCAGCGCCCGAACCACGATCCGTCCGCGCGTTGCGTGCGCCGGAGATAGTCGAGTCCCGAAGCGACGGCCGGATGGTCGTGCGCGTACCCCATCTGCAACAACATTCCGACGCAACGCGCCGACACGTCCTCGGTCGGCGGATCGAGCAGCGCGCCGTGGTCGGCGAAGGGGATGTGGTTGAGATAGAAGTGTTCGTTCTCGGGATCGAACGCGCCCCAGCCGCCGTTGCTGCTCTGCATGCCGATCACCCAATCGGCCGCCAAGCGCAGCGCGTCGTGATGGCGGTTGCGATCCTCGCGATGCATGCCCATCGCGACGACGGCGGAGTCGTCGACGTCCGGATAATAATCGTTCCAGTACTGAAACGCCCAGCCGCCGGGAGCGAGATTCGGGCGTCGCGCCGCCCAGTCGCCGTAGACCGTCGTCACTTGGCGGCCGGTGAGCCAGCCGTTCGCTCGCGCCACCGCGGCGCGCGCCGAGGCGTCGCCCGTCTCGAGCAACGCGTGCACGGTGAGCGACGTATCCCAAACGGGTGAGACGCACGGTTGACAGTAGGCTTCGTCGTCTCGCACGACGAGCAGATTGTCGATCGCGCGACGCGCGAGCACGCGCTGCGGATGATCTTTCGCGTAGCCGAGCGCATCGAGCGCCATCAGCGCGTTCGCCATCGCGGGGAAGATCGCGCCGAGACCCTCTTCGCCGTTGAGACGCTCCGTCGTGAAGCGGATCGCCTTCGCGATCGCGGCCGCGCGGAACGACCGCGGGAGATGCGGCTCGACGCGTTTGAGCACCGTATCGACGAAGAGAAACACTTTGCCGAGCGGCGAGTTGGTCGCCGCGCGCATGTAGCGCTTCTCGATCTCGGGATCGATCGTGAACAGCTCGCGGACGTCGACGCCGCGTTCGTTGCGCGCGCGCGGATGCAGCGCCATCAAGACGAGCAGCGGCGTCACGACGGTGCGCGACCAATACGCGATCTTCTCGAGATGGAACGGGAACCACCGCGGCAGGTGCATGATCTCGATCGGCATCGCGGGGACCGCACGCCACGGCACCTGACCGAAGAGCGCGAGCGCGATCCGCGTGAAGACGTTCGATATCGCCGCGCCGCCGCGCTCGAGCACGCGTTCGCGTGCGAGCCGCATGTGCGGGGCGTCGATCGAGTCGCCGGAGAGCTTCAGCGCGTAGTAGCCCTTGACGGTCGCGCTGATGTCGGTGTCGCCGCGATGGAAGAGCGGCCAGCCGCCGTCCGGATTCTGCACGCGCCGGATGTAGGCGCAGAGTTTCTTCTCGAGATCGGGATCGAGCGCGTCGCCCGTGTAGTGGGCGAGCATGATGTACTCGGCCGGGATCGTGACGTCGGCCTCGAGCTCGAACACCCAATGACCGTCGGACTTTTGCCGTGCGAGAAGAGCGCGAGCCGCCGCCGCGATGGCGTCGTCGAGGCTATCGTTCGCGATTGCATTCTGCGCCAGGCTGATCGTCATTCGGCTAGGGTGGAGCTCCCGGCTCGGCGAGTGTGATGCGGTGCCGGAGGGAATACCGTCCGACTGGACGGTATAGGCATACCATGCTCGGGACCGTCGCGTCAACGGAGTTGGTCGAAGCTAGCGGGGAGGCCCGCTGATGCCCGTTCGCGGCTCCGGCCAAGCGACGCGGCGTAGCGTGCTCGATGCGGCCGCCGCTCTCGTCGCGACCGAAGGCGCCGCGAAGCTCACGCTCGATGCCGTCGCCGAGCGCGTCGGCCTTTCGAAGGGCGGCATCCTGCATCACTTCGCTACCAAAGATTCTCTCATCGCGGCGATGATCGAGGACGTGGTCTCGCAATTCGAGGGCGATCTCGCGCGGCACATGCAGGGCGAGAACGGCCCGGGCAGTTTCGCGCGCGCGTTTTTGCGCGCGTGCCTCGATCCCGACGGCGCGCTGACGCGCACGTTGCGCGTGAGCGCCGGCATCCTCGCGGCGGTCGCGATCAATTCGCAGCTGCTCGCGCCGCTGCGCCGCCGGTACGACGATTGGCGTCAACGGCTCGAAGACGACGGCATCGACCCCGCGATCGCGGAGCTCGTGCGTTCTGCCGCCGACGGCCTCTGGCTCGGTAACGTGCTCGAACTCGGCGTCGCGAGCATGGCGCTGCGCAAACGCGTCTTCGCCAAACTGATCGAGCTCACGCATCTCGGTGCGCCTTCGCGCCCGGCCGGGGAATCGCAAGCGCTGTAATTCGGGCGGCCCGGCCTCAAATATCGAGATTCATCGCGTCGTCGAAGAAGCTGACGCTGTTGGGGTGAAATCCTTTTAGGTCGGTGTTTACGGCGAAGAGGTCTTCGTACAGCGTCGACAGCACCGTCGGCGTGCCGGCGAGCATCCGCTGTTGGAGCGTCGTCGCGTCGCGTTTCTGTCGTGCCTCGTCGAACGTTCCGAGGAAGTCGTTCATCGCGGCATCGGCGGCCGCATCGCACCAACGGATGTCGTTCTGGCCTTGCGGCGGAAATTCTTTACAGCCGTACAGATTGGAATAGTCGCCCGTAGGCGGCGGATACCACGCCGAAAACGCGACGTCGAACTTCCCGGATTGGATGATGCCGCCTTGCTGCAGCGATGCGAAAAGAAGATTGGGATCGTAATTTTTTCGCAAGAACGACACGCCGATCGCCTTCCAATCCTGGCGTAGCAATTCGATGCGCGAATCGGTGTCCGGGCTGCCCGAATTCGACACCAACTCGAGATTCAGACGCACGCCGTTCTTCGCGCGGATGCCGTCGGCTCCGCGGCTCCAGCCGGCGGCGTCGAGCAGCGCGTTCGCCTTCGCCGGATCGTGCTCGGTGAACCCGATCTTCGGATCGTAGAACGGACTCTTCGGCGAGAAGACGCTATCTTGAAGGATCCCGATCCCGTGACCGATTTTCGTTCGTTGCGCGCGGCGATCCCAACCGAGCAGAAGCGCGCGGCGCACGATCGGATCGGCGAGCGTCGCGTGCGATGCGTTGAAATCGAGATGACCGAAACCGTAGCCCGCTTGGCGGAGAATCGTGAAACCCTTCGTGGTGACCGCGCGCGTGTAGTATGCGGGTGGCACGAGCGGCCAGATGTCGACCTCGCCCGTCTGCAGTTCGGAGAGAATCGTGTCGCGATTCGGGATGATCTTGAAATCGATCCGTTCGAGTTTCGGTTTTCCGCGCCAATACAGTGGATTTGCAACGAGCGAGATGTGATCGGCGCGCGCCCACTCCGTGAATTTGAACGGACCGATGCCGACGGGCAGCGAATTGTACGCGTCCGTGTTGATGTTCGCCGTGTGTGCGAGTAGATGTTTCGGAAGGATCGCCGGCCCTTGGCCGCCCGAGGTGAACGTCAGGCCGACGAACGGCGAAAACACCGACTTGAGATGAAAAACGACGGTCAGTGGATTCGGCGTGTCCATGCGGACGATCTGATCCCATCCCTGACGGCTCTGCACGTTCGTCTTCGGATCGTTGATGATCTTCGTCGTGAACGTGACGTCGTCGGCCGTGAAAGGCGCGCCGTCCGACCACTTCACACCTTTACGAAGATGGTACGTGATCGTCTCACCGTCGGCACTGATGCCGCCGTTCTGTTGCGTCGGGACCACGGTCGCGAGCTCCGGCGTAACTTTGTTCGCGCGATCGTAGCGCAAGAGATACGCGAGCACGAGTTCCTCGGGCCACGCCGCCGTGAGCTCCTGGTCGAGCAGCGGGTTGAGGCCTTCGATGTCGCCCTGTTGCGCGATGCGCAGTTGGTGGTGATGCGTGAACGAATTGCCGCCGGAATCGGAGGACGCGCTCGCTCCCGTACCGCTCGGCGACGTGCCTCCGTCGCTCGCAACTTTCGTGCAACCGGCGAGGAGGGCGACCACACACGCACAGGCGGCGATTCGGCGGACGGCAGACGAACGCTGAACGATCATTCGGCGCCGTTCGCCGGACGTGCCGCTCGATTCTTGCTCCGTCGGGGGGAGCGACTAGCGGACGGTGACGCTCTCCGCCGTGAACGAGAGCCGGCGGTCGTTGCCGTCGTGCGTGATGCCGATGACGCGAACGCCGTGGAAGAGCACGCGACGGAACACGTTCGCGTCGTCGTCAGCCTCGCGGATCTCGAGGTACCGCAGAACGCTGTTCGGGGCTATCGGGATCGCCTCGTCCGTCTTCTTGATGAGGAACGAGCCCGCGACGGCGCTGTCGTAGCCGCGCGTATACGTCAGTCGCTGCGCGGCCGCATCGTATTCGAATGAGAGAACCGTCAGTTCGGCCGGCTCCGCGTGGTTCGGATTGCTGGGCACCTCGAGCAGAATGGACGCGGGCGGCTGCCGGGAGGCGACCGTCGTGTCGGCGGCCGCCGGAGCGGCGACGTGCGCCACGACACAGACTCCGGCGAACGCTGCAGTACGAAGTAGGAACGAGGTGACGCGACGGGCGGGAGGGCGAGTGAACATAGCCTTACCCTATACCCTGCGAGGCTGCAACACCAAGCATGAGCGCCGAAAGGCTACGTAAGGGAGCCCGTCGCGCAGAAGACCTACGGCGTGTCCGCGCCCCGCCTCGTGAACCGAACCCGTCGGCCGGCGGTGAAGGCGAAGACGACGACCATGACCGACGACTGCCAAATGAGAACCGCAGTCGTTCCGTACGCGGTCGTCAACAGCGTACGTGGATACTCGGGGTACGCGAGGGTCGAATACGTTCGCTTCGAGGTTTCCAGGCGAATGACGTGGCCGCCGAACGTTTCCGCGCGGACGCTGGTGTCAGGCCCTTTGAGAAAGCTCACGATCGAGGAGCACTCGGCGCGACGCAGACGCACGGTCTGCCGCGGCGTTCCGGGCCGAATCAAGGCCACCTCGACCGCATCCGCATCGGAACGGGCGAAGGCGAGCCGCCCCCGCGACCACGTACAGACGGAGCCGGCATGCTGCGGGGCACGGCGCGCGCAGCCTGGATCGGCGTCGAATCGGACGATGGGGGCCGCGTTCGCCTCGTCGATCAGTCGGAACGACACGTAGCCGACCATGCACGCGATGGCCATCAATCCGCCGATCGTCGCCGCTATCCATCGTTTCGTCATAGGTTCCATAGTATTCGGCGAGCGCCGGCTCGTCCACGAGCGATCGGCCCATGCGCGGCCGGGACCGCCGGCGCGGCGGCGAACGTCCGAGCATGGATCTCCTCGATCGTGTCGATGCGCCGGCGGCCTACGAATCGGCGCCGAATCAGGCCCCTCCGCTCGCGGACTACGACGCGTACGGCTGCGATGCGGCGTTGCGCGAAGGCGTCGCCGCGAACGGAGCAGCATGGGCCGGCGAATCGCTGCACGCGGTGGGACGGCGCGCCGGCTCGGCGGAAGCGATCGCGTGGGGTTTCGAGGCGAACGCGAATCCGCCGAAACTGAAGGCCTTCGACCGGTACGGCGCGCGCATCGACGAAGTCGAATTCCATCCGTCCTATCACGCGCTGATGGCGACGGCGGTCGAGTTCGGCATCCACGCCGCGGCGTGGAGCGATTCGCGCCCGGGCGCGCACGTCGCGCGCGCCGCCGCGAATCACGTGTGGATGCAGACGGACGCCGGCCACGGCTGTCCGATGACGATGACGCACGCGGTCGTGCCCGTGCTGCACGCGGAGCCGACGCTCGCGCGACAGTGGGAGCCGCTGATCTTCTCGCGCACGTACGATCCGCGGCTCGTGCCGGCGGAGCGCAAGGGCTCGGCGATCTTCGGCATGGGCATGACGGAGAAGCAAGGCGGCTCCGACGTGCGTGCGAACACGACGCGCGCCGAGAAACTCGGCCGCGGCGGTCCGGGCGAAGCGTACGCGTTGACCGGCCACAAATGGTTTTGCAGCGCGCCGATGTCGGATGCGTTTCTCGTGCTCGCGCAGGCGCCGGCCGGACTCTCGTGCTTTCTCGTGCCGCGCTTCTTACCCGACGGCAGCAAGAACGTCTTCGCGTTGCAACGTCTCAAAGACAAACTCGGCAATCGCAGCAACGCATCGAGCGAGGTCGAGTTCGCGAACACGTACGGCGTGCTCGTCGGCGAGGAAGGCCGCGGCGTTCGCACGATCGTCGAGATGGTGAACGTCACGCGGCTCGATTGCATCATCGGCGCCGCGAGCGGCATGCGTCAGGCGGTCGCGCAGGCGATCCATCACGCATCGTATCGCAGCGCGTTCGGAAAACTGCTCGTCGATCAACCCGCGATGCGGAACGTGCTCGCCGATCTCGCGCTCGAGAGCGAAGCGGCGACCGCGCTCTTCGTGCGGCTCGCGAGCGCGTGCGACCGCGCGGCGCGCGGCGACGCGCACGAGGCGCGCCTCAAGCGCATCGGCACCGCGTTCGGAAAGTATTACGTCTGCAAGCGCGCCGCCGGCCACGCCGCGGAAGCGCTCGAGTGTCACGGCGGCAACGGCTACGTCGAAGAGTCGATCATGCCGCGGCTCTTCCGCGAGTCGCCGCTCAATTCGATCTGGGAAGGTTCGGGGAACGTCAACGCGCTCGACGTGCTGCGTGCGCTCGAGCGCGAAGCGGGCGTCCTCGACTCGTATCGTGCGGAGGTCGCGCTCGCGCGCGGTGCGGACGCGCGGCTCGATGCGGCCTCGGCGGATCTCGATCGCGAACTCGCCGACGGCGCGCATCTCGAGACGCGCGCGCGTTACGTCGTCGAGCGGATGGCGCTCGTGTTCCAAGCCGCGCTGCTCGTGCGCCACGCGCCGCCGTTCGTCGCGGATGCGTTCTGCGCGTCGCGTCTCGGCACGCGCCACGGCAACGCGTACGGCACGCTTCCGGTCGACGTCGACGCGCGCGCGATCGTCGAGCGTGCGGCCCCGCGCTAGCGCTAGACGTTCGGCTTCGGGGAACGCACCGTCGCGTTGTAAACCCAGAGAACGAGGAACAGCTGTAACGGTAGACGCGCCCACAGCACCCACGCGGGCGCGAAGCTCGCGAATTTTTCGGCGTCCGTCGCCATGTAGAGATTCGCCGGGAACACCGCGATCAGGAGCGCGATGAGGCCGATGCCCGCCGCCTTGCGCGTCTGCGGGATCGCGGCGCCGATGCCGCCGAGAATTTCGAACGCACCGCTGAGCGCGACGAGTTGCGCGTGCGCCGGTAGATACGGCGGCATGATACGCTCGTACATCTGCGGGTTCTTGAAGTGGATGGCGCCGGCGACGATGAACAGCGCGCCGATGATGTAGGGTTGTGCGCGATCGATCGGCTTCACGCGGCGTCGTCGACGAGGCGCGCCGTCAACCAGCAGCGCGCGCGCACGACGCCGCCGATGGGCGGATCGCCCGCGATCACGTCGGGCGATGCGAGGATATCGATCTCGCCGCCGTACGTCTCGACGCGCACGTACTGGAACGCGCGTTCGGTCGCGGGGTTGATGCGCGTCTCGCTCGCGACGATCGTTCCGGTGATGACGGCTTGCGATCGAGCACGACCCGTGTTGTTGCCGAAGAGTCCGAGCGGGATCACGGATGTCGCCGCGAAGGCCGACGGCTCCGCGCGCAGATATTCGTCGTACGCGTAGCGCGTCGGCCACCACGCGAACTCGTGCGCGAAACCGGCGAGCGCGAGCACCGTGCGGAACGGCGTCTCCCGGGTGGCGAGCGACGCGTCGTAATCCGGAACGCTCGCGCAGAACGGATACAGTCCGTGCTCGTCGCCGTGGGGCGAGGCCCACGCGTAGATCTCGCCCTCGAGCGCGAAGGCGGCGTTCGGCTCGAGCCCTTCGACGATCGCGCTCATGCGCGCTTCGCCCGCGAAATGCGGGTTGACGCCCGCGAGCTCTTTGCGCTGGCCGCCGAGGCGATACAGGTTGACCCACAGCTCCGCGCCGGCGCCGGGCGTCCACACGTGATAGTCACCGTGCGGCGCCTCGATCAACGTGCCGCGATCGACCGCACGCTGCAAGAGCGACTCGAGTTCGTCGCGTTCGAGCGTGAAACCGACGGTCCGGAAATGGTCGGGCATTGGCTTGCGGCTATTGGCGTCCCGGGCGCGGATTCTTGCGCCGCCGGGCGGAAACGTGGCGCCATGAACGTCCGGCTAGCGAGCGTCACGGATGCGGAGGGGGTGGCCGCGATCTACGCGCCGGTCGTGCGCGAGACGATCGTCTCGTTCGAGGAACGGGCTCCGGACGCGGCCGAGATGGCGGAGCGGATCGCACGCTGCCTGCCGCGCTATCCGTGGCTCGTCGGCACGGACGATGCGGGCGGGCTTCTCGGCTACGTCTACGCGGGGCCGAATCGGGAGCGTGCCGGGTACCGCTGGTCGGTCGACGTGACCGCCTACGTCGCCGCCGAAGCGCGCGGCCGCGGCGTCGCGAAACGGTTGTATGCGTCGCTGCTGGCCATGTTGACGGCGCAGCTGTACCGGCGTGCGTACGCGGGCATTACGTTGCCGAACGACGCGAGCGTCGCGTTGCATCGCAGCGCCGGCTTCGTGCCCATCGCGACGTACCGCAACGTCGGCTACAAAATCGGCGCGTGGCACGACGTGGTGTATCTCGAGCGCGAACTCGGCCCCGCGGTCGTGCCGCCGCCGGAGCCGCTGCCGCTCGCGGCGATCGACGTCGAACGCCTGCTGCGCGAGCCCGGCGAGCGAACGGAGAACGCGAGATGAGCGCTCCCGCCGCGCGTGCCGCGGAGCTGCGCGCGCAGATCGACGAAGCGAACCGGAACTACCACGTGCTCGACGCGCCGACGATCTCCGACGAGACGTACGATGCGGCGTTGCGCGAGCTCCGCGATCTCGAGGACGCGCATCCCGATCTCGCGACGCCGGAGTCGCCGACGCAACGCGTGGGCGGCGCGCCGAGCTCCGACTTCTCGCCGTATCCGCACGGCGTGCCGATGCTCTCGCTCTCGAACGTGTTCGACGAGAGCGATCTGCGCGCGTTTGACGCGCGCGTCGCGAAGCTCGCGGGCGAACCCGCGACGTACGTGTGCGAGCTCAAGATCGACGGGCTCGCGATGTCGCTGCGCTACGAGGGCGGCGTGCTGCGCAGCGCGGGCACGCGCGGCGACGGAACGACGGGCGAAGACGTGACGGGCAACGTCCGCACCGTTCGCGACGTGCCGCGGACCCTACGCGGAGCGCCGCAGACGATCGACGTGCGCGGCGAGATCTACCTGCGCAAGAGCGCGTTCGCCGCGCTCAATGCGTCGCGCACGGCCGCGGGTCTGCCGTCGTTCGCGAACCCGCGCAACACGGCGGCGGGCGGCCTGCGTCAGAAAGACCCGCGTCTCACGGCGGAGCGCAAACTCTCGTTCTTCGCATACGCGATCGGCGCGTTCGCGGGCGCGGAGCCGCCCGCGACGCAGGTCGAGTTGCTCGCGGCGCTGCGCGCGTACGGCGTGCCGGTGAACGAACACGCGACCGCGTGCGCGACCATCGACGACGTGCTCGCGTTCTGCCGCCGTTGGGAAGACGAACGTGCGACGCTCGATTACGAGATCGACGGCGTCGTCATCAAGGTCGATTCGCTCGCGCTGCAAGCGAAGCTCGGCTACGCGGGCAAAGATCCGCGCTGGGCGACCGCCTTCAAGTTTCGCGCGCAGGAGGCGCGCACGAAACTGCTCGACATCGGCATCAACGTCAGCCGCTCCGGGAAGCTCAACCCGTACGCGATCCTCGATCCCGTCGGGATCGGCGGCGTCACCGTGAAGATGGCGACGCTGCACAACGCCGACGACATCGCGCGCAAAGACATCCGCCCGGGCGATACGGTGATCGTGCATCGCGCGGGCGACGTCATCCCGTACGTCGTCGGGCCCGTTCTCGAGTTGCGTCCGAAGAAGACGGCGCCGTACGCGATGCCGCTCGCGTGCCCCGTCTGCGGCTCGCCGGTCGAGCGGCCCGAGGGCGACGTCTTCTCGTATTGCACGAACGTCGCGTGTCCCGCGCAGGTGACGGAGCGCATCCGCCATTGGTGCACGCGCGGCGCGATGGATATCGAGGGCGTCGGCGACGCGCTCTCCGCCGCGCTCGTCGAGGCCGGACTCTGCGCGAACGTCGCCGATCTCTACGACCTCGATGCGGAGAAGCTCGCGACCCTTCCGCGCATGGGCGATCGCACCGTGAGCAACGTGCTCGGCGAGCTCGAGCGATCGAAGACGCGCGGGCTCGCACGCGTGCTCGCCGCCCTCGGCATCCGCTACGTCGGCGGCCAGAACGCGGCGTTGCTCGCGGGCGAGTTCGGAACGATCGACGAGCTCGCGGTGGCGTCGCGCGAACGGCTTGCGGAAACGGACGGCATCGGTCCGCAGATCGCGGAGAGCGTCGCGTTTTTCTTCGCGCGCGAGTCGAATCGCGACGTCGTGCGCCGGCTCGCGGAGCGCGGACTCGACCTCACGGCGCCGTTGCATCCGAAAGAACCGGTGGGCGTGCTCGCGGGCAAGACGTTCGTCATCACGGGCACGCTGCCGTCGCTCTCGCGCGAGGAGGCGACCGCGCTCATCGTCGATGCGGGCGGCAAAGTGTCGGGGTCGGTCAGTAAGAAGACGAGCTACGTGGTCGCGGGCGAAGAGGCCGGGTCGAAGCTCGCGAAAGCGCAGACGCTCGGTATCGAGATCGTCGACGAAGCGGGCTTACGCGCGCTGCTCTGACTACGCGACGCGTCGCGACGCGCTCTGCGCCGTGAACGCGACGGTGAGCACCGCGACGTCGTCCTGCGCGCCGTTGCGCAAGACGCTCGTCTGGATCGCTTCGGCCGGATGCTCGGCGCCTTCGAGCGCGACGCACACGGACGCTTCGCGCAGTCGTCGTTCGCCTTCTTCGAGATCGCGCGTCGCTTCGACGAGACCGTCCGTGTAGAGCACGAGCAGTCCCATCGCGGGCAGCGGAACGGTCGTCGCGGGCGCGCTCGCCGCGGCCGCGCGCAATCCGAGCGGCAGCCCCCTCGCGGCGAGTTCGCTCACCGTGGAATGCGAGCAGAGCAGCGGCGGCGGGTGCCCGGCCGAAGCGAAGGTCAGCGTGCTGTGCGTGGGATCGATGATGCCGATGAACGCCGTCACGATCGTATCCGGCGACTCGCGCGTCAGCGTGCGGTCGATCGTGTCGAGCATCGCGACGGGATCGTGATCCGCGACTTGCGCGACCACGCGAATCGCCTGGCGCACGTTCCCCATCACGACCGCCGCATCGAGACCGTGGCCCGCCACGTCGCCGATCGAGACGACGATGCGGCCGTCGTCGAGCGCGATCGCGTCGTACCAATCGCCGCCGACTTCGTCGCGTTCCGCCGGGCGATAGACCGCGTCGAACGTGAAGCCGTCGATCTCCGGCATGCGATGCGTCAGGAACGCGCGTTGCAGCGTCGTCGCGGTCCGGCGTTCGCGTTCGAGCGCGGCGCGCACCTCGGCTTCCGCGCGCTTTTTGTCGTCGACGTCCGTGCAACTGCCGAACCATTCGACGATCGCGTCGTCCGCACCGCGCACGGGAACCGCGCGCACGAGGAACCAGCGGTACACGTCGTCGACGCGGCGCAAACGAAATTCCGTCTCGAACGTGGAACCCGTGCCGATCGCCGCCTGCCAGATCGCGACCGTGCGCGCGTAATCGTCGGGATGCATCGCCTCGCTGAGGTCGTGCGGCCGGGCTTGCGGGATGCCCGTGTAGTCGTGCCACCGATGATTGAGAAACGTGTTCTTGCCGTTCGCGTCCGCGATCCATACGATCTGCGGCAGCGAGTTCGCGAGCCTGCGGAACGTGGCCGCATTCTCGCGCAGCGCGGCTTCCGCGCGCTTGAGATCGTCGATGTCGGTACAGCCGCCGTACCATTTGGTGACGATGCCGCCGTCTCCGAGGACCGCTTGCGCGCGCCCGACGAACCAGCGATACGTGCCGCCCGGAGCGAGCATGCGAAACTCGACTTCGTGCGGTTGGCCCGTCGCGATCGACAGCTTCCAACGCGCGACGACGCGGTCGATGTCGTCGCGGTGGACGATGCTCGCCCAGCCGTCGGCGAGCGACGCGCGTTCGGAGAGCCCCGTGTAGCGATACCACGCGCGGTTGAAATACTCGATCGACCCATCGGCATGAGCGGACCAGACGATCTGTGGGATCGCGTCCGCCAAGGTCCGATAGTCGTCTTGGTCGTGCGACGGCATCGAAGACTCGTTCACTGGGGGGTACTCCTAGGTTGCAACTTCGACGCCGCAAGGTTGGATTCGAGTCCGGCGATCGTCCGCTCCTCGGCCGAATGCCTGGTCGCAGGAGAGGCTTTCGGGCAAGCGGTATCGGCAAGCAACCGTGCCGACCGGGGGTCGTCGATGTCTCGATCTCTCTTACGCTCCGAAAGCGCGCGTGGAGTCGTGGTCGCCTTGGCCACGCTCGCTTCGGGGTTCGTCGTGTCGCCGGCGCTCGCGCTCACCGCGAGTGCGTCGCCCGTTCCGGTCGCTACGTCATCGACGACGGCGGCTGCGGGATGCGTTCCGGCCGATCCCGCGCTCATCGGTGACGCTCGCGATGCTTTCGCGTTCGACCTGACCGATCCGCAGGTCACGCATTTTCTGACGGAGGTCGCGACGGCGACGCCTTCTGCCGCGCACGACGCGCTCGGTGCCATCGTCCTCGCGTCCGAAACGGCCGAGCGTCGTCGCGTCGATGACGTCGTCGACGGGTTGTGCCCGGTGTTGGCGGACTACGCCGCGCAGGCACGCGCCGATCACTTCATCTCGAATCTGTGGAAGTTGAACGGCTTCGAAGCACCAGCGAAATCGAGCGCGATCGTGCGCGCGGTGAAAGACGCGGTGTTCGTGCTCGGCCACCGCTCCGTCGTGTCGGACACCGACGTGATGACGGCGCTTCGACCGTTTGCGGCGGTTTCGAAGCCCGTCCGGCCGGCGCCCGCGACGTGTTCGACGCCGAACGCCGACCCCGCGATTGATCATCTCGTGGAACTCGTTTATCCGAGGATCGCTGCCGAGACGAGGTCTTCCGGAAGCGTCACCGTCAAAGTCGCACTCACCGCCGCCGGAGACGTCGGTAGCGTCGTCCTCGTGAAGAACGAGACCACCGGTGGATCCGGCACGGATGCCTTGGTCGATTCCGCGATCATGGCCGCTTCGGAGACGACGTACCGCCCCGCGCTCGTCGGGTGCGTCCCGCGAGCCGACTATTACATATTCCGAGTGAATTTCGAGGGCGAATAACCGATGGTCGTTCGAAATCGATCGTCGCGAACCGCGACGGCGTTCGCCGCGTGTGTCGTGTTGTTCGCGCCATGTCGCCGCCGCGCGCCGTCGTCGCGAGCCCGTCGGGATGCGTCCCGGCGGATGCCGCGCTCGTTCACGACACGCGTTCCGCGTTTGCCTACGTGCTGCCCGCATCGAAGGTGACGCATTTTCTGACGGAGATCGCCGCGGCGTCGCCGTCGGCCGTTCATGCCGTGCTGGGCGCTTCGATGCGGTTTTGGACACCGTGTGTCCCACGCTTTCGGACTTCGACGCGGAGGCACGCGCCGACCGGCTCGTCTCAACGTTCTGGAAGCTGGACGGCTTCACGTCGCGACAGAAGTTGAACGCGATCATGCGCGCGGTCGAGGACGCCGTCTTCGCGCTCGACCACTCTTCCGAGGTCGCGGAAACGGATGCGACGACGATCTTGTCGCCGTTCGCGGCGATCGCGGTGCCCGTGCGGCCGCCTCCCGAACACTGCTCGAAGCCGAACGTGGACGCCACGATGGATCGTGCCGTGTATCCCGATTATTCGAAGATCGCTGCGGCGGCCGGGTCGGAGGGAACGGTGACGCTCAGCGTGACGCTGACGGCGGACGGAGACGTCAGCAGCATCGTCGTCGTGAAAAACGATACGAGCCGGTATTCTCGGTCGGGATGCGCTCGTCGAGGCGTCGATCATGGCCGCCGCGCGATCGACGGTTCGTATTTCTACCGCGCGCAGTTCGCGGGTGATTGATCAATCGTCGTGCGGTGCGATCTCGGTGCGTAATCGCTCGAGTGCCGTTCCGATGGGAACGCGGTCGTCCGGCGCATCGGCCTTCCCGTGTTGCGCGATCGAACGGCGGGAGATGCCGATCGCCTGACGGACGCGCTTCGTGTTCGGCCCCGACACGTAGGTTTGCGCGTGATCGCGAACCCCGCGCGCGAGATCGATCCAGCGCGCCGGATGATCGGCATCGCCGCGGCGCACGAAGACGCGCCAGTGCCAACGGACGGGCGCGTCGACGTCGTCGAGCTCGCGCATCCGGTGGTGGAACGTCGCGTGTGCGTGCGCCCGCTCGTCTCCGGGGAGATGCGCGTTCGCGACGACGTCGTCGAGCGCGAGCAGCACGTCCGCGAGGCGTCGACGCACGACGGCTTCCGTCGGGATCGGAAAGACGAACCACGCGGCGACGATGCCGCAGATCGCGCCCACGACGATCGCTTCGATGCGCGTCACGAACAAGCCGAGCGCGAAGCTTTGGTTCGAACGGCCGAGCAGCGAGAGGATCAGCGTCGTCGAACACGCCCAGTATGCGTAGTTGACGTCGCGTAGCGCGAGCCCGGCGTAGAGCACCGCAAAGATGGCGACCGCTTCCGCCGGACCGGTCGGTGCCCACAGGTTTGCCAGCGCCGCCGCGCCGACCGTGCCTGCGAGCGCGCCGGTCAGCCGGAGCACCGCTTTGTAAACGGCGTCCTCGCGACCCCGTGCGCTCCCGCATACGATGTAGGCCGTCAGCACGACCCAGCCCCAGTGTTCCGGAAAGACGATGAACCCGACGACAAACGCCGCGCAGAGCGCGACGGCGAGTTGCCACGCCATGCGCGTCGCGGGCGTCATGCCCGTTCGCGGTTCGCGCGGCGGCAGCGGAAAGCGTTCGGCGGCGGAGACACCGGTATCCGCGAGACGCAGGCGCCGCGCGAGCGCGTCGATCGCCGTGACGTAGGAAAGCGCGACGACGCCGGCCGCGACGGCGAGTGCGAGGTCGACGAGCGGACCTCCGGGAGCGACGCGCGTCGGTCCCGGTACGACGAGCATCGCGACGAGCGGCAGCGCGATCAGCGCGCCGACGGCCCGCGCGCGTTCGCCGCGATCGCGCAGCCAGACCGAGAAGAACATGCCGGCAACGAACACCGCTGCGCCGGCGACCGGCACGTGCCGCAACAGCCAGCCGATACCCGACGCGGCGATCGCGATGCCGGCGATGCGTCCGGCGACGATCGCGACGGCATCGATACCGCGCGGCGCCGCGCGACGTCCCAAGACGATCGCGAGGATTGCCGCAAGGACCGCCGGCTGCGGTTGGACCGTGCACGCGCGGCAGAGCAGCCACAGCGTGCAAAAACTCGCGATCGCTGCGAGAAGCGTCGCGAGAGCTTGCCGCGCGCCGGCCTGCAAACGCTGCGAGAGCATGGGACGACGTTCACCGGCCCGCCGTCCCACGCTTTCTCGCGTAAGATCCATCGGGATCACTTCGATCTGCGACTTGCTGCTTAGGTCGCTCTCTCGTGACGTATCGAACGAATGAGATAGGCGAGAGAAACGAGCCAAAGTGCAACGGCGAAAATGGCGATCCACGGTCGGATGAGCGCGAGGAGAAACGCGAACGGAAGTGAGGCCATCGCCCAGCAGAGACCACGAGTCAAAAGTGGCCGAATCGCCCTATCGTCTATCGTGTAAAAATACGAAACAGCCGCGCTGCAGCAGTATTCGAACAAGAAGACGGGAGAATCATCGACTGCATGCTGGAGATGGTCGGCGAACGAACTCACGTCGACTTAAGCTCAGTCGACTTCGCGCGCGTTGAGGTTGACGAGCGCCCCGTTGATGCCGGACGAGCGATCCGATGCGAGAAACGTCAGAACTTCGGCGACTTCCTCGGGGGTCGCCGCTGCGCGCAGACCTTCCGGCGAATAGAACGTCTCGGCACCGGCGAAGGCGACGCCCCCGAGGACGAGCGCGTTCGCGACGATGCCGTCGCCTTTATGATCGCGCGCGAGCCCGAGCATCAGCGTGTTCACGGCCGCCTTTGCCGCGCCGAAGAGCGCGCGGCCGGGCGCCGGCGCTTTCGACGATCCTGCGGTGACCGTCACGATGCGGCCCTTCGATCGGGCGCTTTCGCGAGACGGTTGTGCGAGCATCTCGCGTACGGCCGCGGCGGCGAGCGTGTACGCCGTCTCCACGAACGCGCGTAAGCCGGCGCGCAGATCGCCCGGCGACGAGTCGGCGAACGCAGTCGAACCGAAGCCGCTTCCCGCGAGGTTGACGACGGCATCGATGCGGCCGAATCGCTCGACGACGAACGCGACGGACCGGTCCGCGTCCGCTTGCACGCCGAGATCGGCGCGAAACGCGACCGCGCGCTCGCGTAACGGGGCGTCGAGGGTCTCCTCGATCGTCGCACGTGCGCGCGCCTCGTCGCGCGAGATGACGACGACGCGCGCGCCTTCGCGCACGAGCGCGGCGAGGGTCGCGCCGCCGACGCGTCCGGTCGCACCGGCGAGCAGAACCGCATCGCCGTCGCAATCGCCTCGTACGCTCACGACGCGCTCACCCCGCGGCCGTCGTGATGAGGCGGAGTAGCGATTCTCGTGCCGGCCGGCGCGGCATCGGCTCGGGCAGCGACGGTCCGAGCGCGTCGTGCAGATCGCCCGCGACGAGGCCGACGCGACGCGAGCGTTCGGCGAAGCGGCCCGCGAGGCCGTGCCAGTACGCGCCGGCGCGCGCCGCGTCGACCGGCGAGAGACCTTGCGCGAGCAGCGTCGCGATGATGCCCGTGAGCACGTCGCCCGTGCCGGCGGTGGCGAGCGCGTTCGTGCCCGTGACGTTGACGTGCGTCGTGCGACCGTCGTCGATCAGCGTCGCGTTACCCTTGAGCAGCGTCGTGATGCCGGTGCGCTCGACGAACGAACGGAGCCGCGCGATACGCGTGCCCGGCGCGATCGTGCCTTCGCCCGAAAGGCGCGAAAATTCCGATTCATGCGGCGTGAGCACGCACGTCTTCCCTTTGAGGATGTCGAGGTGCTTGCCGAGATGGAAGAACGCACTCGCGTCTGCGACGAACGGCTTGTCGAGCTTACTCAGAAACCCGCGGACGATGTCGCCCGTAGCGGCGGAGAGCGATAGCCCGGGCCCGATGCCGACGGCGCTCTGCCGGTGCGTGAGATCGAGCAGGCTTTCGATCGCGCCGTCGACGTCGCGTTCGTCGTACGTGACGACGACTTGTTCGACGAGGTGATTGCGCAGCGTTTGCGCCGCGTCCGCGTTCGCCGCGAGCGTCACGTAGCCGGCGCCCGCGCGAGCCGCACCGCGCGCGCAGAGCACGGCCGCTCCGGGGAACTGCGCCGATCCGGCGATGATGAGCGGCGCGCCCGACGAGCGCTTGTCGGCCTCCGCCGCGCGCGACGGCAGAAGTGCGGAAAACTCGACGTCGTCGAGTGCGGCGAAGCTCTCGCCCGCCACGGCTTCGATCTCGTCCTCGATGCCGATGTCGCCGACGTAGAGCGTGCCGACGAACGCGCGGGCGGGCTCGAGCACGAGGCCGATCTTCAACGCGCCGAGCGTGACGGTCGTCCGCGCGCGCACGGCTCCGTCCGCGACGGCGCCGGTCGTCGCATCGACGCCCGTCGGGATGTCGACGGCCACGACGTGCGCTTCGCTCGCGTTGAGTGCGGCGGCAGCGACGTGCATCGCGGGCGAGAGGTCCGCGCGCGCGCCCGTGCCGAGCATCGCGTCGAGCGCGACGTCGGCGCCTGCGAGCGCCGCGCGCGCTTCGTCGTCGTTTGCCGGGAACGGCTTGACGCGCACGCCGCGCTTCTCGGCACGCCGTTCCGCGTCGAGCCGCGCCTCGCTCGGCGAGTCGGTGGGCATCGCGTAGATCGTGCGTTCGCAGTCGCGTTTGATCGCCGCGAAGGCCGCGAACGCGTCGCCGCCGTTGTTCCCGGGCCCCGCGAACGCGACGAGCGTCGTCGCTTTCGGAGCCACTTTGACGATCGCTTCGACGATCGCGGCGCCCGCCGCGCGCATCAGCGCAACGTCGCCCGCGCGGGCGACCGCCGCCGCATCGGCTTCGCGCATCTGCGTTGCCGTGACGGCGCGCATCAGTCGGCCTCGAGGATGACGACCGCGGACGCCATCGTCGCCGTGTGCGTGATCGTCACGTGGATGCGGGTCACGCCGCGCGACGCCGGCAGCCCGTCGTACGGTGGATGGAACAGCAAGATCGGTTTGCCGCTGCGCTCGTGCGAGACGGAGACGCTGCGCCACGGGATCGCGTGGCCGAATGCTTTGCGCGCGGCCTCCTTCGCGGCGAAGAAGCCGGCGAGCCGCTCGGGCCAATGGCGCTTGCGCTTCGCATAGCGCATCTCTTCCTCGGTGTAGACCTTGCGCGCGAAGCGTGCGAGCTTCACGTCGTCGAAACGATAGCGATCGACCTCGGCGAGGTCGGTTCCGATGCCGACGATCATGCGAACCTCATGATCGCCTGTTCCCATAAACTCGGCCGGAATGCTGCACAGGTTCGGAGCGTATCGAGAGCCAAGTGCGCTCGCGTGGGGCAGATCAGTATCGTGCCGGTCAATTCCCTGGACTCGCAGTTCACGGAGCGGCTCGCGCTCTGTCTCGAAGAGCGCTTCCTATTCTCGTGTATCGTCGAGCGCACGCTGCGCGTTCCACGAACGGCGCTCAACAGCGTCCGCAAGCAGATGTTCTTCAACACGCTGATGTCGCGTGTCGCGCTCGCGCCCGTGGCCGATCCCGACGCGATCCGGCTCGCGATCACGGACTACGATCTCTACAAGACCTCACACCAGTTCGTGTTCGGCGACGCGAACGAGGACCAACGGATCGCGATCGTCTCGCTGCACCGCCTGCGCAGCGATTTCTACGGCGAGCGCGCGGATCCGAACGTGTTGTTCCAGCGCACGCTCAAGGAAGCCGTGCACGATCTCGGCCACGCGTTCGGCCTCAAGCACTGCTACAACGCGCGCTGCGCGATGTATTTCTCGAACTCGATCTACGACACGGACAACAAGCTCTCGCACTTTTGCGAGAACTGCGAGAAAAAAGTCAAGGCGAACCACTAAGCCGTGCGACGAACGGCAGCCGCGATCGCGCTCTTCCTCGCGTTCGTAGC
>CAJCIN010000120.1 GCA_903970385.1 Rhodospirillales bacterium | reverse complement strand
GCGAACTGCTCGGCGATGGCGCGACCGATGCCGCGCGTCGAGCCGGTGATCACGGCGACTTTGCCGCTCAAATCGAAGAGATCGGTCGTCGCCGGTGCTTCCGCGGCGTGCATCAGCGGGCCGCGAACGCGGGCTTGCGCTTTTCCATGAATGCCGCGACGCCTTCCATCAAGTCGGGGCCGGCGGCCGCTTCCTCTTGGAGATTCGCTTCGGTCTCGAGCCACGCGGCGAGGTTCGGCATCAGCGACGCGTTGAACGCGCGCTTCGTCACGGCGACCGCGACGGGCGAAACCGATGCGAAACGCTCGGCGTACGCTTGCGTGCGCTCTTCCAACTCTGCGGCGGGAACGATCGTGTTGACGATGCCGATGCGGTGCGCTTCGGCCGCGTCGATCCGGTCGCTCGACCACGCGAGTTCGAGACCGCGTCCGAAGCCCGCGAGCAGCGGCAGGATCAGGCTCGCGCCGCCGTCCGGGATGAGACCGATCTTCGAGAACCCGAGCGTCATCACGGCGTCGTCGGCGGCGATGCGCAGATCGCACGCCAGCGCCATCGAAAATCCGACACCGGCGGCGATGCCGTTCATCGACGCGATCACCGGCTTCTCGATCGTTCGGATCAGGGTGACGGCCCGGTTGTACGTGTCGCGCAGATGCGCCGCGACCGAATGCGAACCCGGAGCAGCTCGGCGCTCGACGAACGTCGCGAGATCTTGACCGGACGAGAACCCGCGGCCGCTCCCGCGCAGCACCACGGCGCGCACCGACGCGTCGGTTCCGGCGGCCTCGAGCGCGTCGATCAGCGCGTGCACGAGTTCGTCGTTGAACGCGTTCAACTTGTCGGGCCGGTTCAGCGTGATCGTCAACACCTTGCCGTTCCGGGTCTGGAGCAAAACGGAATCGTTCATGCCGGGGAGGCTTCGTCGGCGGTAGAATCTTTCATGCGCCCCGTCACGGAGCGGCGCCGTGTAAGCCGGCCGACGTCTCGCGGTCACCCCCGTACGTTATAAGGATACGATGCAGCACTCGCGTTCCACGTTTCTCCTCGCGCTCGCCGGCTCCGCGGCGACGTTCGCCCTCGCCGGTCGCCCCGCCACGGCGACGGGCGCGTACAAAGTCTCGCTGTCGGAGGCGGAATGGCACCGGCGGTTGTCGCCGGAAGCGTACGACGTGTTGCGTCAGGCCGGAACCGAGACCGCGTTCTCGAGCCCGCTCGATCACGAGACGCGGCCGGGCATCTACGCCTGCGCCGGCTGCGCGTTGCCCGTGTACGACGCCAAGACGAAGTTCGATAGCGGCACCGGCTGGCCGAGCTTCTACGCGCCGCTGCCGCACGCGATCGCGACCTCGAACGACGCGTCGCTCGGAATGCCGCGCACGGAAGTCCACTGCTCGCGATGCGGCGGACATCTCGGCCACGTGTTCGACGACGGCCCGCAGCCGACGGGCCTGCGCTACTGCATGAACGGCGTCGCGCTCGCGTTCCACCCGGCGCGCAAGGCCGGCACCTAAGGCAGGCGACGGTTTGGCGACGCACCCGCAGGGTACGTCCCGAACGATGCATGCCGTCACACCTCGCTATCGTCACGCGATGCCGTTCGGCGCGCAATTCACGGACGGAGGCGTGCGCTTCCGTCTCTACGCCCCGAGCGCGGAACGCGTGGAACTCGTTTACGGCGCTGCGGATGCGGAACGCGTCGCGACGCTGGAAAAATCGGCGGACGGTTTTCACGTGATCGAATGCGCGGACGCGCCGGCCGGAACGCCGTATGCCTTCCGCATCGGCGATCTGACGTTTCCCGATCCCGCCTCGCGCTTTCAACCGGACGGCGTGCACGGTCGCAGCGTCGTCGTCGATCCGCTCGCCTTCACGTGGCCCGATGACGGATGGACCGGCATCCCCTGGACGTCACATGTCTTCTACGAAACGCACGTCGGCACGTTCACGCCGGAAGGCACCTACGCCGCGGCGCAGACGAAATTCGATCACCTCGCGTCGCTCGGCGTCACCGCGATCGAATTGCTGCCGATCGCGGAAGTCCCCGGCGCGCGCAACTGGGGCTACGACGGCGTGCTGCCCTACGCACCGACGCACAACTACGGCACCCCGGACGATCTCAAACGGTTCGTGAGCGCCGCGCACGCGCGCGGCTTCGCCGTCTACCTCGACGTCGTGTACAACCACTTCGGGCCGGAAGGCAACTATCTCCACGCGTACGCGCCGGAATTCTATACGGACCGTCACAAAACGCCGTGGGGCGCCGCGATCGACGTCGAGGCCGGCAACCGCGATGCCGTTCGCGCGTACTTCATCGAGAACGCGCTGTACTGGTTGATGGAGTACCGCTTCGACGGTCTCCGCTTCGACGCCGTGCACGCGATCTACGACGGTGAAGACCGGCACTTCTTACGCGAGCTCGCCGCGACCGTGAACGCGCGCGTCGATCGGCCCGTGCACCTCGTGCTCGAGAACGACGCGAACGAGGCGCCGCTGCTCGAAGCGGGCTTTCGCGCGCAGTGGGACGACGACGCGCATCACGCGGCCCACGTCGCGATCACGGGTCAGGAAGACGGCTACTACAGCGACTACGCGGGCGACACGATCGCGCGCGTCGGTCGCACGATCACGCAAGGGTTCGCGTACCAGGGCGATCCGTCGGCATTTCGCGACGGCGAGAAGCGCGGCACCCCGAGCGCGCATCTGCCGCTCGGCAGCTTCGTGACGTTCCTGCAGAATCACGATCAGATCGGGAATCGACCGTTCGGCGATCGCATCGGCGCGCTCGCGCCGCCCGACGCGCTACGTGCGATGCTCGCGGTGCTGTTGCTCGCGCCGCCGCCGCCGCTGCTCTTCATGGGTGAAGAATGGAACGCGAGCACGCCGTTCCTGTTCTTTGCCGATTTCGAACCCGAGCTCTCGGCGCTGGTCACCGAAGGCCGGCGCGGCGAGTTCGCAGGGTTCGCGGAATTCTCCGATCCCGAGAAGCGCGAGCGCATTCCGGATCCGGCGGCGCCCGAGACGTTCGCTCAAAGCAAATTGAAATGGGACGAGGTCGGAACGCCCGACCATGCGGCGTGGCTCGCGTACTACACGCGACTGCTCGCGATCCGGCGCGACGAGATCGCGCCGCGCATCGAGGGCCTTGTCGGATCCGATGCATCGTACGAGACGATCGGCACGCGCGGGTTGCAGGCGCGTTATCGTCTGCACGACGGCACGACGCTCGCGCTGGACGCGAATCTCGGAGCGGAGCCGCTCCACGGCCTCGCGCCGTCGCGCGGCACGGTCCTCTTCACGACGCACGAGACCGCGGGCGACGGCGTCGCACCGCCATGGAGCGTGCGTTGGAGCCGAGCGTAACCCCGCTTTCCACATATCGTCTGCAGTTCACGCCGCGCTTTCGCTTCGAAGACGCGCGCGCGATCGCGCCGTATCTCGCGAAACTCGGCATCGGTCACATGTACGCGTCGCCGTATCTCAAGGCGCGCCCGGGCAGCGAGCACGGCTACGACGTGGTCGACCCGAACTCGCTGAACCCGGAAATCGGCACACCGGCCGAGCACGCGGCGATGATCGACGCGCTACAGGGTCACGGCCTCGGCCACATCCTCGACTTCGTGCCGAACCACATGGGCGTCGGCGGCGTCGAGAATCCGTGGTGGCAAGACGTGCTAGAATGGGGCGAAGGTTCGCCGTACGCCGAATATTTCGACATCGACTGGCGCCCGCTACGCGCGGAGATGCGCGGCAAGGTGCTCGTGCCGTTCCTCGGCGATTATTACGGCCGCGTGCTGGAACGCGGCGAACTCGTGCCGACGTTCGACGTAGCGACGGGCTCGTTCTCGATCGCCTACTTCGATCGCAAGTTTCCGATCGCCACGGCGTCCTACGGTGACTTTCTCGCGCGTGCCGTCGAACATCGCGAGGGCGCCGCGTGGCCGCTTCGTGCCCTTGCCGCCGAGTTCGCGAGCGCGTCGCACGCACGCGCGGGCGAGCTCAAAGCCGAACTCGCGAGCGTGGCCCGCGAACCCGCGATCTTGCGCGCGATCGAAGCCGCCCTCGCGTACTACCGCGTCTCGGCCGCCGACGCCGGTGCGACCGATCGGCTCGACACGCTGCTGCAGCGGCAGAATTACCGGCTCGCGTACTGGCGCGTCTCCGCCGACGAGATCAACTATCGCCGCTTTTTCGACATCAACGACCTCGCCGGGCTACGCGTCGAAGACGCCGAGGTGCTCGCGCAGACGCATCGCTTCGTCTTCGAGCTGATCGCGGCGGGTCGCGTCCAGGGTTTGCGCATCGATCACGTCGACGGTCTGTTCAATCCCGGCGGCTACTGCACGTTCCTCCAGGATCGCGCGGCCGCGATGGGCCACCCGCAGTATCTCGTCGTCGAGAAGATCCTCGCGCAGTCCGAGACGCTGCGCGACGATTGGAACATCGCGGGGACCACGGGTTACGACTTCATGAATCAGGTCAATGGCCTGTTCGTCGACCAGGCGGCGGAGGGCGCGCTCGATCGAATCTATCGGCGGTTCGCGGGCATCAGCGCGAACTTCGACCAGTTCGCGTACCGGGCGAAAAAAGACATCATGGATTCTTCGCTCGCGAGCGAACTCGAGGTGCTCGCGACGATGCTCGATCGCATCGCCGAGACGGATCGCCGGTCGAACGACTACACGTACAACGTCCTGCGCGATGCGCTCGTCGAGACGATCGCGTCGTTCCCCATCTATCGCACGTACGTCACGAGCGAGACCGTCGAAGACGACGATCGAAAGTACATCATGTGGGCGCTCGGCGCCGCCCGCAAACGCAGCGGCCTCGGTGACGAGCGCGTGTTCGACTTTCTCGAGAGCGTGCTGACGGTCGCGCTTCCCGCCGAGTCGGCGAACTACGACCGCCGCGACGTGCTGCGGTTCGCGATGAAGTTCCAGCAATACACGAGCCCCGTCATGGCCAAGGCGGTCGAAGACACGGCGTTCTACCGCTACGTGCGCCTTCTCTCGCTCAACGAAGTCGGCGGCGATCCGCGACGCTTCGGTGTGTCGGTCAATGCGTTCCATCACCTCAACGCCGAGCGTGCGGAGCATCTTCCACATGCCATGCTCGCTACGGCGACGCACGATCACAAGCGCGGCGAGGACGTCCGCACGCGCATCGACGCGCTGAGCGAGATGCCGGACGTTTGGGATCGGACGATCGAGCGCTGGAACCGGCTCAACGAGCGTCGCAAGAAGTCGCTCGACAACGGCCTCGCGCCGACCGAGAACGACGAATACATGCTGTATCAGGTGTTGCTCGGAACGTGGCCCGCGGAGTGGCTCGACGTCGATCCGGAAACGATCGCCGCCGCAGACCGCGACGCGTACATCGAGCGCATCGAGACCTATCTGCGCAAGGCGTTGCGCGAAGCGAAGTTCCGCACGAGTTGGACGAACCCGAATGCGGCATACGAAGACGCGACGCTCGGCTTCGCGCGCACGATCCTGACGGTCAAACGCGGCGACATCTTCGTCGCCGAACTCCAGGAGCTCGCGCGCGATTGCGCCGGCGTGGGCGCCGTCTCGAGCATCGCGCAGACGACGCT
>CAJCIN010000119.1 GCA_903970385.1 Rhodospirillales bacterium | reverse complement strand
CATCGTCGCGGGCTTACCCGCGAGCGTACGGTCGGCGGACGGCGCCGTGATCGACGGCCGTGTCTCGCGCATCGCTCCCACCGCCGCGAACGGCACCGTTCCGGTCGACGTCACGCTCGAATCTCTCCCGCGCGGCGCGCGCGCGTATCAAAACGTCGATGGAACGATCGTTCTCGATCGCGTGCCGAACGCGCTCTCCGTCGCACGGCCGGCGTCGGCGAACGGCGCTTCGAGCGTCGCCCTCTACCGGCTGGGTGCGGACGGCAACCGTGCGTATCGCACGAGCGTGCGGATCGGCAACGGTTCCGACGACCGCGTGCGCGTCCTCTCCGGCCTGTCCGCGGGCGATCGCGTGATCGTGTCCGATACTTCGAGCGACGACGCTCCCATACTCCGCATACGATGAGGTACGACATGCTGATCGACATCCGCACCATCGACAAGATCTACCGCACGGACGACGTCGAAACGCACGCGCTACGCGACGTGTCGCTTTCGATCGCGCGCGGCGAGTACGTCGCGATCGAGGGTCCGTCGGGGTGCGGCAAATCGACCCTGCTGTCGATCCTCGGACTGCTCGACACGCCGAGTGCCGGTTCGTACGCGCTGTCCGGCCGCGAAGTCGCCGGACTGAGCGCGACCGAACGGTCGCGCATCCGCAACCGCGAGATCGGCTTCATCTTTCAGAACTTCAATTTGATCGGCGACCTCACGGTCGCGGAGAACGTCGAGCTGCCGCTCACCTATCGCGGTCTCTCCGCCGCCGAGCGCCGGCGCCGGACGGCAGGCGCGCTCGAGCGCGTCTCGATGTCGCATCGCGCGCGTCACCTGCCGGCGCAACTCTCCGGCGGTCAGCAGCAGCGCGTGGCCGTCGCTCGCGCGATCGCGGGCGAACCCGCCGTGCTGCTCGCCGACGAACCGACGGGGAATCTCGATACGGCGAACGGCGAGGTCGTGATGGAACTGCTCGCCGACCTGCATCGCGCCGGGTCGACGATCGTGATGGTGACGCACGATCGCCGTTTCAACCGTTACGCGAGCCGAACGATTTCCTTACTCGACGGCGCGATTTCGTCCGAGCCCGCGCTCGCGGTGTAATCGGCGACCAGCCGTTCCACTTTCACGGACGTCTCGTCGTTCGCGGGCGTGTACAGCATCATCCGCAATCCCGGCGATTCGACGACGCCGAGCAACGACGCTTCGAATGCGAGCGCTCCGACGATGGGATGATTGAGGATCCGCGTTCCCTGCGGATGCTCCTTGACGTTGTAGCGTTGCCACAGCTCTTCGAACAGCGGGTTCGACGAGCGTAACCCCTCGACGAGCGCCGCGGAGCGCGGCTCTTCGGCATGCGAGGGAAACTCGAGACGGAACATCGCGATCAGACCCGCGGCGATCTCGTCGTATTCGACGAACAGCGACCGGAACGCATCGCCTTCGAAGACCTGTTCGAGCATGTTGGACCGCGTGTCGATGCCCGGCATGCCGCCGAACACCGTGACGGCGGCGACGTTGCGCAAGACGATGTCCCAAGCGTGATCGAGCACGAAGACGGGCGTGCGCCGAAACGACAGGACCATCCGCCGCAGCGACGGCGAGATCTCTTCGCGCAACTCGATTTCTTCTTGCGCCGCGAGCACGTGCAGATGACGGTGCTCGCCCGGCGTCAATCGCAACGCGTGTGCGATCGCGTCGATCGCGCGTCGCGACACCGGAACGTCGCGACCCTGTTCGAGCCACGTGTACAGTGCGACGCTGAGATCCGCGAGCTCGGCGACCTCCTCGCGTCGCAATCCCGGCGTACGCCGGCGAACGCCTGAGGGCAGGCCGACCGCTTCGGGCGTCAGACTCGCCCTGCGGCTCCGCAAGAATTCTCCAAGCTCGGTTCGCCGACAGGACGCGGACGATTCGTCGCCGGCGCGCGCTTTCTCCATCGTTCCTAAGTGACACGGCGCGACGCCGCCTGGTTCCACGCCGAACGTCTGCTCGACGTACTCCTTCGAAGAGTGGGCGTGGCGGCGAGCGAAGGACGCGGCGCCGTGACGAGATCTCTTCCCGACTGGCGATTGCCGCTGCGAGCGTGGCAACGCGACGCGTTCGACGCGTGGAACGCCGAACGCCCGTCGGACGCGCTCGTCGTCGCGACGCCGGGCGCGGGGAAGACGCGTTTCGCCGCGCGGCTCGCGCACGCGCTGCTCGCCGATCGCAGCGTCTCGCGCGTGATCGTCGTCGTGCCGCGCGAGCATCTCAAGGCGCAGGTCGCGCGTGCGATGGCGGGTGCGTGGATCCAACTCGACCATCGCTTTCGCAACGTCGATCGCGCGCTCGCGAGCGACACCGACGGCGCGGTCGTCACGTATCAGCAGGTCGCCGCGTCGCCGCAGACCTTCGCCGCGCTCGCGCGCGTGCCGACGCTCGTGTTGCTCGACGAGATCCATCACGCGGGCGATCAAGCCACGTGGGGGCAGGCGCTGCGCGACGCGTTCGGCGGGGCGCGCCACCGCGTCTCGCTTTCCGGCACGCCGTTCCGTTCCGACGGCGCGGCGATTCCGTTCGTCCGCTATCACGCCGGCGAATGCGTCGCGCTCTCTTCTTACGACTATGCGCGCGCGCTCGCCGACGGCGTCTGCCGCGCGCTCGTCTTTCCGCTGCACGGGGGCGAAGCGGAATGGATCAGCCGCGACGGTGCGACGATGCGTGCGAGCTTCGAGGAAGATCTCGAACGGCGGCACGCGAGCGAACGATTGCGGACGGCGCTCACGCAACCCGGCTGGCTCGGCGACGTGCTCGAGAAGGCGCACCTCAAACTGCTCGAAGCGCGCGCCGCCGGCCACGCGGACGCGGGCGGCCTCGTCGCCGCGATGAATCAAGATCACGCGCGGTTCGTCGCGGATCTGCTCGAGCGGCGCTGCGGTCAGCGAGCCGAACTCGTCGTTTCCGATCTCGACGACGCGTCGCAGCGCATCGCGCGCTTCGCCGCGTCGAAAGATCCGTGGATCGTCGCCGTGCACATGATTTCCGAAGGCGTCGACATCCCGCGCCTACGCGTCGGCGTGTTCGCGAGCAACGTCGTTTCGGAACTGTACTTTCGGCAATTCTGCGGACGCTTCGTCCGCGCGGGCGGCGACCCGGAACGGCGACGCGAGGCGTTCGTCTATCTACCCGACGACGGCCGCTTGCGGTCGATGGCGAGCGCGATCGCGGGCGACGTCGGCCGAGCACTCCGCGGTCGAGATCGCGACGACGGCGCGAGCGATCTCGCGGCGGCACGGCGCGAGGATTCGGCGGCCGATGCCGGCGAGTTCGCATCGATCGCCGCGACGGCGCGCGAAGGCCATACCCTCGATTTCGGACCGCTCTTCGATCCCGGGCGTTACTTCGCGCGAGCGGATGACGCCGCGCCGCAGCGACCGGAACCGGAACCCGAACCGGACGTGCCGGTCGTCACGCACGCCGAGCGGCGCGATGCGTTGCGGCGCGATCTGCGCGCGCTCGTCGCCCGCGCGAGCACGGCGTTCGCGATCGATCACAAACTCGTGCACGCGACGCTGAATCAGCGCTTCGGCGGAACGGTCGCGACCGCGCCGATCGCGCAGCTCGAGGCGCGCCGCCGGCTCCTTTCGCTCTGGCTCGAGCGGCGTACGTACGACGGGCTGCGCTGATCCAGCAAACGAGAAGCGTTCTTCGGTCGCTCGTGCAACTTCGGCGTCCCCGTCACGGTCGCGCCGGATACTACGCATCAGGAGCGCTCATGGACTTCGCTGCTTGGCAGTCCGACGTTCATTCGGCGCTGCTGGAACTACTCGGCGACACGCGCGTCAGCCGCAAAATTCTCTCGAGCGGGCTCGTCGTGTGGTCGTTCGGCGCCGCGGGCACGACGGTGACCGCGGGACCCGAGGATCACAGCGGTCTCGCCTATCTGTCGTTCAGCGACGGGCGCGCGAACGTGCTCGTCAAGCTGGATCCGGATTCCGGACGAGCCGCGCGCTACATCGCGACGCGGCTCTCCGAGAGCTAGCTCGCGGCTACTTCGTCACGACCGTCGGCGTCATCACGAACACCACGTCGGTGTTGGACGTCTGGTAGCTCGTCGACGTGAAGAGCTTGCCGAGGATCGGGATGTCGGAGAGGAGCGGGATCTTGTTGAGATTCTTCTGCTCGATGCGACGCAGCAGGCCGCCCATCACGATGCTCTCGCCGTCCTTCGTGATCACGTCCGTGCTCAGGCGGCTCGTCTTGAGCGCCGGGATCACGAAGCCGTTGAGCTGGATGCCGTTACCGAAGTCGAGATCCGAGATTTCCGGATTGATCTTCGTCTCGACGGAACCGTCGCCGAGCAAGCTCGGCGTCACGTCGAGGTTCACGCCGTAGTCCTTGAACGTGATCGAGACGCTGCCGAGGCCGTTCGAGACGGGGATCGGGATCTCGCCGCCGACGAGGAACGTCGCTTCTTTGCCCGGCATCGACACGAGATCTGGCGAGGACAGGATGCGCGCGTGACCTTCCGTGACGAGCAAGTCGAGCGTCGGCGCGAGGAGGCTGATGCGCTGGAACGGCCCGACCTGTAGACCGGGACGCGTGGCCGGCGCCTCGATCGAGACGAGCGACGGCGTGCTGGCGATCGTGAATTGCGGCGTACCGGGCGTCGTCTCCGTCGCGCTCTGCAGGCGCAGGCCGAGCGTGCTCTGACCGGTCTTGTCGATTTCGAGGACGTAGACTTTGACGTCGATCTGGCTCGTCGTACCGACCTCGAGCCGGTCGATCACCTTCCCGTTCGCGGCGAGGAACGGGCCGGCGAGACCCTTGACGTGGTTGAGCACGTTCTCGGCCTCGACACGATTCGTCACGTCGCCGCTGACGATCACGTCGCCGTCGGGATCGTTGTCGATGCGGATGTTCGTCGCGTTCGGAACGGCGGCGGCGATCTGCTGCGCGATGTTGCCCATCGGCTGACGAACGACGAGCGCGTTCACGATCTTGCCATTGCCGCCGTTACCGGAGAACGTTACACCGGTGAAGCGTTTGACGACGTCGTTGACCTTCGCCATCGCGGCGGCATCCGGCACGTTGCCGCGCAAGATGATGTTCGTACCGAACGTGACGATTTCGACGTCCGGTTCGTCGATCGCACCCCGCAAGATGCCCGCGATGGCATCCAGGTCCTGATTCGTAACCGTGAACTCGTACGTCTTACGGACGCCGTTCATCCAGATGAAGATCGTCGTATGACCGGGAGCTTTACCGTTGACGACGACTTCGCTCGTTCCGAGCGGCACGATGCCCGCGATCTTCGAATCGCCGACGGCCACGCGCTCGAGGCTGGGCGTCTTCAAGACGATGGAACGGCCGGTCTGGATCGAGTAGACGGCGACCGCTTCAGAAGATGCCGGGACCATCGCCGCGGCGCCGATCGCGGAGACGCTCGCCGCGGCCAACGCAAAACGAAGGAACGGTCTAGTCACGGGAATCTCCTAAATTCACGAAGGAAAAGTGCGATGACATTACTAGGCTTATCGGACGCAGGAGACTTCACCTGAGTCCAAATTTGCAGGAATGAGGAAATTCCTTGAAGCGTCAATTGCGGGCGGCGGCCGTAGCCGCGACCGTCCTCCTACCTCTAGCGGTGTCTGCACAGTCGACGACGATGTCCTTAACGGACGTCGCACATACGCTCGGCTATCACTACGCGTATCTCGGCCCGGACGAAGCGGTCGCGCTCAGCCGGCCCGGCATCGTCGTGATCGTGCGCCCCGGCGCCCCGCTCTTCGATATGAACGACCGCGAGATTCCGGTGACGGGCGCCGTCCCCGTCTATAAGGACGGCGAGGTCTACGTCTCGAGCGGCATGGTCGCCACGCTTCGCCGGCTCGCCGGCCCGAATGCGACGGTCGGCCGGGATGCGATCTCGGGCGTCCAGCCCTCGGTCAGCGGCCCGCACCGCACGCCCGCGATCTTATCGCTCTCGGCGATGCACATCGAGGGCGATAAGGCGCTGCACGTCGAGGGTCAGGCGACGCCGTTCGCCGCGATCACGCTGACGCT
>CAJCIN010000118.1 GCA_903970385.1 Rhodospirillales bacterium | reverse complement strand
ATCGCGAGCCAGGATGCGTCGCGTCGTTCCTCGGCGAGCGCGCGCTTCTTTGACGCGATCGCCGAGACGCACCAAGAATTCCGCCGTCCCCGCGTCGTCCGAAACGCTCTCACGCATCCAAAGTCACCGCCGTAGATGCATTATTACGCTTGCCGCCCAAGATGTACTGCATTATAATGCCAGGACGAGTCGGGGAGGTCGCGGTTGTCCACACGAGTTTCCATCCTAGTCGGCACGATGACGGGCACCGCGGAACTGGTTGCGAGCGAGGTTCAGGCCGCGCTAGAGGCGACCGGGCGCGAGGTCGACGTGCGCTTGATGGACGACTTGGGTGCCGACGCCTTCGCCGAGGATGCCGTGTACCTCATCTGTACGTCTACGTATGGAAACGGCGACGTGCCGGACAACGCGCAAGCCTTCTTCTCCGCGCTCGAAAGCGAGCGGCCGGACCTGCACGAGGTGCGGTACGGATTGATTTCTCTCGGCGATCGCACGTACAAGGCCACGTTTTGCCAAGGCGGCTTACGTTTCGATGCGCTCCTCACGGAGCTCGGGGCAAAGCGGATCGGCGACGCCTTGCTCCACGACGCGGGCTCCGGCACGTTGCCCGAAGATGTGGCCGCCGAATGGAGCGTCGCCTGGGCCCAGGGCATAGAAAACGGCCGCAACGTCGCGGCCTAAACGGTCCCTACGCGCCCCCCACGTCAGGGGCCCGGGAGTCCGGCCCCGGGGGGAATCGGGGGCCCTCGCCGCCCCGATCTTAAGGAGCTAACGTGACTGCAGTCGCACCCGAGCTTTCGCCAACGCTAAAGACCGCACGCGAAACGTATAACGCGGCCGTCGATCTCATCTCGCGGAATCTTGCGACACCCGAGCGTGCGCGAAAGATCGCGATCGTCGATCGGGACGGAAGCTATAGCTATGAAGAACTCGCGGCGCGCGTCGATCGAGCCGCGAATGCGTTTCGCGCGCTCGGCATCGCGCCCGAGCAGCGCGTCGCGCTCGCCGTTCTCGACGGCATCGACTTCACCGTATCGTTCCTCGGCGCGATCAAAGCCGGCATCGTTCCGATACCGCTCAACACGCTCTTCCAAGCTCCCGACTTCGCGTACATCTTAAGCGACAGCCGTGCGAAGGCGCTCGTGGTTTCGCACGAACTCGCGGAGACGCTCGCCGAAGCGGCGCGTCTCGCCGACTGGAACGGCATCGTCCTCGTCTCGGGCGCGGAACCGGCGAACGGCGCGTCGTCCTTCGCGCGCGAACTCGAGCGCGCCGATCCGATCGCGCATGCGGCGACCACATGCGCCGACGACGTTTGCTTTTGGCTGTATTCGTCCGGTTCGACGGGCCGACCGAAGGGAACCGTCCACGTTCAAACGAGCCTCATTCAAACGGCCGATGCATTCGCGCGAGACGTGCTCGGATTTCGCGAGAGCGACGTCGTTTATTCGGCCGCAAAGCTCTTCTTCGCATACGGTCTCGGTAACGCCATGACGTTTCCGATGTCGGTCGGCGCGACGAGCGTCCTCTTTCCCGGGCGGCCCACACCGCAGGCCGTGGGCAAGATCTTGCGCGATTACGCGCCGACCGTCTTCTGCGGCGTTCCGACGCTCTACAACTCGCTGCTCGCGTATCCGGATTTTCCGAGGGCGGACGAACTGTCGCTGCGGCTCTGCACGTCGGCCGGAGAAGCGCTGCCCGAAGAGGTCGCGCGCGCGTGGACGCAACGCACGGGCGTCGAGGTCGTCGACGTGATCGGCCCGACCGAGATGCTGCACATCTTCGTATCGAATCGTCCGGGCCACGTTCGCTTCGGCACGACGGGCACCGCCGTTCCGGGCTACCGCGTGAAGATCGTCGACGAATCCGGCGCGGAAGTCCCGCGGGGACAGCTCGGCGAGCTTCTGGTCTCCGGCTCGACGTCGGCCGTACAATACTGGAACAATCGCGAGAAATCGCGCGGGACGTTCGTCGGCGTGTGGACGCACACGGGCGACAAGTTCTTGCAACGCGAGGACGGTGCGTACGTGCACTGCGGGCGCGTCGACGACATGCTCAAGGTCGGCGGCATCTGGGTTTCGCCGATGGAAGTGGAAGGCGCGCTCATCGCGCATCCCGCCGTTCTCGAAGCCGCCGTCATCGGCGTTCCCGACGAAGGCGACTTGATCAAGCCGAAAGCGTTCGTCGTGTTGCGCGACGGATTCACCGGCGACGATGCGTTACGCGACGAGCTGAAGACGTTCGTGAAAGCGCGGCTGGCGCCGTACAAATACCCGCGCTGGTTCGCGTTCGAGACGGAGTTGCCGAAGACGGCGACGGGAAAGATCCAGCGGCACGTGTTGCGCAAGCGCGAGACGGGCTCGGCCTGCTGAACGAACGCACGATCGCGGGAACGCGGCTCGAAACGTACGAGTCGATCGTCGCCGGCCGTCCGACGATCGTGTTTCTGCACGAAGGTTTGGGATCGGTCTCGCTCTGGAAAGACGTACCCGCTCGCGTGGCCGAACGGACCGGTTGCGGCATCTTCGTCTATTCGCGTCGCGGATACGGAGCGTCGGACGCGCTCGGCGCACCGCGCGAACCAGACTACATGCATCGCGAGGCCGACGTCGTGCTGCCCGCACTCCTCGACGACGCGCGGATCGAGCGGCCGATCTTGTTCGGCCACAGCGACGGCGCGTCCATCGCGCTGTTGTTCGCCGCGGCGTTTCCCGGACGCGCGCGAGCGCTCGTCCTCGAAGCTCCGCACGTCTTCGTCGAAGACCTTTCGGTTGCGAGCATCGCCGCCGCGAAGACCGCGTTCGAAACGACCGATCTACGAAGCAAACTCGCGCGCCATCATGCCGATGCGGCCGGAGCGTTTCGCGGCTGGAACGACATCTGGCTCGACGAGCGTTTTCGCGCGTGGAACATCGAAGACCGGCTCGCCCTCGTCGACGTGCCGGTCCTCGTCGTGCAGGGCGAGGACGACGAATACGGCACGCTCGCGCAGATCCGTTCGATCGAAGCGCACGTGCGCGACGTCACGACCGTCGTCCTCGAACGGTGCGCGCATTCGCCGCATCGCGACCGGCCGGACGCGGTCCTCGATGCCGTCGCGACATTCGTCGCGAGAGTCGAAGCTTCGGAGCGGACCTAGATGATGTCTTCGAGGTTTTGCGCGTTCGTCGCGGTGAGCGGCTTCTTCCCCGGCGCGTGACCGTTCTGCTGGAGTAAGAATGCCATGATCGAAACGTAGGCCTTCGGCGACAAACTGCCTGGAGCGTTGAGCGGCATCTGACCGCTGATGTAGTCGTACACCTGCGCCACGCTCTGCGACCCGCGATACGGTGCGGCGGAGCCCTTGAGCGGCGGTCCGGACACGCCGCTGAGATTCGCGCCGTGGCACGAAGCGCAACTCTTCAGATACGCCGTCTTCCCGGCGGTCGCTTGTGCCGCGGTGTAGAGCGAGCCGCCTGCGGCGCGTGCGCCGTGCGGCAGCGCCGCGAGCAATCCGAGAGACACGAGCGCGCCGATCGCGAAAAGTTTTGTCATACGCGCGCAAGCTTCGCGGCGAGAGGACCGCGCGTCCTACTCAAATGTCCACACCGTGCGCGTGCGCGTACTCGCGCAACTCGACGCTGACGCTCTCGCCCGGCGAGAGGTGCCAGCCGGGCAGCGGTGCGGCGAGCGGCTTGTCGACGTGCGACGTTCCGTTGAACGGATCGTCGTTCGGCGGGAAGCGCACGGGCCACGGAACGTCCTGCCGCTGAAACGTTCCGTCCGAAAAGCGCACGTTGCACGCGACGTAATAATAATCGTAACCGCCCTGCTGCCAATCGCGAATCGGATCGCACAGCCCGTGGTGGCTGAGCGAACCCGCGGTGAGATCGCCGAGATCCATCGCGTAGCGCTTCATCGTGGGCGCCGGTTCCGGTTTCACCGCGAGCATACCGTGCGCGCCCCGATCGGCGTCGATCTCGCCTTGCAGGTCCTGCGTGATCGCCGCGATCTTCGCGGCACTCAATTGCGTGCGCTTCGAGTTCGCGACGCCCGCGACGGGGGCGACCGGTTGCGGGCGAGAGCGCGAGCCGCCGCCGTTCTTCGCGAGTTCCGCGCGGTGCGGATTGTTCCGCGGCGGCGGCCGCGGCGGCGTGATCTTCGGCGCACGCGCGACCGGCGCGGCCGCGGCGACCGCGGCGCGTTTGTGTTGCGGTCGAACGACCGGTACCGGAACGTGCACGACGCGCGGCTTGAGCGGCACGGGCACGGCCGGCGGCTTCTTCGTGATCGAGACGATCTCGACGGGCGAGTTCCGCTCGCGCGGTTCGTGCCGAAGCCCGAGGACGTGCCAGAACAACGCCAAGCCGACCAGGTTGAGCGCCACGGAGATGACGAGCCCGATGCGTCCGCGACGCGCGCGCTCGGTGGAAGAGTCCTCGTGAGGAGTACTGGGGTCGATCACACGTCTCTATTGGATGGCGCGAAGGCGCGCCGGGCGCGACTCTTCGATAGCACGAGCGTCTGTTATACGTCTGGGAACGTGCCGTCTCAGCGTCGTGCGTGCGCGGCCGGCCGCGGGCACGGCTTCGCGTGCTTCTCCTGCAGGTACGCGTAGCCGGAGACGATCGCACCCACGATCGACAGGACGAGGAACGTCGTCAGTACGACCGTCAGCCGCTTTTGCGGAATGCGGAGGATGCCGAACACGTCGCTCGCCACGACGAGAACGATCCAGCCGCCGAACACTCCGAGACCGGCAAGCGGTACGTCCATGCGCGACGAGTTCGGCGCGGCGACGCGACGGCGCCTCTTCGCGCGCCGTACGCGAGGCGCACGCCGCCGCGATAGGCTGACGGCATGATGCAAACGTCTCCGCCTCGACGCCGCCACGACCTCGCGTGGCTGTTCTTCCTCATCGCGCTCGTCGAGGCGGCGGCGATCGTCGCATTCGTTGCGGATCGGGCACTCGCGACCACGGCGTGCGCGACCGTCGGCGTCGCCTCGCCCGCGTCCGCGCAACCTGCCGCTGCGGCCGACGCGATGCCGCTCGCCGCACCACCTCCCGGCGAGGTGCCGACCGGAGCGACGAGCGTATCACCGCAGGCCGGCGCGGCGAGCGCGGCGCCCGCCGCCGCGGTCGCGCCGTCGACCGCACAGGCCGCCGCGCCGGCGACGGGCGACGCACCCGTGCAGGGCGACACGAATCAAATCGTCGACCCGACGTGCGTCGCGAAGGCGACGGTCGCGCTGCTGCAGGCGAGCCCGCCCGCGGCGACGCCGAGTTGCGGGCCGATGAAACAGCCAGAGGCGCTCAAAGCTGCCGAGAAGCAGGTCGCGCCGTGACGCGCGCTCTGTTCGCCGCGGCGATCGCCGTGCTCGCTGCCTCGCCGGCGCTTGCCGAAGGCACGCTGACGGCGGAATACTTCGTGTTGCCGGCGACGCATCCCGACGTCGGCAAAGGCGCCGACGGATCGATCGTGCGCGGCTTGTTCGCCGATCGGCTCGATCGTAACGATCTCCCCGTCGTCACCGCGCTCGGCCGATCGTACGCCGGCCCTTCGGGTCCCATTCACGACGTCGACCGAGCGGGCGAAGTGCAATGGTACGGCCTGCACGGTGCGTACGGCGTGCGCCGCGTGAAAAACGCGACGGAACGTCTGCCGTTCGACTTCGAAGCGATGTTTCCACCGGGCAAGAAAAGGGACGGGGCCGGAAACGGTTATCTGACCGCGCATTGGTCGGGCACGTTCGTTCTCCCGAAGACCCGCGCAATCGCATTCAAACTCGGCTCGGACGACGATTCGTGGGTGTACGTCGACGGCCGGCTCGTGGTCGACAACGGCGGCGTCAAGCCGCTCGCATACGCGCCGTATACCGTCGCAAACGTTCCGGCCGGCTCGCACCGATTCGACATCTTCTATGCCGATCGGCACGGCGCCGCCGCGATGCTGGAGTTGTCGCTCGGCTTCGACGTCGCTCCCGCGAGCGCGCACCGAAACGGCGCGGTGCCGGCCGCACGTTCGATCGCGGCCCAATTGCGTACGGCGGGTCGCGTCGCCGTCTACGGCATCCACTTCGCCTTCGATCGCGACACGATCGCGAACGATTCCGGCGGCGTTCTCGCCGAGATCGCCGCGGCGTTACGCGGCGATCCACACCTGCGCGTGCGCATCGAAGGGCATACCGACGGCGCGGGCGACGCCGCGTACAATCGCGACCTCTCGCGACGGCGCGCGCAAAGCGTGAAAGCGTATCTCGTGACGCGATTCGGCATCGCGAGAGCGCGGCTCGAGACGCAAGGATACGGACCCGATCGCCCGATCGCATCGAACGCGACGGCCGAAGGGCGCGCGCTCAACCGGCGGGTCGAGGTCGTCCGCCTCTAGCCGGTACGGCGCGCGCACGCTCGATGCTAGATTCGCGACATGATGAATATTCGCAATAGCCGTGGCCTGTGCACGGAGCTGAGAAAAGAGTTGCCCTGTTAGCGCGATCGCTCCGCTCAAAGCGGTTGCAGTGCGACGCGGCCGCTCTCCATCAACCTGCCGCAGCGATACACGCTGTCGCGGTGGACGGTTTTCGACCACGCACGGGCGAAGTCCGCTCGCATCTCCACCACGAGCTTCGTCCGGTTCGAGTCATCGCTCGAGCACGTGACGTCGGCATTCGGAAAGCCCCATTCCGTGATCCAACAGGGCTTTCCGTCGGCACTCCCGGCTGGCCGGCATTCGCCGAGATCGACGCTCGCGAATTTTGCGTCGCGCGCGGCGTCGGTTTCGGGATCGCCCGGCTTCGTAGACGACGGGTACGTATGGATGCCGTATGCGTCCACGAGCGAATCCACTCCGTGTTCGCGCAGAAACCCGATGGTCGCGGCGAGGCCGACTATGTCCTCGCCCTTCGTGTTGTAGAGTTTCCCGCCGTCTTCCGCGGCGACGAAACCGGCGAAGATGATCGGCGTTTTCGCGTTGTGCACCGATGCGTCGCGCACGTCTTTGAGCGCGCCGAGGACCTTGATGTATTGGAGATAGCCGAGGGCGATCTGCCGCCCTTCCCGATCGTTCGTCAGGTCGGCGCGCGTCAAGATCTTGCCTTCGCCCGGCAGCGGAAATTTCCGGATTGAGGGCGGCCCAGTTGATCTCGTTGCCGAGCTCGATGCCGGCGAGCGCGATGCCGTTCGCGTCCAGCATGCCGATCAGCGTCGCGAAGTATGCGCGGGACAACGGAACGCTCGCGGACGAAAGCGGATGGTATCCCCACATGCTCGGGAAACGCTCCGACCGAGACGCTCGCGTCGGCGCATTCGCATCCGACTTCACGCCGGCGATCAACTGGATCCGTATCCCCTGCGCGTACACCCGTTTCGCGAAGTCGAGACCTTTCGCATCCGGCTCGATACCGCAACGGATGACGCGCACGCCGGCCGCCTTCAGTTGGGCGATGAGCGCGTTTTGGCCGGCGACGTCCGCTCTGTTCGGGTTGACCACGTTCACGCCGACGACGAAATCCGCAGCATGTGCCGGTCCGAGCGTGAGAAGGGCCGCTACGCAAAATCCCGCGACGATTCCCACGAACCGCGTACGATTCCAACCGGCGTTTAATCTCGATTCAACCTCCCGGCGATCGAGTGCGAGCCGACGACGTAGCAACGTAACCTACGCTCGCGCGTTTCGGCTTGGAACGCGCGCTCGCTAGTCATCGCAGCCGTTCGTCGCGATTCGCACTCCGCACAACTTCGTCCGGAGGCACACCATGGTCGGCTCTATCGCTACGGAACGCGCTTCGAGAGCGCTCGAATTCGGCTTGTATCGCGACGGCGACAACAAC
>CAJCIN010000117.1 GCA_903970385.1 Rhodospirillales bacterium | reverse complement strand
GAGAACAATCACAACATGGAGACGGCCGATCTCTTCATCACGAAGATCACGGTCGACGGCGGCCCGGGCGGCTCGTACACGCGCCGTTTGGATCCGCGCGCGCAAGGGCGCGCCGCGTTCAAGCGCAAGCGCATGTCGCACGTGACGATCGCCGTCGGCAACACGCCGCCGAAGAAACAGCCGAAGCGCCGTTCGGGTGCGTCGATCCAACTCTCGACGATCGAGACGCGGCGTCGCAGCGTCGCCGCGCCGGCCGCCCCGAAACGCACGCGAACGAAGCCGGCCGCGGCCGCCGCACCGGTCGCGCCCGTCGCCGCACCGGTCGAACCGGCGATCGTCCCCGTCGAGGCGACCGCGCCGGTCGACACCGCACCAGTCGCTGACGAGGCGTCGGAGTAAATCATGGGTCAGAAAATTCATCCCGTCGGCCTTCGCCTCGGCATCACGCGCACGTGGGAGAGCCGCTGGTTCGAAAAAAAGAACTACAAGCTCTGGCTCCACGAAGATGGTTCGATCCGGAAGTATTTCGGCCGCTTGACGCGCGCCGCGGCGATCTCGAAAGTCGAGATCGAGCGCCGTGCGAATCAGGCGCGCATCATCGTGCACACCGCGAAGCCGGGTATCATCATCGGCAAGCGCGGCGTGGGCATCGAAGACATCCGTAAGAATCTCGAGCGTCTGACGCAGAAGAACGTTCAGGTCAACGTCGTCGAGATCAAGCATCCCGAACTCGACGCGCGCCTCGTCGGCCAAAACATCGTCGACCAGCTCGAGAAGCGCATCGCCTTCCGTCGCGCGATGAAACAGGCGATCATGCGCACGATGAAGGCCGGCGCGCGCGGGATCAAGGTGCAGGTTTCCGGCCGCCTCGGCGGCGCCGAGATCGCGCGCACGGAGCAGAATCACGACGGCAAGGTGCCGTTGCACACGCTGCGCGCCGACATCGACTACGCGCACGTCGAAGCGTTCACGACCTTCGGCCGCATCGGCTGCAAGGTGTGGATCTACAAGGGCGAGGTTCTCCCCGACACGCCGCGTCCCGAAGCCCGGCCGCAGCAGCCGCTCGGCGAACGCGCCACGTTCCGCGACCGGCGTAACGACCGTCGCGGCGGCCGCGGGCGCGGTGGCACCGGGACCGGCGCCGACGGCGTCGCGCTTCCGACCGCGCGCGAGATCGAAGGCGACAACAGCTCCCTCGCGTCGGAGATCGACGGCGCGCTCGCGCAGCCCGGTCATGCGACCGCGACGAGCGAGCACGGCGGCGCGGCGACGCACGACGTCGCGGCGCAGCACGGGCACGGCGTGACGGCGGAGACGTCGCAGGTCGACCCGGCATCGCAGGGCACGATCGATTCCGCGGAACGCCCCGGCGCCCCATCCGAAAACGTTGCCGATGAGCCCGCGAGTGCGGGCTCGGGGGCCGTCGGGGGGCACGCCGCCCCGACTTCCAGTGAGGTGCCCGAGTAATGCTGACCCCGAAGCGCGTCAAGTGGCGCAAGCAGCATCGCGGACGCATGCGCGGCAAAGCGCTCGTCGGCAACACGCTGACGTTCGGCGAGTACGGCCTTCAGGCGCTCGAGCCCGTGTGGATGACCAACCGTCAGATCGAAGCGGCGCGCGTCGCGATGACCCGTTTCATCAAACGCGGCGGCAAGGTCTGGATCAAGGTGTTCCCGGACAAATCGGTCACGAAGAAGCCGGCCGAAGTGCGCATGGGTTCCGGTAAGGGTAACCCCGAGTTCTGGGTCGCCGTCGTGCGCCCGGGACGCGTGCTCTTCGAAATCGCCGGCGTCACGGAGCCCGTCGCGCGCGAAGCGCTGCGGCTCGCCTCCGCCAAGCTGCCGATCGCGACGAAGTTCGTGACGCGTCAGTCGGAAGTCGAGGCCGCATCGTGAAGACGGACGAGCTCAAGTCGCTCCGCGGCTTCACGATCGACGAACTCTTGCAGAAGGCGCGCGAGACGAAGGAACAGCTCTTCAATCTCCGCTTCCAACTGCGCACGGGTCACCTCTCCGACTTCAGCCGCGTGAAAGCGACGAAGCGCGAGTACGCGCAGATCCAGACCGTCATTTCCGAGAAACGCCTCGCGGAGGCGAAGCAGCATGGAGCAGCCTAACGTGGAACAGCCGACCGCCGCCCCGAGCACCGAGGGCGGGCGCAATCGCCGTCGCACGAAGCTCGGCGTCGTCCGCAGCGACAAGATGGACAAGACGATCGTCGTCGTCACCGAGACGCGCGTTCCGCATCCCACCTACAAGAAGATCGTTCGCAAGTCGGTGCGCTTCAAGGCGCACGACGAGAAGAACGAAGCGAAGATCGGCGACACCGTGCGCATCATGGAGACGCGACCGGTCTCGCGCGACAAGCGTTGGCGCCTGCTCGAAATCGTCGAACGGGCCCGGTAAGAGAAGAGATGATCCAGCAAGAGACGCGGCTCAAGGTCGCTGATAATTCGGGAGCGCGAGAGCTTCTCTGCATCCACGTGCAGGGCGGTTCGCGGCACCCGTACGCCTACGTCGGCGACATCATCGTCGGCACGGTGAAGAGCGCGATCCCCGGCGCCGCCGTGAAGAAGGGCCAAGTCGTCAAGGCGGTCGTCGTTCGCTGCTCGCAGCCGATGACGCGCCCCGACGGGTCGATCATCAAGTTCGACGAGAACGCCTGCGTCATCATCAAGGGCGAGAAAGACAATCTGGATCCGCGCGGCACGCGCGTGTTCGGTCCGGTCTGTCGCGAATTGCGCGATCGCGGCTTCCTGAAGATTGCTTCGCTCGCGCCGGAGGTGCTCTAACATGCCGGAACCCGTGGCGAAGCCGAACATCCTCAAAGGCGATACGGTCGTGTTGCGACGCGGCCGCGAAAAGGGCAAACGCGGAACCGTCAAGGCCGTGTTTCCGAAAGACGGCACGGCGACGGTCGAGGGGCTCAATGTCGTGAAGCGCCATTCGAAACAGGGCACCGACGGAGCGAAATCGGCCGGCATCTTCGAAAAGGAAGCGCCGATTCCGCTCAGCGCGTTGCAGGTCATCGATCCGAAGACAGATCTTCCGACGCGCGTGCGCCGCATCCGCAAGGACAACGGCGAGACCGTGCGCGTCGCGGTACGTTCGGGCGAGGAATTCCTCGCGCCGGCGAAGGGGCGTTAAGTCATGGCCATCACGCGTCTGCGCGAGAAATACGATTCGGACGTCAAGCAGAAGCTCATCGAGAAGTTCGGCTATTCGAACGTGCACCAAGTGCCGAAGCTCGACAAGGTCGTCATCAACATGTCGGTCGGCGAGGCGATTCAGAACTCGAAGGTTCTGGACGTCGCGATGAAAGAGCTCGAGACGATCTCGGGTCAGAAGCCGATCATCACGAAGGCGAAGAAGTCGATCGCCGCGTTCAAGCTCCGCGAGGGCATGAACATCGGCGGTAAGGTGACGTTGCGCGGCGAGCGGATGTACGTGTTCCTCGACAAGCTCTTCAACATCGTGCTGCCCCGCATCCGCGACTTCCGCGGTCTCAACCGCAAGTCGTTCGACGGCCGCGGCAATTACAATCTCGGTCTCCGGGAGCAGATCGTGTTCCCCGAGATCAATTTCGATCGCGTCGACAAGATGCGGGGCATGGACATCGTCATCGTGACGACGGCCAAGACCGACGAAGAAGCGACGGAATTTCTCACGCAGATGGGTCTCCCGCTGCAAAAGGAGCGCGCGGCAAATGGCTAAGACTTCTTCGATCGAACGCGCGAAGCGCACGCCGAAGTTTGCGGTGCGGCAGCACAATCGCTGCCTCGCGTGCGGCCGCCCGCGCGGCTACTATCGCAAGTTCGGCCTCTGCCGCATCTGCTTCCGTGAGAACGCGCACCGCGGCTTCATTCCCGGCATCACGAAGGCGAGCTGGTAAGCCATGGGCGTCATCACCGATCCCATCGCCGACTTGCTCACGCGCATTCGTAATGCCAACACGGCGAATCACGACGTGGTCGACATCCCGGCCTCGAAGATGAAGGTCGCCGTGGCCGAGATCCTCCGCGAGGAGGGCTTCATCCGCTCCGTCGAGCGTCTGCCGGACGGCCCGCAAGGCACGATCCGCGTCACGCTCAAGTACGGTCCCGAGAAAGAGAAAGTCATCACGGGTCTGCGTCGCATCAGCCGCCCGGGTCTCCGCGTCTACACCGGCCGCGGCGAGATCCCGCGCGTGCTCGGCGGCCTCGGCCTCGTACTCATGTCGACGAGCAAGGGCATCATGTCCGGCAAACGCGCGAAGCGCGAGGGCGTCGGCGGTGAAGTCCTCGCGTACGTGTGGTAATTAAGTATGTCTAGAATCGGAAAACTTCCCGTCGCGATCCCGGAGAAGGTCACCGTCGAAGTCGGCGACCACGTCGTTCGCGTCAAGGGTCCCAAAGGCGAACTCTCGCAGCACGTGCTGCCGGTGGTCACGGTGACCGTCGACGGCGGCGACGTCGTCGTCGCGCGCAACGGCGATGCGAAGGAACACCGTTCCGCGCACGGCCTCACGCGGACGCTCGTCGCGAACATGGTCGAGGGCGTCTCCAAGGGCTTCCGCAAGAGCCTCGAGATTCAGGGCGTCGGTTATCGCGCGTCGAAGTCCGGCGAGAACCTGAACTTGACGCTCGGCTACTCGCACCCCGTGTCGTATCCCGCGCCGCAGGGCATCTCGTTCGCGGTCGAGGGCACGACCAAGATCCACGTCGACGGCATCGACAAGCAGCGCGTCGGTCAGATCGCGGCCGAGATCCGCGACCTGCGGCCGCCCGAGCCGTACAAGGGCAAAGGCATTCGCTACGAAGGCGAAGTCGTTCGTAAGAAGCTCGGTAAAGCGGGCAAGGCCGGTAAGAAATGATCAGCAAGAACCTGCAGCGCGTCAAACGCCACGCGCGGCTCCGCAAGAAGGTCATCGGCACGGCCGAGCGTCCCCGCTTGCAGATCCATCGAACGCTCCACCACATCTACGCGACGGTCATCGACGACGCGCGCGGCCACACGCTCGTCGCGGCGTCGACGCGCGAGAAGTCGCTCGCCGGAGAATCCGCGCTCTCGAACGTCGAAGCGGCGCGCCGCGTCGGCGAAGCGATCGGCAAGAAGGCGAAAGCCGCCGGCATCGATACGGTCGTGTTCGACACGAGCGGTCTCAAGTACCACGGCCGCGTCGCGGCATTGGCGGAAGCGGCTCGCGAAGCGGGCCTGGAGTTTTAGGAAGACTATATGAACTATCGTGGCGGTCGCGATCGCGACAACTCGGGAATCGAAGAGACGGTCGTACGCGTCAATCGCGTCGCCAAGGTCGTCA
>CAJCIN010000116.1 GCA_903970385.1 Rhodospirillales bacterium | reverse complement strand
GTTCGGTTTTCGCGTGGACGTCTTTTCGTTCGGAGAGATACCCGCGGAAATCGAACTGCGGCCGGCGATGGTCCTCGAAAGCGGCGAGAGCGTTCCTTCGTAGCCGTCGTCACGCCTTTTCGTCCGGCCTCGATGATTATTATCGATCGATTAGACTTCGCACGTTTCGCGATGGACGGTCGCGCGTTCTGAGAAGTGCGCTCGCTATCCATTTGTTATCGTGGAGACTCATCATGGCTACATCTCGATGTCCGGCGTCGTTCGCCGCGCCCTTCGCGCTCGTCGCGCTCGCCGCGTGCGGCGGTGGAGGCGGTGGATCGCCCGCGCCCGTCCCAACCGCAACCCCGACGCAAAGCGCGACACTGCAGATCCTCGTCCCGGGCGAGATCAATCAACGCGCCGGCACGCAGACCGTCGTCGTCACCTATGCGAGCCCGTCGGCGACGCAGTCGAATTCGAGTGCATCGTACGCGGTCGCAGAGACCGATACGGTCTCGACCTCAGCGTCGGGTGCACCCGCCCCGCTCGACCTGCATCGTGTCCTTACCTATACGGCGAACACGCGCGCCACTGCCGGCATCGCGCCGGCGACGCAGACCTTCGACGACTACGAAACGCTTTCACCCGGCTCGAGTGGTTCGGAGACCGTCACGCTCGCACAAGCGGTCGAGGCCGAGACCGGCACCGATGAAAGTGCCGTCGCAGCCGGCGGGACGGGCGCGTACACGCTCAGCACGACCTCGACGTATTCGCCGGCACAGATTCAGCAAATCTATCCGCTCGTCTCTGCAAACTCGTTCGACCCGTCACTCGCGCACACCACCACGAACGTCGCGAGCGACGGCATGGCCGGTGGGACGGAGACGGAGAACACGACCACGTCGTACGACGCCGACGACTCGTTCAGCGAGACCGGCACGGTGTTCAACGGTGATGCGCTTTCGGTAACGGAGAACTCCAACGGGTCCGCGACGGAGAACGAGACGGGCCCGACGCCCTTCACGCGGATTGTCGCCGTTCCGGCCGTCTCGGGCAGCGGTTACGTGATTCCTGTGACGACCAACGGCACGAGCGCGACCATCGCCGACTACTACCCCGGCGCAGGCCTGCCGCCCACGCCGCTCGGCACCGATACCGTCACGGTCGTCGGCCCCGCCACATCGCTACCCGCCGGCTGCCCCGCGCTCTCGGCATATCCGAACGTGATCGAGATTCGAGGCGCGACCTCCGACGTCAACGTCATCGACGGATCGGTGACGGCGACGACGATGCAGAACTACAACTCGAACGGCCTGAACGTCTGTCGCGCGTCGACGACGACCACGCAGAACTACAGCCTCAAGACGGGTGCGCTCTCGTCGACGACGGTGACGACGGTCGCCGTCGGACTCACGAGCACGAACCTCACCACCGCGGCGAAGGCACGCGCCGCAGCCGCACCCGTAAAGCGCTGAGCGCGTCTCCCGCATTGCAGCCGCGCAAAAACGCGCCTGCAATGCGCGGAGCGTTCCTACGTAGCGGCGGTTACCGCCCGTTTCGTGCAGCCCGCGCAACGCCCGACGATCGTCATCGCGAAATCGATTTCGGAGTAGCCCTCGTGGGACGCGATCGCGCGCGCGATCTCTCCGAGCGCGTCGATGCGAACGTTCACGAGCGAGCGGCAATCGGTGCAGAGCATGTGGTGGTGCTTTTCGAGCGTCGCCTCGTACCGTGCCGCGATGCCGCCGAAGGAGAAGACCTGCACGAGACCGATCTCGCGCAGGATGTCGAGCGTCCGGTAGATCGTGCCGAGACTGACGCCCGGCATCTCGGCGCGCACGCGCTCGAGGATCGTCTCCGCGGAGAGGTGCGTCCCGTCGCCGAGCGCGCGCAAGACGGCGGCGCGTTGCTTGGTCAAGCGATATCGCGACTGTAACAAACCGGCGTCGACGGTCTTGACATCCAACATCGGGATGGCCTCCGAAACGGTTTGACGGGCTTGTGCGACCCTGCTACAATACGCGGGTTCTCCCCTCCCTTGGGGTCTGTTTCTATCTATGTGGCTCAAACTTAAACCCTGGGTGACGGGCGTTTTCATCGCCGCGATCGTGGCCTTCTGCCTCTATCTCGTGCTCCCGATCCAACACAAGATCAAGCTCGGACTGGACCTGCAAGGCGGCGTCCGCGTCCTCTTGCAGTTGAATCCGACCCCCGAGGTTCCGCGCATCACGTCGCAGATCCAGGGGCAGGTCGAGCAGGTGATCGACGCGCGCATCAACGGGCTCGGCGTCTCGGAACCGCAGATCACGACGGTCGGCGCGGACCGGATTCTCGTCGAGTTGCCGAACGTGAAGAACCCCGACGAAGCGGTTCGCGCGCTCAAAGAAGTGGCGAAGCTCGACTTCAAGATCATCCCGCCGACCGTCGATCAGCGCGCGAACGCGGACAAGAAGTACGCGAACGATCCGAACGGCGCGTACAAGGATTCGGGCCCGATCGTCTACAGCGGCGCCGATCTCAAGAGCGCCGCGTCGGCGCCGAGCCAGAGCGGCGGCAGCTGGCAGATCGAGTTCGAGACGAAGGATCCGAAGAAGTTCGGCCAGCTGACGCAAGCGAATCTCGGCAAGCTGCTCGGATTCTTCCTCGACAAGAAGTACGTGTCCGCGGCGACGATCCAGGGCGTGATCACGGATCAGGGCCAGATCACCGGCAACTTCACCGAAGACGACACGATCCGCATCGCGAACGATCTCAACGCCGGCGCTTTGCCCGTGCCCGTCACCGTGATCGAGAACGACACGGTCGGCGCGACGCTCGGCAAGGTCGATCTCCAGATGTCGCTCTACGCGTCGATCGCCGGCCTCGGGCTCGTGCTGCTCTTCATGCTCGTCGTGTACCGCCTGCCGGGCTTCCTCGCCGACATCGCGCTCGTCGTCTACGTGCTGATGCTCCTCGGCTTACTCGCCGGCGTGCACGCCGTGCTCACGTTGCCCGGCATCGCGGGTTTCGTCTTGTCGGTCGGCATGGCCGTCGATGCGAACGTGCTGATCTTCGAGCGGTTCAAAGAAGAGATCTGGGCCGGCAAGTCGCTGCGCTCAGCCGTCGCGATCGGCTTCAAGCGCGCGTTCACGGCGGTCTTCGACAGCCACTTCACGACGATCGTCGGTGCGGGCGTGCTCTTCATGCTCGGCACGGGCACGGTCAAAGGCTTCGCGTACACGCTTTTCTGGGGCACGGCGTTCTCGCTCTTCACGGCGACCTTCGTGACGCGCTTCTTGATGGATCTCGTCGTCGACAACGAGCTCGTCGAGAATCCGAAAGTGTACGGAGCGTAGCATGATCTTCCGCCGCCTCAACTGGAACGTCGTCGGCTGGTTCCGCACCGTCTCGCTGATCTCGTACGCGATCATCTTTCTCGGCGTCGTCGCGCTCGCCGTGCACAGCTTCACGGCGCCTGGCGGGGGCTTCCAGCCGTCGCACGCGCTGCGACTCGGCCTCTCGTTCACGGGCGGCACGAACGTCACGGCGAAGTTCACGCAGCCGGTCACGGCGCCGCAGGTGCAACAGGTCTTCACGGGACTCGGCGTCACGGACGCGCGCGTCAATACCGTCGGCAAGGCTTCGGACGCGCAGCCGAACGAGCGCTACACGATCGAGACACAAACCGACTTCGGCGACAACACGCCGCGGGTATGGACGGCGCTCGGCAAGATCGCACCGGTCGACCGTAAGGAATCGTCCATCGAGGCCGTCGGCCCGTCGCTCGGCCGCGAATACTTGATCAAGGCGGGCGAAGCGCTCGTCATCGCGATCGTCATCCAGTTCCTGTACATCGCGTTCCGCTTCGGCTGGAATTACATCTTCGGTCTCGTCGTCGTCATCGCGCTCGTGCGCGACGCGGCGATGATGATCGGCATCTACGCAATCGCGGACAAACGCGCCGACGACGCCTTCCTCGCCGCGGTGCTGACCGTCATCGGCTACTCGGTCATGGATACGATCGTCATCCTCGACCGTATTCGCGAGAACGTCCGCGTGATGAAGGGCGAGCCGTACGCGAAGATCGTGAACACGTCGATCCTCCAGACGATGACGCGTTCGTTCAACACGCTCGCGACCGTCGTGATCACGCTCGTCGCGCTGCTCGCGTTCGGCGGCGCCAGCCTGCAGAACTTCGCGTTCGCGTTGCTCGTCGGTATCTGCTCCGGCGGCTACCACTCGATCTTCTACTCCGCGCCGCTCGTCAACGTGCTGCGCGAACGCCAAATGAAATCCGAAGCCGGGCGCCGGCAACTCGCGCGCGAAGCCGCCGCGGACCGTCCGCGCACGGTCGCCGAGGCGCGCGCGCAAGCGTCGGCCGGCATTTCGCGTGAAGAGGTGCTCGCCGCGCGCAAGGAACGCCGGAAGAAGGTCGCCGCAGGCCGGCCGCCCGGCGGTCCCGCGCGCTACAAGCGCAAGCGGATCGAGCCGCCTCCGGGCGTGCTCGCTCCCGGCGACGGAAACTACGCGTACGAAGAGACGGACTACGACGAGGTCGACGAAGTCGAGGCGCTCGCCGCGCAAGAGTTCGTGTCCGAGCACGCGTACGAACACGATCTCGATCCCGACCACGATCGCATCGACGAATACGGTCGCGAACTCGATCCGCTCGACGCACAGAACGCGGGCGTTCACGAGCGCGATCTGACGCTCGGACACGAAGAGATCCGCCTGAACCTGGACGATGCCGACGAAACCGAACCCGTCCAACCGCCCACGCCCGCCAAGCGCGACTAACGGGCGCCGGCTCCCGCCGCCCACCGCTTCCGAAGCCGCTCTCGAGCGGCTTCTCGCGCATTTCGACGACGCCGAAAACGACGTCGGAGACGGGACCGAGACCGAGAAGCCGGCGCCGTCGGACGACGCCGTCTTCCTCGCCGAGCTGTTCTCGAAGCGCGAGGCGTTTCTCGTCCGCGATCGTTTTGCGTCGATCGGCGAGGCGGACGATTTCTACACGAAAGTCGTCGGCGTGAGCTTCGAAGGCCGGCAAGGTCTCGTCACCGGGCTCGCGCCCGGCGACCCGCTCGAGCTCGTTCGCGAGCCGGAGAATCCGCACGATCCGAACGCGCTCGAAGTGCGCTACGGGCGTTTCCAGCTCGGCTACGTGCGGCGCGAGATCGCACGCCGCATCTCGCCGAACGTCGACGGGGGCGACCGCTACTCGGCCGTCGTGGGCAGCATCACGGGCGGCGGCGAGCGCAATATCGGCGTCAACATCCGCGTTCGGCGGACGCGTGCGAAAGCGCCGGAGCCGCTCGCCGCGCGTGCGGGTGCGCGCTCCGCGGGCGCGGCCGACACCGACGCACTGCGTCGCGCGCTGATCGGCGAACGGCCGCTGCGCGAGGCGCAGGCGAGCGTGCTCGCGCGTTTGGCGACCGGTGCGAACCTGCTCGCCGTTCTCGGAACCGGTCGCGGCAAATCGCTCTGCTTCCAACTCCCCGCGGCGGAACGCGCGCTCGCCCGCGGCGAGAAGACGATCGTCTTCTATCCGTTGCGCGCCCTCACGAACGACCAATACGAGGCGATAACGCGCCGGCTCGACGGTTTCGGATTGCGCGTACTGCGCGCGAACGGAGCGATCGACGGCGGCGAACGCGCGGAGCTGGACGCGGCGCTCGACGACGGCTCGTGGGACGTGATCCTCTCGACGCCCGAGTTCGCGACGTACCATCGCGACGCGTTTCTGCGCGCGTGCAATCGTCCGGCGTTCGTCGTCGTGGACGAAGCGCACCACATCTTCGAATCGAATCACCGCGCCGCGTACGGCACGCTCGGGACGCTCGTGCGCGAGCTCGGCGCACGCCAGGTCTTGGCGCTCACGGCAACGGCGAATGCCGAAGCGTTCGCCGCGATCCGGCGCGCGCTCGCGATCGAGTCGTGGGTGATCGATCCGACGATCCGCGAGAACCTGCACGTGGTCGACGCACGCAACACGACCGACAAGAACGCGTACCTCGCACGCGAACTCGGCGAAGGCAAGGCGATCGTGTACTGCAATTCGCGCGCCGAGGTCGCGAAGCTCGCCGAGCGTCTGCGCGCGCGCATCGGCGACTCGGTCGCGTTCTATCACGCGGGCGTGCCCGGGCCGGAGCGCTTGCGCGTCGAGGATCTCTTCCGGCGGGGCGTCGTCCGCACGATCGTCGCGACGTCGGCGTTCGGCGAAGGCATCGATCTCCCGGACGTCCGCAACGTCGTGCTGTACCATCTCAACTTCGATTTCACGGAATTCAATCAGATGGCCGGTCGCGCCGGCCGCGACGGAGAGCCGGCGCGCATCCATCTGCTCTACGGCGACTCCGACCGGCGGATCAACGACTTCATCATCGCGCGGAGCGCCCCATCGCTCGAGGTCCTGCGCGAACTGTACCGCGGCATGCGTCGCCTCGTGACGACCGACGTACTGCGCATGACGCACGAAGACGTGGCGCGGACGCTCGAACTCGACATGGTCGACGGCTCGACCGTGGCCGCGGCCGTGCGCATCTTTGCGGAGGCCGGTCTCGCGGACGCGGGAGTCGACGACGACGGCCGGTTCGTGCGCTTCG